>NZ_CP029397.2:2400000-2717976 GCF_001704615.3 Acinetobacter defluvii
CAAGATACCAATCAAATAAACGAGGCTGTGTAACATGGATTGGATTTGACCCTATACGAAGCAACAATCCATTTAACTGTTTAGGAATCTCTCCGTAAACTTTAAGATCATACTGTTCAGTTTCTTTCACTGGTTGATAAATCTTATCTTGATAAATATTGACTTCTTGATGTGTTTTCCGGCGTCTTAACATCTGACCGATCAGCTTGATCAACCACTGTTGAAATTTATTTTTATAGGAAATAAACCTATTCATTTTAGGGTAATGCAATGTTTTATTGTGTTTTTTATGATGCATTTCTTTCTCAGAAAGTCTTTCCATTTTAGACCGAGCATAATGTAATTCTTAAAACAGCTCTACATTTTGATTTTATTTTTTATAAAAAAAAGCAGCCCGAAAGCTGCTTTCAATCTATACAGAATTATTGATCAATAATATCTGTGCCTTTCGGTGGTGCAAAATTGAAAGTTGAAGCTGGAATGGATGGATTCAATTTCACATTGCTAAATTTCACATGTGTCGTTTGACCCAATGAGTCTTGTAAAATCATCAAAGACGGCGCTTTGTTTGCACCAAAACTAATGGTTAAACTTTGGAATGCTCCCTCTTTATCTTTAGGGAATAAGGTGTAATAAGTTTTCGTACGGTCAGGTTGGGTAATACGATAAGCTTTTTGAATTTGCGCTGTATTTCCTGAAAGTAACAATGCTGGCGTATTTGCCACTTGTTCATCTAAGCTTTGGCGCACTGCTTGCTGTAAGTCTGGATCATAGATCCATACCATTTTACCTGTTGTTGCGATGGTTTGTTTTGCTGGAGAAGTTGTTTCCCAATAGAACTTACCAGGACGAGCAACTTTCATCACCCCTTTAAAGGTTTGATTCATGTGTTGTGCTGTCAAACCTTTTTGTTGAGCAACTTTAGTACCACCTGTCGCTTTAGTGGTTTGCTCAAAGTTTGCAGATAAACTTTGGATTCCGCTTAACTGTTTCACCAAGTTACTGGTAGCTTGTTGCTCCGTTGCGGCAGTTGCAGCAAAAACTGTTGTGCTCATCGCAGGTGCAAGCAGAGTTGCACTGATTGCTACTGCGCCCATGGTTTTACGAAGCATATTCATATGTTCACCTTTATATATTTGCTCAATCGCAATTTGTTAGATGATTTATCATAAACCAAATTTTAGCGCTAATATTAGAGAAAATAAGAAGTTTTGTATTGTTATTAGCATAATTTGTAGAAATTCATTCATCATGATGGAGGTAATTAAATATTCTACCGACTAATTCTTCTTTCTCGTTGTGCTGCAAAGAAAGACAATTCTTTTCTAAATTCATTAATAAATGTTAAACAATTTTGTATGTATTCTTGTTTTGACTGAAAACCAAAATAATTAAGATGTAATTGATACACTTGTTCTGAACATACAAATTCTTTAAAACTATACAAATAATGCTCTTGAGCAAAACTATGAAAATCTTCTTTTATAGTTAGATTATTTTTCTCACTAAATTTGTCAAGGCTTCTGTAAATTAAGAATATGGCATAAGGTTTTGCATAGACATAACGAATAATCTGCAATACATTTCTCACATAAACTTCTCCAAGTGAACACATCCCCATTCCAATATCAACTTCTGTAATTAAACAAAGCTGCTCTAATTCGTTATGAAAAATAAAATGACGATGAAAAGGTGGACTAGTAATTTGAAGCCTTTTTGTTATACCAATATTCATCAAGAATTTCTTGTTTTGATCGCTGTACTGCTATCACTCCAGTGTTAAAAGAACCAAGTTGATTAATAGGATCTAAATTTTTATTAATATCAAAAGCAATTTGATAAATATCCATTTTAATCTCATATTTTTAATGATCTTTATGATAAAAAAACCCGCGATAAAGCGGGTTTTTTATACCATTAAAACTTATGCAGTTTCAACAGATACATAGCGACGGCCAAACTGACCTTTCACTTCAAATTTGATTACGCCGTCAGCAGTAGCAAATAAAGTATGGTCACGACCCATACCTACGTTTGTACCCGCGTGGAACTCTGTACCACGTTGACGAACGATAATGTTACCAGCAGTCACAGCTTGACCACCGTACATTTTAACACCTAACATTTTAGGGTTTGAATCACGACCATTTCGTGTCGAACCACCGGCTTTTTTAGTTGCCATGTCTACTTACTCCTAGTGATTAGCCTGCGATCGCAGTAATTTTCAACTCAGTGAACCATTGACGGTGACCTTGTTGTTTACGGTAATGTTTACGACGACGCATTTTAACAATACGGATTTTGTCGTGACGACCATGACCAACCACTTCTGCAGTTACTTTTGCGCCAGCAACAACTGGAGCACCGATTTGAATGCTTTCGCCATTCACAACCATTAATACATCATCAAATGTAATCGTTGCGCCAGTTTCAGCTTTCAATAATTCTACTTTAAGGGTTTCACCCTCAACAACACGGTGCTGTTTACCACCGCTTTGGATTACTGCGTACATAATGTACTCCAACTAGCCCGTATCGTCGTGCCGAAAAAGGAATATTTCGATCTTATAACGAACGCTACTGGGGGTTATACAAGGGCAAAGATTTTAAGTGATAATGAGCTAAACAACAAGCCATTTTAGCTAATTATTCAATCTGTTTATTATTTATTCAAAAATAATGGGCTTTTTTAAATGCTGAATGTTTGAATTCAGCCATGTTTTTCATTTTTTACATAAATTAAAATAGATTTTTCATACAATTTCGCTACTATGTAGCACAAAAGAACGACTTACAGAACAGATAAGATTTCATCAGTTTTTGGACAAATTAAGAACATCTCATTAAGATTCAGTACAATGACTGTTTTCAATCGCAACATTTACTGGTGTTAATTGTTACACTAACAACTTAAAAATGCATTTGTATGAGGTTTTCTTCACATGACCATCGACTTTAAGCAAGATATTCTCGCGCCTGTTGCCACTGACTTTGCAGCGATGGATAAATTTATTAATGAAGGAATTACCTCTAAAGTTGCTTTGGTGATGGCGGTCAGTAAACATGTAGTTGAAGCAGGCGGTAAACGTATGCGCCCGATCATGTGCTTACTTGCAGCAAAAGCCTGTGGCGCACAAGACCATGATATGGAGGCATATCGTAAACTTGCTGCGATCATAGAAATGCTTCATACCGCAACTTTAGTACATGATGATGTTGTAGATGAATCAGGTTTACGCCGTGGTCGCCCAACAGCAAATGCAACATGGAATAATCAAACTGCGGTTTTAGTTGGGGATTTTCTGATTTCTCGTGCTTTTGATCTTTTGGTTGATTTAGACAGCATGATATTGCTAAAAGATTTTTCGACTGGCACATGCGAGATTGCTGAAGGTGAAGTTTTACAACTGCAAGCACAGCATCAACCAGAAACGGATGAGCAAACGTATTTAGATATTATTCATGGTAAAACTTCACGATTATTTGAGCTAGCAACTGAAGGCGCAGCGATTTTAGCAGGTAAACCTGAGTACCGTGAACCCTTGCGTTTATTTGCAGGTCATTTTGGCAATGCCTTTCAAATCATTGATGATATTTTAGATTACACCTCTGATGCCGAAACATTAGGTAAAAATATTGGTGATGATTTAATGGAAGGAAAGCCAACTTTACCGTTAATCTCCGCTTTACAAAACACAACGGGCGAGCAGCATGAGATCGTTCGTAAAAGTATCGCAACAGGTGGTACGGAACATTTAGAACAAGTTATTCAAATTGTGCATAATTCTGGTGCTTTGGATTATTGTCGTCAACGTGCTACAGAAGAAACTGAAAGTGCTATTCGTGCTTTAGAACATTTACCTAACAGCATTTATCGTCAAGCTTTGTTTAATTTGGCACAGCTTGCATTACATCGAATTCAATAAACTGAACTTTTAACTTGCTTATGCATATAAAATTTAATGATATTTTTTTAAAAATGCAGGAACAGCTTGAATCCCCTCAAGCTATTCCAAATGAATCTCTTTTAATTGAGCTTGTCAATCGTATTCGTCCATTAGATAGTCACGATGTTGAACAAACACAACACAATGTTCAAGCATTTATTCAAGCTTTATTAATTACCCCCACCGCAGCTTTGAATGTTCAAGGCTATTTACTTAAAATTATTAATCAACACAAACAAGCTAACTTATATGCGGACAGTGGTATTTTATCATTGGATGGTTTTTGGAGTCAGTTGACCCAACGTTTAGGAGCGTACTTTTTACCTTTGCTTCGAGATGAAACTGATTTAAGAGATTTGGTTGGCAATGTTTTTCATCAACGTACTGATAAGTATTGGCTTGAGCACGTAAAAGATGAACAGTGGAATCAGCTTTTCCATATCCTCACCCAAGGTCATTTTTTAAAAGCAACGCTGAATGTCAAACATGAAATAATCACAGCAATCACCGTTTTGTCCTATCGGATCAGTGGTATTGGTTTATATCCTGAGTTTATCAATGCTTATCCAGAACTTAGTGAATATGAATCCCCTTTCTTAGTGCAAAACCGTGAAGTTGTAGAGTTTATTATCGCCTATAAAAAACAACATCGAAATGCCGATGAAGTCGCAGTTACTGCACCGCCTGATGCTGATCAAGCATTGGTCATGATTGAACAGTGTCGTGATGTGGTTTTAAAAATTCGCCGTGCAACCAAACGCATCGGGGTCAGTTTAAGTTTGACTTATTTATTGTCATTGCTTGAACAATGTCTTGATCGCGTCGAAATTTTACTGAACCTCATTGTTGAAGAAGATAAAGTGCGTGCCGCTTCTTGTGGTGATTTAATCATTGATTTGGTACATGCCCATTATAATGAAACCAGTGTACGCCATTTACTCAAAACCAATAGTGAACTGATTGCGCTACAAGTGACTGAAAATGCCAGTAAAACTGGGGAACATTATGTAAGTACCGATAAAAATGGCTTTTTGGGTATGTATAAGGCTGCGGCAGGTGCAGGTGTCATCATTGCCACTATGGCAACCTTAAAAATTCTTACAGCACGTTTAGCTCTTGCACCTTTAATGCAAGCATTCTTGTTTAGTATGAATTACTCATTGGGGTTCATGTTTATTCATGTCTTGCATTTTACTGTTGCCACGAAACAACCCGCGATGACCGCAGCAGCACTTGCTTCAACTGTCCAACATCGTAAAGGCTCTAAAACTGCACAGATTGCTGAGTTGGCTGCCTTGATTATCAATATTATCCGCACACAATTTATTGCAATTCTAGGCAATATTTCGATAGCAATCCCAACTGCAGCACTGATTACCTATTTTTGGCAAGTTGCAATGCATGAGCCTTTATTATCACATGCAAAAGCGACTTATGTATTACACAGCCTAAACCCATTTACCTCTTTGGCTGTACCCCATGCAGCAATTGCTGGCGTATGCTTGTTTTTGTCAGGATTGATCGCTGGTTATTTCGATAATATGGCCGTATATCGTAAAGTTGGTCCTCGTCTTAAAGCGCATCCTCGTTTAAAAAGCTGGATGGGACAAGAAAAATTAAATAACTTTGCTGCGTATATTGAGCGAAATCTAGGTGCTTTAGCAGGTAACTTTTTATTTGGAATTATGCTCGGAAGTATGGGAACCATTGGCTTTATTTTAGGTCTGCCTTTAGACATTCGCCATATTGCTTTTGCATCAGCTAACTTTATTCAAGGTTTGATGTGTGTGAATGGGACACCTGATATTGGGTTGATTATTATTTCTTTTTTAGGTGTTTTGCTGATTGGTGTTACCAACTTATTTGTAAGTTTTAGTTTGACCATTATTGTGGCTTTAAGAGCCCGCCAAGTTCATTTTGAGCAATGGAAGCCTTTGGCGAAGTTGGTTTTTACCCACTTTTTTACTCGCCCTCTGGACTTCTTTTGGCCACCAAAACAACCCTTACAAGTTGAAGATCACGCATCAGCAGGACATAAAAGTAATCATTAGTTAAATTGTTATCATTTTGTGCAAATAATTAAAACTTCAAAAAAAAGAAATTACTATAAATTACTCATTTATAGTGACTTGAAAAAAAGTGTACTGACAAGTACACTTTAGCACACTATTTAATCTCAACATGTGTGATTAATCTTAGCAAGGTCATCCGATATGCCTTATATCCTACTATTTGTCCTTGGTTGTATTGGATTTAGTATAAGTTATATTGGGTTAAATGTTCCTTATATACAACAACTTGACCAAACCATCCTGCGTTTGATGAGTCTACATCGTACTGATTTTTTTGATCATATTACGATCGCTTTGTCTTATATAGGCGGTTTGCCTGTTATGTTGTTGTTATGTGGGATATGGTGTTTGCAGCAAGCGTATGTAAAAAAATATGCAAACATAGTGTTGATTGGTGTAAGCCTATTAGGGGCTTCGGCTGTGGGTTGGATATTAAAATATTATATTCATCGCCCTCGACCAGAAGCGGTTTACCAAATGGTGCAAACCTATGGTGCATCTTTTCCTAGCGCACACAGCATATATGCAGCTGTACTTGCTGGTTTAATTATTTTTATATTTTTTCGACATAGACAAGCCAAATTTTTTATCGGTTTTGCTTGTTTGTGGTGCCTAAGTATGGGAATTTCAAGAGTATACGTTGGTGCTCATTTTGCAACAGATGTACTAGCAGGTTGGAGCATTGGTTTATTATGGGTTTCTCTCATGCGCTACTTACTTTCGAAATATATGTTGAATATGAACAAATTATTTTTAGATAAAAATCTAAACGAGGTGGAATAATGATGTCGGCAAAGCTTTGGGCACCTGCCCTTACTGCTTGTGCTTTAGCAACAAGTCTTGCACTTGTGGGTTGTAGCAAAGATCCAAAAGATGCACAGCAAGGTGGCGCTGCTGCCCAAAAAATGCCGCCGACAGAAGTTGGTGTCATTGTTGCTCAACCACAAAGTGTGGAACAAACTGTGGAGTTATCAGGTCGTACATCTGCATATCAAGTATCAGAAGTTCGTCCCCAAACCAGCGGCGTGATCTTAAAACGCTTGTTTACTGAGGGTAGTTTTGTACGTGAAGGTCAGCCTTTGTATGAAATTGACTCGAGTACTAACCGCGCAAACTTAGACAGTGCAAAAGCTGCGCTAGTACGTCAGCAAGCCAATCTAAATGCGCTACAAGTCAAAGCGAATCGTTATCGTCAACTTGTGGGCATTAATGCCGTATCTAAACAAGAATATGATGATTTATTGGCACAGATTAAACTTGCTGAGGCAGATATTGCTGCATCGAATGCGGCTGTGAAAAATGCACAAATTGACTTAGGTTATTCAACTGTTCGTTCACCGATTTCTGGTCAGTCTGGACGCTCAAGCGTAACTGCAGGTGCTTTAGTCACTGCAAGCCAAGCCAACGCGCTGGTAACGATTCAACAGCTTGACCCAATTTATGTCGACATTAATCAATCTAGTGCTGAATTATTACGCCTACGTCAACAACTGGCGCAAGGCAGTATTGATCGCAGTAACAATACCAAAGTTCGCTTAAAGCTTGAAGATGGTAGTACTTATCCGATCGAAGGGAATTTGGCATTTTCTGATGCCAGTGTAAATCCTGAAACAGGTTCGGTGACTTTACGTGCAGTGTTCTCAAATCCAAATCATTTATTACTTCCTGGTATGTTTGCTAATGCGCAAATCGTACAAGGGGTGATTCCAAATGCGTATTTGATTCCACAAGCGGCAATTACACGTACACCAACAGGTCAAGCAATGGCAATGTTAGTCAATGCCAAAGGTGCTGTCGAAGCACGTCCAATCACTACTGCGGGTGTTCAAGGTCAAAACTGGATCGTTACGCAAGGTTTAAATACAGGCGATAAAGTCATTGTGGATGGGATTGCCAAAGTAAAACCTGAACAACAAGTTGTTGCTAAACCTTATCAACCACAAGCTGCTGCACCTCAAGGTGCAACACCTGCAACTCAACAAAAAACAGGTGGAGCACAACCTGCTCAGCAAGATAAAGCAACTGAACAAAAAGCTACTTCAAATGCATAAGGGGTAGACTAAATGGCTCAATTTTTTATTCATCGCCCTATCTTTGCATGGGTGATTGCATTGGTGATTATGTTGGCGGGGATCCTTACGCTGACAAAAATGCCCATTGCGCAATATCCGACGATTGCACCACCCACTGTCACAATTTCTGCGACTTATCCTGGTGCATCTGCTGCGACTGTTGAAAATACAGTAACACAGATTATTGAACAACAAATGAATGGCTTGGATGGCTTACGTTATATCTCGTCTAACAGTGCGGGGAACGGTCAAGCGTCGATCCAATTAAACTTTGAACAAGGGATCGATCCTGATATTGCCCAAGTTCAAGTTCAAAACAAATTACAATCAGCGACTGCACTTTTACCTGAAGATGTACAGCGTCAAGGTGTCCGTGTCACGAAGTCTGGTGCAAGTTTCTTACAAGTATTAGCGTTCTATTCTGAGTCTAATGGTTTGTCTGCAAATGACATTAAAGACTATGTAAACTCAAATATTTCTGAGCCATTAAGCCGTGTTGCTGGTGTAGGTGAGGTGCAAGTATTCGGTGGTTCTTATGCCATGCGTATTTGGCTTGACCCTGCTAAATTAACCAGCTTTGGTATTACACCATCTGATGTTGCAGCAGCAATTCGTGCTCAAAACTCACAAGTAGCTGTAGGTCAGTTAGGCGGTGCACCCTCAATTGAAGGTCAAGTACTGAATGCAACTGTAAATGCACAAAGCATGTTGACCACACCCGAACAATTCAAAAACATCTTCTTGCGCAATACTAGTGATGGCGCTCAAGTTCGTCTAGGCGATGTAGCTCGTGTTGAACTCGGTGCAGATAACTATCAGTTTGACTCAAAATTTAATGGTAAACCTGCGGGTGGTGTGGCAATTAAACTTGCGACAGGTGCCAATGCTTTAGATACGGCAAAAGCTGTAGAAGCACGTATGGTTGAATTACGTAAAAACTATCCTGAAGGTATGAAGGATAAATTGGCTTTCGATACAACACCATTTATCAAACTTTCGATTGAAAGTGTGGTACATACGCTTATTGAAGCCATTATTCTTGTATTCCTTGTGATGTTCTTGTTCTTACAGAACTGGCGTGCAACGATCATTCCAACCATGGCTGTACCTGTTGTTGTATTGGGTACATTTGCCGTGATTAACGTATTTGGCTTCTCGATCAATACTTTAACCATGTTTGCGATGGTACTTGCGATCGGTCTCTTGGTGGATGATGCTATCGTTGTCGTGGAAAACGTTGAGCGTGTCATGGTTGAAGATCATCTTGATCCTGTGGCAGCCACAGAAATCTCGATGAAACAGATTTCAGGCGCCTTGATCGGGATCACCTCAGTATTAACTGCGGTCTTCGTTCCAATGGCATTCTTTGGGGGGACAACAGGCGTCATTTATCGTCAGTTCTCTATCACCCTCGTTACTGCCATGATTTTGTCATTGATCGTTGCTTTAACCTTCACCCCTGCTTTGTGTGCAACCATTTTAAAACAACATGATCCACATCAGAAACCAAGCAATAATATCTTTGCACGTTTCTTCCGTTGGTTTAACAATGCCTTTGACCGTACTGCGGATAAATACCAAAATGGTGTGAACCGCATGACGCATCATAAATTATTCTCTGGCATTATTTATGCCGCAGTTATTGCTGTATTGGTTGTGCTGTTTAAAATGTTGCCTTCGTCATTCTTACCTGAAGAAGACCAAGGCGTGGTGATGACACTTGTGCAATTGCCACCAAATGCTACTTTAGACCGTACCGACAAAGTTATTGACACCATGACCAATTACTTCATGGAAAAAGAAAAGAACTCTGTTGAATCGGTATTTAGTGTCTCTGGCTTTTCCTTCACAGGGGTCGGTCAAAACGCAGGTTTAGCATTTATTCAGCTGAAAGAATGGGAAAAACGTACCACACCTGAGCAACAAATTGGCACCATTATCAAAAATGGTATGGCACTCAATATGATTGCTAAGGATGCTTCGTATGTAATGCCTCTACAATTGCCTGCTATGCCTGAATTAGGCGTAACTGCTGGCTTTAACTTACAGTTGAAAGCTGCTGCAGGTCAGAGCCATGAACAGTTACTTGCTGCACGTAATGCTATTTTAGGTATGGCAGCACAAGACAAACGCTTAACAGGTGTGCGTCCAAATGGTCAAGAAGACACGCCTCAGTACCAAATCAACATTGACCAAGCACAAGCTGGAGCAATGGGTGTCAGTATTGCAGACATTAACTCAACCATGAGCATGGCTTGGGGTGGTTCATATATCAATGATTTCATTGACCGTGGTCGTGTAAAGAAAGTTTATGTTCAAGGTGAAGCCAATGCACGTATGATGCCTGAGGACTTGAATAAGTGGTATGTGCGTAATAACAAAGGTGAAATGATTCCATTTTCTAGTTTTGCAACAGGACAATGGACATATGGTTCACCACGTTTAGAACGCTATAACGGTATTTCTTCAATGAACATCCAAGGTACGCCTGCACCAGGTACAAGTTCTGGTGATGCCATGCTAGCGATGGAAGAAATTATCCAAAAATTACCATCGATGGGCTTACAAGGCTTTGACTATGAATGGACAGGTTTATCTTTAGAAGAGCGTGAGTCTGGCGCACAAGCACCTTTCTTATATGCGCTTTCATTGCTAATCGTATTCTTATGTCTTGCTGCGCTTTATGAAAGTTGGTCGATTCCATTCTCTGTATTATTGGTTGTACCTTTAGGTGTTGTTGGTGCAATGGGATTAACATGGTTAGGTATGGTCATTAAAGGTGATCCAAACTTATCCAATAACATTTATTTCCAAGTAGCGATTATTGCGGTGATCGGTTTGTCTGCAAAAAATGCGATTTTAATTGTAGAATTTGCCAAAGAACTGCAAGAAAAAGGCGAAGATTTGTTTGATGCAACCCTACATGCCGCTAGAATGCGTTTACGTCCGATCATTATGACGACACTCGCATTTGGCTTTGGTGTATTGCCATTAGCTTTAGCAAGTGGTGCAGGTGCAGGTAGCCAACACTCGGTGGGCTATGGGGTACTCGGTGGTGTAATTAGTTCAACACTATTAGGTATTTTCTTCATCCCTGTATTCTTTGTCTGGATTCGTAGTATCTTTAAATACAAACCTAAGAAGCAAAAACTTCAGGAGCAAAAATCGTGATGCAAAATCTATGGTCTATTTCAGGTCGTGGCATTGCGGTATCTGCACTTGCGCTTGCTTTGACAGCTTGTCAAAGCATGCGTGGCCCAGAACCCGTAGCACAAGCCAATATTCCGACCAGTTATCTTGAAAGCGCATCGGGTACATCTATTGCTGAACAAGGTTATAAAGACTTTTTTGCAGACCCTCGTTTGCTCCAAGTAATTGATCTTGCTTTAACCAATAACCGTGACTTACGCACAGCGACTTTAAATATTCAACGTGCGCAGCAGCAGTATCAAATCACTGAAAACAACCAATTACCAACCATTGGCGCAAGTGGTGGTGTATTGCGTCAAGATACCTTAAACACGCAAAAACCTATGACTTCCTACAATGTTGGCTTGGGGGTGACTGCGTATGAGTTGGACTTTTGGGGGCGTGTACGCAGCTTAAAAGACAATGCTTTGGACAGTTATTTAGCGACTGCAAGTGCCCGTGATGCGACGCAAATTTCACTGATTGGTCAGGTGGCGCAAGCTTGGCTTAATTATTCATTTGCCAACGCACAGCTTAAACTTGCAGATCAAACACTAAAAGCACAACTTGACTCATATAACCTCAACAAAAAACGTTTTGATGTGGGAATCGACAGTGAAGTTCCTGTGCGCCAAGCCCAAGTGTCCGTAGAAACTGCACGTAATGATGTTGCCAACTATAAAACGCAAATCGCACAAGCACAGAACTTATTGAACCTTTTAGTGGGTCAACAAGTACCTGCAAACTTATTGCCATCACAGCGTGTGACTAAAATTACCAATAACTCAGCTTTAACGGCTGGGCTACCAAGTGATTTACTTACCAACCGTCCAGATGTGCGAGCAGCTGAATATAAACTTTCAGCAATGGGCGCAAATATTGGTGCTGCAAAAGCACGTTTATTCCCAACGATTAGTCTGACAGGTTCGGCAGGTTATGCATCCACTGATTTAAGTGATTTATTTAAATCAGGGGCTTTTGTATGGTCACTTGGTCCAAGCTTAGACATTCCACTTTGGGACTGGGGTACACGTAAAGCCAATATTAAAATTTCAGAAACAGATCAAGAAATTGCTTTATCTGATTATGAAAAATCAATTCAATCTGCTTTCCGTGAAGTGAATGATGCTTTGGCAACACGTCAAAATATCGGTGATCGTATCTCAGCACAACGTCGTTTGGTTGATGCAACCAATACTACTTATAAGCTTTCCAATGCACGTTTCCGTGCAGGGATTGATAGCTTCTTAACTGTACTGGATGCACAACGTAGCTCTTATGCTGCGGAACAAGGTTTATTATTGCTTGAACAAGCCAACTTAAATAACCAAGTTGAATTATATAAAACCTTAGGTGGTGGTGTTAAAGCCAATACTTCTGATCAAATCGTGGTACAACCTTCGACTGCTGAATTAAAACAACAGTCACAACAAGCGAAATGATTCACTTGATTTAACAGTATAGACTAAGCTCACTTCGGTGAGCTTTCTTTTTATCTATGGGAAATGAGAAATTAATTTTAAGGAGAAAAAATGCCACACCATAGAACACAAATTTTATCTGACATCTGTGATTTTTTAGATCGTTTTCATCTTTCAGCACAAATTTTGGATTTTGAAATTACAGAACACATTAACCAATATTTAGAATCATTTTGGAGAGGTTCAACCAGTAAAATTGACTGGAAAATCATTTCTGCAAATATTCAAAAAATAGAATTTCCTTATCGTACGCCTATAGATGCTGAACTTACACAACAGCTTTTAAAGCAATCCAATTTTCGTGTATTACAACACACTTCTATAATTTTATATTTTTCAGGAATGTAGTCTTGTCTACTGCTTAAAAGTGCTGAATTTCCACGTCTTATTTTGGATCTGATGAATGATTTTTGTTATTTAGACACATTTTTCATCTTTGCTGCACCACCTATTTTAGAGCAAGAGCAAATTACTAATTTTTTAGAAATTCAACTACTTGATTGTTTTTTAGGCAAATATAACTTTTAAAACTCAACATATATCATACTACCCAAAGTAAAACAATTGGCAGAGTAAACGCAGAACATAACGTTTGCAGACTGATCACCCCTGCCATGAGTTGATGATCACCTCTCAATACCTTGGTTAAAATATACGAAGCTGAAGCCGTAGGTAACGCAAAAAACACTACCATCACTTGTGTTTCTAGCTGAGTTAAGTGTAAAAACCTACACACCAGATATGCCAATGCTGGCATTATTAAAAGTCTTGCAAAAGTATTTAAAAACAAGACCCAAAGCTCTTTTTTTAGCTCGGTAAATTGTAGCGCCGCTCCTACACAAAGCAGCCCCAAAGGTAAACTGCAAACTCCCAATTGCTTAATTAAATCGCCCAAGCCTGCCCAAAGATGAAGACCTGAACAATTAAAGGCAATGCCTATGACACATGCCATGATGAGTGGATTTTTCAACAAAGACAAGATTATAGATTTGGCATCCATATTGTCCTGACTGGTCAATGCCAATACCGATAAAATATTTACCAGAGGAATACACAGTGCCAGTGTGATCGCCAAAATCGTCATCCCTTGCTGACTAAATAATGCTGCAACAATCGCTAAACCTATATAAGTATTAAAACGAACTGTCCCCTGCATATAAACGCCAAAACGTGCCGAAGCTGTTTTTTGCACAAAGCGAATGAGATACAACACACTACAAGCAATTGTTAAGACCAGAGCCAAAACAGTGATAATGGTTTTAATCAGGTCTAAATGAATCGTTGCTGTAGCTAAATTTGCAAATAACATTGCAGGAAATAGCACATAATAATTCAACTTTTCCGTACCCCTCCAAAATCCTTCATTCAAAAATCTTGTTCTTTTCAGTAATGCCAGTCAGTTAAGAAATTGACTGGCATTTTCTTGGATATTTTTGTGCTTTAATTTTCACGACTCGTGAACATTCTCTCTGCCTTTTTTCAGGTAATACAAATATTTTTGATTGTTCAAATAATTGTGCTAAATGTTTAGGTAAGTTTCCTGCTGACTCTAAAGGCGTATGTCTTAAGATATTGATAATACCTATGGATGCAATATGGAAACTGATCCTTAAAGGACTGACATTTGCATGTTGGGCGATAAATTTCATCTGTCGTCTCAAAATATTATAAGCTATAAATACACCCCACAATTCTTGATACACCAAATCAGGTTGCTTACTTCTTAAAACCTTTGAATCCTGTAAATCACTTTTAATTTCTCGATAACACATTTCTATTTCCCAACGCTGCATATAAAGCATCGCAAGGTCTTTGAATGGATACGCTTTAGAATCTGTCAATGATGTAATGTAACGCCTCGTTTTTCCTGCATATTCAACTTCAAGCAAAAGAGATGGATCCGTAAATTTGAACAACTCCTATAAGTGATATTCTGCTCCTCAAATGATGTTATAAACATCAATATATGGAGTATTTTATGGCACGTAGACCAAGAAGAAATCATTCAAATGATTTTAAAGCTAAGGTAGCACTTGCTGCGATTAAAGCAGAAAAAACACTTGCTGAATTGAGTGCTGAGTTTGATGTTCATCAAAACCAAATTATTGACTGGAAAAATCAATTGATCTCAGCTTCCTCGCAAGCTTTCGATCAATCAAAAGCTCCAACAGAACCACCCATCGATCTAAAAAAACTACATGCAAAAATCGGTGAGCAGGCATTAGAAATTGATTTTTTAGAAGGTGTGTTGAAGAAACTGGGCCGCTTCAACCACAAAAGTTAATCGACGACTCACTTCAGATTTCAGTATCTAAGCAAGCTAAGCTGCTGAAAGTCTCCCGTGGTTGTTATTACTATCGCCCAAAACCTGTGAGTGCATCAGATCTGAAGCTGATGCGATGTATTGATGAATTACATATGCAATATCCTTTTGCAGGCAGTCGTATGATGCGTGATTTGTTGAATCGTCAAGGACATCATATAGGACGACGTCATACACGTACTTTAATGAAGAAAATGGGTATTCAGGCGTTATATTGCAAACCAAATTTAAGCCAGGCTAATCAAGCTCACCGTAAATATCCATATCTGCTCAAAGGGTTGGCTATTCAGCGCAGTAATCAAGTGTGGTCTACGGATATAACGTATATCCCTATGGCAAAAGGCTTTGTTTATTTATGTGCTGTGATTGATTGGCATAGCCGCAAGGTACTTGCGCATAGGGTATCGATTAGTATGGAGGTGGATTTTTGTATTTCGGCTTTAAATGAAGCAATTGAAAAATATGGTCGACCTGAAATATTTAATACAGACCAAGGCAGCCAGTTTACCAGTGATGCATTTATTGATGTATTGAAATCAAATGGCATTCAAATCAGTATGGATGGTAAAGGTCGATGGGTAGATAATGTGATGGTTGAACGATTATGGCGGAGCGTTAAATATGAAGAGGTGTATCTCAAAGCTTATAGCAGTGTCACAGATGCGAAAAAGCAATTAAGTGCATATTTTGAGTTTTATAATTTGAAACGACCTCATTCGAGTCTAGACAAAATGACACCAAATGAGTTTTACTATGATCAGCTACCCCAACAAAACAAGGTGGCTTAACTAGAGCGGAATATCACTTATAAATACGCTTTTAGTTGTTCAAACAAGTGGGACCACCTCTCAAACGGGCTTCCCAATAATCACCTAATGCTGGATTGATCTTTTTTGCTCTTGGTGAAACAGGCATTTTTATCTGAAAGTCATGGGCGGCATTATTGTGAATAACTTCATAACGAAGGTTATCTTTTGCACGCATCAACCAATGACTTTCTTCTGCCTGAGATTGCCAACTCACTAAAAAATCAGCAGAGAAGTAAGCACGATCAAATAAGGTAATACTATGAGCAGGTGCTTTTAATTGACTAGCTAAGGTTAATTCACCTTGATCCATACTGCCAATTTGGGCATCGATCATTTCATGTGTATTGGTATTCACAAGACAAGTTGCTCTAACTTGTGGATAAGGAACAACTGCTGTTTTCCCTTTAGAAGAGCCAAAGTGCTTAAAGTTTTCTTCGGTATGAGGCATAGACCAAACCACGCCGTCTACAGCACAAACGCACAGACCATGAAAGTTATTATATTGTTGTTGTGAGTCTTTAAGCCATGCCTGACTTAATGTTGAAAATAAAGCACTCATAGGTTCTAAACCTAAGCGCTGTCTTGCCTGTACCGATGCACTAGGTACACAGTATTCTGTTGTACCGAAAACAAGTTGTAATTGCTGAACTACATACCAAATTGGTTGGTTTCGAAATAGAGCAAGTCCAATGACTAACCAAACAACATGTTCAGCAGGAAGTTTTCTTTTTCGAATGGATGCTTTACCTGTTTGATTTAAGCAATCTTCAATCCAGTTTAAATCAATTAACTCACTAAATTGAGAAAGTGAAGGCAAGGTTTGTTGTAATGTTATATCTAAATTCTGAGATAATTTCATAAAAAAAAGAGCGTATTTACATACACTCTTTTTACAGCATTTTAACTTTTTTTGCTTAACTGACTGGCATTAGTTCTTTTCAGTCCATTTCCACCTACAATTAAAGCCAGTAAAGGAAATAATGAAATGAGTATTTGTGTCATGCGGCATCCATGTTGTGCATTTTTAAAATTTTAAGATTAAACTTTACACCATTTGTCGAATTATTCATTTATTTTTCAACGTTTATAAAAATACTCACGATACAACACACATAGCATATAATTATTTTAATCATTATTTTTCAATATATTACAAAAACCTAGATCTCTTAATAATGTTCCAAAACTGTGCATAAATTCCAACTTGGTGCGACACTTTGCTTTATATCGAGTCTTGTATATTCTTTAGCATTTTTTATCAATTTTTTCCTTATCTCTTCCTCTTCACGCCTAGAAATAGCTCGTTATACTTGAAGCAAATTGTGACATACAGCACTAAACAAGTTCCCCTTATGCAAAATATTGACCTACTCTTTCTCTTACTCGGTGCAGTTCTTGTACTAGCTATGCATGCAGGCTTTGCGTTCTTAGAACTGGGTACAGTTCGCCACAAAAACCAAGTGAATGCTCTCAGTAAAATTTTAACTGATTTTTCCATTTCAGCGATTGCTTATTTCTTTGTGGGTTATTACATCGCCTATGGTCAACATTTTTTTCATTCAGGCGCACAGCTTTCGGCTGAGCATGGCTATAACTTGATGCGTTGTTTCTTCTTATTAACTTTTGCTGCTGCTATTCCTGCCATTATCTCCGGGGGAATTGCTGAACGTGCCAAAATGCGAACTCAAGCGCTTGCGACTTTATTTTTGGTTGCTTTGGTTTATCCAGTTTTTGAAGGCATCGCATGGAACGGAAATTTTGGTTTGCAAGATTGGTTAAAAGATACCTTTGGTGCCTCTTTTCATGACTTTGCAGGTTCAGTTGTGGTACATGCGATGGGCGGTTGGATGGCACTCGCAGCCGTAATTTTATTGGGTGCACGACATGGGCGTTATAAAAAAGATGGATGCATAAGCGCACATCCCCCGTCATCTATTCCATTTTTAGCTTTGGGTTCATGGATTTTGATTGTGGGTTGGTTTGGCTTCAATGTCATGAGCGCACAGCGTTTAGATGCCATTTCTGGTTTAGTGGCGATCAACTCCCTTATGGCAATGGTAGGTGGTACAATTGCAGCAAATTTCTTTGGAAAAGAAGACCCAGGATTTTTACACAATGGACCTTTGGCTGGCTTAGTTGCAATCTGTGCAGGTTCAGATGTTGTACACCCTATGGGTGCCTTAGTAATTGGAATGTGTGCCGGATTTTTCTTTGTAAAATTATTTACTTATACTCAAAATAAACTCAAAGTAGATGATGTCTTGGGGGTTTGGCCTCTACACGGTGTCTGTGGTGCTTTCGGTGGTATTGCTGTCGGTCTATTTGGACAAAAATGGTTGGGGGGCTTAGGGAGTGTGGCAATGATGTCACAAATCTTGGGGACTGTGTTTGCTATTTGCATCGCGCTAATCGGTGCATTTGCTGTCTATGGTATTTTAAAAATTACAATGGGCATTCGTTTAAGCCAAGAAGATGAATTTCGTGGTGCTGACTTATCTATTCATAAGATTTCAGCAAATTCAGAAGATGCCATTTTTTAAGATACTGGTTATAAAAATAAAAAACTTCTATGTTTAGAAGTTTTTTATTTAAATTCATTGATACTTAATCTAGATAATCTACAACATGTTTTAATTTATCAATTCGCTGTGGAATATATGCAACACCTTCATGAAACCCATTCAGCAATAATGCATTTAATCCTGCATTCGTTGCCCCGGTATAGTCATTTAGAAGATAATCACCAATATATAAAGCTTGGTGTGGGGATATGTTGAAGCGCTGACAGGTTTCTAAAAAAATTCTGGTTTGAACTTACTGATCCCGACCAATTCTGAACTGATAATTTCATCAAAATAATGAGCGTTGGAGGAAAAATCTTGTAAAAACTGGCGAGCGTAGACCACTATACTCTGATCACGATGCATTAATGTACTATCTAAATCAAAAAGTACTGCTTGAATTTTCATTGTATTTCTTTAATTAAAAACAACTATGAATAATGTTGATGTTCACTAAAGCGGTCTAGATTAATTCTAATTTAAGTTTAAATTGCTTTAATCATAACCCCTATTTTCATGAACATTTTATATTTTATCCAATATGGTTTTCTCAAATTTTCAAAAGTTCATGCTGACATGTATTACATTTAGCGTTATTTCATGTTTGATTTTACTGCTTTATTTTCCTATTGGTGGTGCAATTGACCAAAGTTTAATGCGACCTTGGATGGATCAATTTGGACATTTTTTCTATCGTGACAATTATTATTTGGTGCAATGGAATCATAAGTATTTGAAAAATATTTTTATTTTAGGCTATGTCAGCTTTCTATTTTTATGGCTAGCCTCTTTCAAATTAGAACGTTTAAAACCTTATCGTTGGCGCTACGGCTATATGTTTTGGGTCAGTATATTTTCTACAGGTGTAGTGGGTTTATTAAAATCTCAATCTCGCCATGCCTGTCCATGGAATATGACACATGTCACTCCGACAGGATTTATCTGGGACTTTTCAGCAACGTATGGACATTGTTTTCCTGGCGGTCATGCGAGTACAGGTTTTGCTTTAATGACAGGATTTTTTGTCTATCGCTTAGTTTCAAAAAAATATGCCTATTTATTCTTGTTTTTAGCTCTAACTTTAGGCTTTATTATGGGGTGGGGGCAAATGATGCGAGGCGCACATTTCCTCAGTCATAATCTTTGGACAGCTTGGATAATATGGAGCTTAAATGTAGTCTTATACGCTGTTTTTTATAAGAAGTTTCAACAAAATACGCTATCATTGAGCAGGTGAAATATTTTGATTTCACCTTTTTTTAAACTTTACTGATCACTCAACTGCATGGGTAATTTTACCAAAACGTCTAAGCCTCCGAGTTCTTCACTACGAGATAAAGTCATTATACCCCCCAAATGTTGTACTGCTTTTTCCACAATTGACAGCCCTAAGCCACTGCCCACTTCCAGATGATGATGTATACGATAAAAACGTTTTAGAACTTTATCGTATAATTCAGCATCAATCCCAGGACCACTGTCTTCAATTTTTATAAATGCAGAACCATGCCTATCCTCAAATACAGAAATATTGATCACACCTGCATCAGGCGTATATTTAATGGCATTATCAATTAAATTAAAAATAATTGAATGCACACTTTGCTCAACACTAAACATCTGTACAGGATCATTGCGTAAAAAACCCAAATCAATATCTTTTTGCATCGCAAGATTTAATAATTGTTCAACACAGTTAAATGCGACATCATTCAACTGAAAAGTCGTAGCTGGTCGCTCATATTTTAAAGATGCATCCTGCTTTGCCAATGCCAATAGTTGTGTCACCAAATGCTGCATACGTGCCAAACCTTTACTTAGATTCAATAAGTTAGGATCATCAGGAAACTGGCTCATTAAAATTTTAGTTTGTAAATTTAATGCAGTAATGGGAGTTCTTAACTCATGTGCTGCATCGGCAACGAATTGACGTTGTTCCTGCTGTGCAATGGAAATGCGTTCAAATAAATGATTCATTTCATTAATGGTAGGTACAAGTTCTTCAGGGTAATGACTATTTTGAATGGATGTTAAACTATTTGAATCACGCAAAGACAGTTCAGATTTAAATTCCTCTAAGGGTTTTAAGCTTCTACGAATAATCAAAATCAATGCAAATAGGGCAAATGGCATAATCAACACATAGGGTAAAAACATCGTCCCTGCCAATTCAAATGCTAATTTTTCACGGACTTGAAATTGCTGACTGATTTGAATTTGATATTTTTCTGTAGGCAGTACATAAGCAATCCATGTGCCATGTTCAGTGTCTTGGGTATAAAAACCAGCTTTGGTCTTAGGCTCCACCAAATAATGATCGGCATGACTTAAATCTTTACGTTCACTATATGCCCAAACATCTATAAATAAATCTTCTTCGTGATAGCGTTTCTGGTGGTTAAATTCGCTTTCTAAAGGTCGTGCATTTTTGGCAACACGCTCCGCCAAATACACCATTTGCTCATCTAAAATTTCAGTGGTTTCATGCAATGAAATTTTATAAGCAGTGAAAATGAGCACACAGCCCATTAACACACTAAATAATGAAACATAAAGAATTAAACGTCTTCGCAGAGAATAGTGCTGTTTTTGTTTCATCTTTTTTGATCTACTTTTTTGATCTATGGCTTATGCTTGACCCAAGCGATAGCCCAAACCCCGTATGGTGCGAATAATATTTTTACCTAATTTTGAGCGAATATGATGCACATACACCTCAATGGTATTGCTATTAATTTCACTGTCTAAAGCATATAACTTATCTTCTAAATTGGTTTTAGAAAATATTTTATTGGGATGGGTCATCAGTGGAATTAGGATCGCCCACTCACGTTTAGACAATTCCACAAGTTCGCCTTTAAAGGTCGCTAAATGTTGCTCTACATCCAATACCAAATCGCCATTTTTCAGTATTTCAGCACCTGATTGTAGGCTCTGTGTTTGATTTGAACGGCGTAATAAAGCTTGAATACGTGCAATTAATTCTTCAAATTCATACGGCTTGATCAAATAATCATCTGCGCCTTGGTTTAATCCATCCACACGATTTTGCAGTTGGTCACGTGCAGAGATGATCAATACAGGGGTTGCTACCCGTTGCCGAATTTGCTTCAGTACTTGCATGCCATCCATCATTGGCAAGCCCAAGTCTAATAAAATCAAATCAAAGCTTTGATTGGTCAACTGCTTTAAACCATCCAAACCATTATTGACCCATTCCACCTCATACTCATGAAAGCGCAATAAAGTTAGCGTAGATTCAGCAATCATAAAGTCATCTTCGATCATTAAGATTTTAGTCATGTTTGGCTTCCTGTATTAACTACGTACAGCGCATTGGCTGAGCATATTATTATTTTGGTTAATCACTTGGGTTTTAACGCCCAACAGACTTAACAAACTCGGAAATAAATTATCCTGACTCAAGCTTTTGGTTTTTTGCTGCGCTAAACAATTCACCTGTGCGGCATTGGCTTGTTTCCAACTCTCCGAGAACCAAATCAACATTGGTACATGAGTTTGCTGACTCGGTGCAATTGAGTATGGTGCACCATGTAAGTACATCCCATGCTCACCCGTAGATTCACCATGATCAGACAAATACCAAAAACCAGTTCTATATTGTGTTTGTGCTTTTAAAATTTCAATCACTTGATTCAACACATAGTCGGTATATACGATACTATTGTCATAACTGTTCAATAATTCTTCACGCGTACAACCTTGAATCGCATTTGTATCACACGTCGGATGAAAAGCCTGAAACTCCTTCGGTGCACGTTTATAGTAAGCAGGACCATGACTGCCAACTTGGTGTAATACAATTAAACGAGGTGTAGCATCATTTTTCGGAATTGTAGAGATATATTGTTTTAAACTATCCACCAAAATACCATCTAAACACTCTCCCGCTTTACACCATTTTTGTTTTAAGCTTTCAGGAATTGTATACTGTTCAATTCGATTACACGCACCTTTACAACCTGAATTATTGTCAATCCATGTCACCTTGTAACCGGCACGTTGTGCAATATCAAGTAAACCTTCACGATGACTTGCCAGTTGTTCATCATATTCTGCTCTTGGCATTCCAGAGAACATACACGGCACTGATACTGCTGTAGCTGTACCACATGAACTCACTTGTGTGTAATTCATAATACCAGTTTGTTTGGATAATTCTGGATTCGTATTTTTGTTATAGCCATTGAGAGAGAAGCTCTCTGCACGTGCAGTTTCACCGACCACCAATACCATCAATTTTGGATGTTTTTGTGTTCCTGTATCTTCAACCAAATGTGCATCTTCACCATAACGAATCAAAGGTAAATTTTCTTTTGGGGCACGTTTATGAAAATAAGAACTGGTTGCACCAAATACATTTTGTGGAGAAATCATCCCCTTTAAGTCTCGATGTTCCCGAAATATCGCAGCAAAATCGACATAATAAACAAATAGTAAAGAGCCAATAACAGCAATAGAAGCCACACTGCTGGCTAATTTTTTTAACAATGTTTTCGAGATGGATTCAGAAATAATATTAATTTTTAAAATCAATACAATAGGCAAAATAATAAATGCAACTGTCCATAATATAAAGCGTAGTGAGATCAGATCACGCACTTCAGCAGGATCAGTTTGTATCATATTTTGAATTTGGTCTGGCGAAATCACCACCCCCAATGAATTAACAAAGTAAGCACTAAAACCACCCACAAAAACCAATAAAATCGTGACAGCTTTTAGTGTCCATTTCCAGCCTAAAATCTGTAAGATGAGATTATATAATGCAATCAAAATAACCGCAGTTGCCGCCAAAAAAGCAAATGATTTTATGCCTTGATAAGGCGTTAAAAGCTGGATCTGACGATAGAATGCAAAGTTTAAGCACACACCTAACCACACAGCGATTACCAAGATAAAAGCGCTGAATGATACGGTAATTTTTCGATTAAATTTTTTTTGTATAAAACCCAACATCTCAGTCTGATCGTCGTACATAAAAGATGTTTGACTGTAAAAATTAAAACTTAAAAAATACTTAATTTAACCTGAAAAAGTTTTAAGAAATATAATTAACTTATTAAAATTAATCATTTTAATATCATTTTATATTTTACTATTGGTTTAATTTTCCTATATTTGTTTTTGTTCTTGTTGTGCCCAAATAAAGATGGGGATTAAACACAATAATCCAATACCGCAAATCATCAATAAATAATCAAAATACCCCAACCAATCCCCTAAAATACCACTAAGACTATATAACACACCACTGACCGCAGCCATCACAGACACTTGAAAAGTAAAATCTGTCCCTGCGTGACTTTTACGACTGTATTGCATCACCAAAGTTAAAATCACGACCAACAACATGGCAGAGAACATATCTTCTAAGGCATTAATCAAATAAATCAATACATAATTAACTTTCATCTGTTGTTCAAGTTGATCAGCCAACCAAACATATCCCGCTAAACTGGTTAACTTTAAAATAGAAAATAAAATGAGCGCTCGAACACGTGAAAAATACTGTAAATATACGCTAGCTAGACCTGCACCACACAACGCTGCTGCCGCACCTAGCATAGTGATATACACACCAATTTGAGCATAAGATAAGCCTAAATCCACCAACAAAGGTTTAGTAATAGGACCTGCTAAGCCATCAGTAATTTTAATACTACATAATACGACCAACCACAGCAGCATTATTTTTGTATGTAAAAAATAGCGTAGATACGCTTGAATATGCTGCAATGTCTGTGATGAAAGCAATGTTTGATCAAATGGCTTGGACTGTTGCATATGTAAATGGTGTTGTGGCTCTCGGTAACATAAAGCAGGAATAATATTTAAAAAGACGATTGCGGCTAAAACTAAAAAAGTCATTTGCCATGTCAAACTATCCAATGCCCATAAAATCGCCCCACCACCCACAATAAATCCTAAACGTGAACCCACCACTTGAAACATATTGCCCCAATGTTGTTGTTCACCTTTCAGAATATTCACCGCTAACGCATCCGTAGCAATGTCTTGCGTTGCACCAATACCATTCATCAACAACAACGCAATAAAAAACCCTAAAAGATACATAGGTTGATTTAAGGCTTGGATCGGTAAAAAAGACAAAATAATTAAAATGACAACGGTAAGTAACTGACTGGGAATAATCCAACTTCGATAATGCCCAAAAGCCGATGAACCATAACGATCAACCCAAGGTGCCCACAACACTTTTATTGCCCAAGGTGCCATCAACAAACCAAAACCACCGATATGTGTCAGCGAAACCCCTTGCGCACGTAAAATCACAGGCAAAGCATGTGTCATAAAACCTACAGGTAAACCTTGCGCCCAGTACAATGAAAACAGCAAAACATAGAGTTGTGGTGCTTTTAGCATAAGATATTTGCCTTTCACTTAAATGGGGGTGGGTTAAGAATTGTTATTGTGCTAATTTATATGCATTTATCAATGTATAATTTTTAGCTAAAGTCCTATATTTACAAATAGTTTTAGTGCTATATGAACAATGACAATACATTTTCCAGAACTTCCTGACCAAGTGCCTTATCGTGGAACCTTAAAAAGTAGAGCTTTTTTTAAAAAACTTTACCTTGTGCAAGGCTGGCGCTTTGACGGCGAATTTCCAAATATCCCCAAAGCGGTCGCAATTGTTTCACCACATACTTCTAACTTTGATGGATTGTATGCATTTTTAGCGATGCTCGGCATTGGCTTAAAGGTGACGATTTTTGGTAAAGACAGTTTATTTAAACCACCATTTGACACGTTGTTTAAATGGATTGGAGTAATTCCTGTACATCGTGACTCACCGCATGGATTAACCCAACAAATTGTCAATGTCATTCAATCGACCAACAAAATTTGGATCGCAATTGCGCCAGAAGGTACCCGTAAACAAGCTGAAAAAATCAAAAGTGGATTCTATCATATTGCCATGGGCGCAAATATTCCGATCGTCATGTTTGCTTTTGATTATGATGCCAAAGTGATTCGTTGTTTGGGAGTATTACAACCGACTGGCGACTACGATGCCGATCTAGCCCAAATTTTTAAGCATTATGAGGGTCGTTTTTCTCCAAAAAATCCAGCTCGATTGGCAAAACCTTTACAAAAACTTTTTATAAAGCGCTAGAAAATAATATCGTAATCTGTTGTGATGTTGCGCATATTTTGCTTGATTGATGAATAGACAAATACCATGCAGATAAAACACTTTGGACTCATCGGCTTACTTGGTTTGGCATTGGTCGGTTGTGATAAAACCGTAAAAAACCCACCCACAACTACAACGCTTAAAGCACGTGAACCTGTGATTGCGATTGCTCTAGGCGGCGGCGGTGCGAAAGGTTTTGCACATATTGGTGTGATCAAAGTATTGGAGTCACATGGCATTAAACCAAAGATCGTGACAGGTACTAGTGCGGGCAGTTTTGTTGGTAGTATTTATGCCAGTGGTAAAACACCTTATCAAATGCAACAAATCGCCTTACAACTCAAAGAATCCGATATTCGAGATTTGACCTTGAACCGACAAGGCATAGTTTTGGGTGAAAAACTACAAAATTACGTAAATAATCATGTCGCAAATAAACCGATTGAAAAATTCCCGATTCGTTTTGCTGCAGTGGCAACACGCTTAGACAATGGTAAAAAAGCAGAGTTTATCAAAGGCAATGCAGGACAAGCTGTTCGAGCATCTTGCAGTATTCCCAATGTCTTTGTACCAACAACGATTGGTAATACTAAATATGTCGATGGTGGACTAGTCAGCCCAATTCCTGTGCAAACTGCAAAAAATATGGGCGCAGATATTGTGATTGCAGTAGATATTTCTGCACGTCCATCAGGCAGTCAACCGATGAACATGTGGGGCTTGCTTGATCAAACCATTAATATTATGGGCCAACAAAGTATTAATTCTGAACTTTCTCAAGCCAATATCGTGATTCAACCTAAAGTTGGACATTTAGGGACTTTGGACTTAAAAGCAAGTAATCAAGCGATTTTGGAAGGCGAAAAAGCAGCCCAACTCAAGATTACTGCCATTCAAAATGCCATTAACAACTTTAAAAAATCTCCTGCTGCATTACAACCTGCGCCTAAAGCCAGAATCTAGTTTTTGAAAAAAATGACTCACTGCTTATAACAACAAGTTGGTCATTTTTTTAATATTCATTTTCACTTCAATCTGTTACATTGGATATGATGATTCGTCATCTACCTCCATGATCACGATTAGAGTAGACGTATGAATTTTATAATAGAACCTTGGCATTGGTTGGTTTTGGGTGTTCTTTTGATACTCTTTGAACTAATTCTGCCTTCTTTTGCTGCATTGTGGTTTGGAATCGCAGCGACTTTGGTTGCCATTCTTTTTTGGCTTTTTCCAAGTATGTCATTAACTACTCAGATCATCTTCTGGCTCATTCTGTCAGTGACTTGTACGGTTTCTTGGTTCAAATTTATCAAACCATTGTCTAAAGATAAAACCAAAGCAGGTTTGGCACGTGAATCCACCATTGGTCAAATCGGTATGGTGATTCAAGCTGATTTAGCCCATGATCAAGTCAAAGTACGTTTTCCAATGCCTGTTTTAGGTGCGGATGAATGGAACTGTCGATCACTCTCCCCTGTTGCAGTAGGTGATCGTGTCCGTGTGGTTGATATTTCAGGCAATGATTTGGTGATCCAACCTCATCAAACCACCCAATCCCCATTATAATTTTTTAAAAAAGAGGAATAAAAATGTCAATTGGTTCAATTATTGCAATTGCTCTCGCTGTCTTGGTCGTAGTCACAATATTCAAAGGTGTTCGCATTGTTCCGCAAGGCTATAAATGGATCGTGCAACGTTTAGGTAAATATGACAGTACATTAAGCCCAGGACTAAATTTTATTATTCCTTATGTTGATGAAGTCGCGTATAAAATTACCACCAAAGATATTGTATTAGACATTCCTTCACAAGAAGTTATTACCCGTGACAATGCTGTATTGCTCATGAATGCAGTTGCCTATATCAATATCACTACACCAGAAAAAGCAGTGTATGGTATTGAAAACTATACATGGGCAATTCAAAACCTCGTACAAACCTCATTGCGTTCTATCGTGGGTGAAATGGATTTAGACGATGCTTTATCTTCACGTGACCATATCAAAGCTAAGCTAAAAGCTGCGATTTCTGATGACATTTCAGACTGGGGAATTACCCTCAAAACTGTAGAAATTCAAGATATTCAGCCTTCTGCAACCATGCAGTCAGCGATGGAAGCCCAAGCTGCGGCTGAACGTCAGCGTCGTGCAACGGTCACCAAAGCGGATGGTGAAAAACAAGCGGCTATTTTAGAGGCAGATGGACGTTTGGAAGCATCTCGTCGTGATGCTGAAGCACAAGTGGTATTAGCAGAGGCTTCTCAAAAAGCTATTTCGATGGTGACTTCTGCGGTGGGAGATAAAGAAATTCCTGTGGCATATTTGTTAGGTGAGCAATATGTCAAAGCTATGCAAGATATGGCCAAATCGAATAATGCTAAAACTGTGGTATTACCAGCAGATGTATTAAATACGATTCGTGGTGTCATGGGTAGAAATAACTAATATTTTATTTTTCAATATAATAGGCAGAGTTTAGGCTGCCTATTTTTTCTTATGCACAATAATTAGTCAGCAAATATTATGAATTTGTGCTTAAATTTCACGTTATTTTTTGAAATACCCCATTTCAGATAGTTGTCTTACATACACTTGGACTGCGTATGAGCTCCCTAAACCCAACCCTAATCACCTTTATGTTCTATATTGTCGCCATGCTTGTGATTGGCTTATTGGCATATCGAGCAACCAAAGATTTTTCTGACTATATCTTAGGTGGACGCCGTTTAGGTAGCTTTGTCACTGCATTATCCGCTGGTGCATCAGACATGAGTGGTTGGCTACTTATGGGCTTACCTGGAGCGATTTATCTGTTTGGTTTATCAAAAATGTGGATTGCGGTCGGTTTGATTCTTGGTGCCTGGCTGAATTGGTTGCTGGTTGCAGGTCGTTTACGTGTGCATACCGAAGTACAGAATAATGCCCTCACCTTGCCTGATTATTTTTCAAATCGTTTTGATGACCGTAAAAAAGTGTTACGTGTCATTTCTGCTGTCGTGATTTTGATCTTCTTTGCAGTGTACTGTGCTTCAGGCATGGTCGCAGGTGCACGTTTGTTTGAAGGCATGTTTGATATGTCCTATAACACTGCACTGTGGATTAGTGCTGTTGCAACCATCAGTTATGTATTTATTGGCGGTTTCTTGGCTGTGAGTTGGACAGACACCATTCAAGCAACATTGATGATTTTTGCGTTATTACTGACCCCAATTGTGACTATTTTAAGTATCGGGGATCTATCACAAGTGACAATGGCACTAGAAGCTGCACGTCCACATGCATTAGATTTATTTACTGATTTAAGTACTGTTGCGGTCATTTCATCGCTTGCTTGGGGCTTAGGCTATTTTGGACAACCACATATTTTAGTGCGCTTTATGGCAATAGATTCGATCAAATCTATTCCTAATGCACGCCGTATTGGGATGACATGGATGACTCTATGTCTCGGTGGTGCTGTCGCTGCTGGTTTCTTTGGTATCGCATTTTTCTATCTACATCCTGAACTTGCGAGCAGTGTCAGCGCCAATCATGAATTGATTTTTATTGAACTCACTAAAATTTTATTCAATCCTTGGATTGCAGGTATTGTATTGGCTGCAATTTTAGCAGCAGTGATGAGTACTTTAAGTTGTCAATTATTAGTATGTTCAAGCACCTTAACGGAAGATTTTTATAAAGCCTTTATTCGTAAATCAGCTTCGCAAAAAGAATTAGTTTGGGTTGGGCGTTTAATGGTGTTATTGATTGCGGTCTTAGCGATTGTTTTAGCGCATGATCCAGACTCAGAGGTATTGGGCTTAGTGGCAAATGCATGGGCTGGGTTTGGTGCAGCATTTGGTCCCTTAATTATTTTCTCCTTGTCCTGGAAACGTATGACTTTATCAGGCGCAATTGCAGGCATGGTAGTAGGAGCTGTGGTAGTGATTCTTTGGGTGACTGTACCTGCTTTGATTGCAACAGAACTTTACTCGATTATTCCTGGCTTTATAGCATCTGTGATTGCAATTATAGTTGTCAGTTTACTCAGTAAAAAACCAAATGCAGATGTAGTTCAACGTTTTGAGCAAGCAGATCAAATTTATCAAGACTTAAAATAATTCTGTTTCATCTAGTCTCCTTACGATAATGGGACACAAAATGTCCCATTTTTGTCAAAAATCACATTACATATTAATTAAATATTATGTTATTGTAATTTTTTAATGTTGATTTGGGGAGACTTTCATTGAAAAAGTTAAAACGTCTTAATTTGCGCCCTCAAGATCCTACTTTTATTTGGCTATCTTCTTTTATTTTTACTGCAGAAAAAGAAAAATGGACAAAAGCTGAAATTCAAGAAGTTGTAAAAGCTGTTAAAAATTTAGATCGCGATGGTGCTTTTGAAAAACTTGTCAATTTGATTGAAATTTAAAATAAGTAATGTATTTTTGTCTCAAGACACAATAAAAAGATATGTTATATTATTGCAACAATTATTTTTAATATAATAGCGATAAACTCATTTGGATAGAGAAAATTGAAAAAGTTAAAACACCTTCACCTTCGACCTCAAGACACACTCTTTATTTGGTTATCTTCTTTTATTTTTACTGCAGAAAAAGAAAAATGGACGAAAGCTGAAATTCAAGAAGTGGTACAAACGGTGAAGTATTTAGATCGTGACAGTGCTTTTGAGAAACTCAGTAGTTTGATTGAGGTGAAAAATAAATAAAGCGATAAGACACATCTCCTCTATTTTTAAGATCAACCACAAATCGCAAGCAACAATTTTATTTCACTTGCGATTTCACAATCTTTAAATCTTAACTTAACTTTTTCTGGCTAATAAAAAATTTGAAATCTGATTCAGTTCCAAAGCATCTTCACCGAAATAAGCTAGTGCTTCAAAGGCTTGATGGTGTAAGCTTTGCGCATAAGCTTTGGCTTTTTCTAAACCCATTAATGCAGGATAAGTTGATTTATCTACCTGTTCATCTTTCCCTGCTGTTTTACCTAATGAGACAGTATCTGACACCACATCTAAAATGTCATCTTGTACTTGAAAAGCCAAACCAATCGCTTGCCCAAACTGACGTAACTGAGGAATAGCGTGATCAGTCCCTTCAAAAATTGTCACAGCAGCCATCATAATTGCCGCTTGGATTAGAGCACCCGTTTTATTTCTGTGGATATTTTCCAGTTGTGTTTGATCTACATGCTGACCTTCTGCTTGTAAATCCAACACTTGCCCACAAACCATTTTAGAAGATGCAGTAGCTAGAATCTGCATTTGTTTTAATATAATTGCAGTATCAATCGGCTGAATTTGATCAAATAAACGGCTGCCCAATACTTCAAATGCCATAGACTGTAGAATGTCACCCGCTAAAAGCGCAGTATCTTCACCAAAAGCCACATGACAAGTCGGTTGCCCACGACGCAACAAATCATTATCCATACAGGGTAAATCATCGTGTGCCAGTGAATAGCAATGAATTAATTCAATTGCAACCGCAGCACGGCGCACTGCTGCAAAATTTGGATTATTCACTTGTAATGCCGAAGTTGCATAGCACAATGCTGGTCGTACGCGTTTTCCTCCCAACATTACAGCATGATGCACTGCTGATCTTAAAGGTTCAGGAAGAGAAAAAGCCTCTAATGCTATTTGTAAATCCTGCTGAATACGCTGTTGCGCTTGCTTTAATACATCTGCATTCACATTAGAAATTGCGGTCACTTTTGCCTCGAAATTCAAATGATGAGTCACTGTAACTCAAATTTAAGCCCTGCATATTCTACATTGAAACATCTTCACAGGCATCTATTTCAAGGTTTATTTAAATAAAGAAAGATAAAAATTAAAAACCTTAGCCATTTAAAACATAAATAGAATTAGCCCCTTGTTGTTTAGCATGGCGCACCGCCAAATCAAGCTGTTGCAAAATATCATGCGCACGGTAAGGTAAAGCCAAATGGTATATACCAATACATGCAGTCAATACGTCATTTTGCTGGTCTTGGATGGTAATATTTTCTTGGAAGATTCTCATTTTTAAACGTTCAGCCAAGGTAAATACTGCCCAAGAGGTCATATCTTTAATAACAATCACAAAACTTGATGAGTTTAAACGAAAAATACGTGCATGATCTGGATTTAACTCATCATCCAAAATATTACCGATTTCCATCAAGACGTGATCGCCTTGGGTATAGCTATGCAGTTGATTAAACTTTTTAAAATGGTCTAAGTCAATTTTCAAAAAAGTATATTTATCTGCTAAATTTTCAACGAGTTTTTCTTGCAGATATTGATCAAATGCCATTTTATTTGGCAAACCCGTAATATGATCAATAAACAAATGATCATGCAGTTTTTGATTATTTAGCAGTAATACTTTTTCACGACGTTTTAAACGGGTCACGTCTGCACAAACCAATATCACAGCATTAATTTGCTGATCCGCACTATACATTGCTTTAAAATAAGACAAGTAAAAATGACCTTTAGAATAAAATTCAAAATCAACTTGCTTTTCACCTGTTGCAAATTTTTCTAATGCAAGCTCAAAATCAGCATATAAACTGCTAGAAAATGCACTTAATAACTTACCATTTAAAAATAAAGCATCACTTTGAAAAATATCAGCAAATTGCTGATTAACAACGAGCAAACGAGAATCAAACTCTAAAATAGCAACAGGTACAGGTAACTTTGAAATAAAAGAAACTAAATCTAGTTTTTCAACACTTCTTAAGCTTTGGATAAAATCTACATTTGAAAGAATCTGATGAAGATGTGATCTTTCATTTTCCATGTATTACCCCAACAATTCATATAATATTTTATGCATATCTTAAACTATTTGATTCTTAGTCCAATTTACCTATTTCTTTGAAGATAATGTAGGATTACATACTAAAAACCAATAAAAATAAGCATTTTATTCAAAAAATGACAATTTTTTAAAGTGGTTAATTATAGTTTTTTATTGGTTAAAAATATATCAAATTTATAAAAAAGATTAAAATAAAAAATTCATATTTCTATCAATAAACATCCCTAACAAAGCAAAATTTTTAGAAATTATTTAAAAGGATAGGACTTACGCATTGGCAGTATTAAACAAGGGGCTTAGGAAGTAAACATATCTAAACTATATGGTAACTTCCTAATATGAAACATAAAAACAGATACTATTTACGTTCTAAAATTACAGAAGCGAAATTCAGGCAGATTATTCGCTTTTTTGCCATGGATTTTACTGCTACAGACACCGCTGAATTAACCAATATTTCTGTCCGATCCATCAATTCTATCTTCATCAAAATTCGTCATAAAATAGCCCAAGCTTGTGAAGAAATTTCTCCTTTTGAAGGTGTGGTTGAGCTTGATGAATCTTACTTTGGGGCACATCGTATTCGTGGTAAACGGGGACGTGGTGCTTCAGGAAAAACTATCGTTTTTGGACTGTTAAAACGAGAAGGTAATGTCTACACAGAAATTATACTCGATTGCTCCAAAGCCACGCTGCAAGGGATTGTCAGAGGTCATATTGAGCTGGACTCAGTGATTAATACTGATGGATGGCGTGGTTATGATGGGCTGGTCGATCTGGGCTTCAATAAACATCTAGGTGTTAATCATGGCAACAATGAGTTTGCATGTGGTGATCGGCATATAAACGGGATTGAATCATTTTGGGGATATGCAAAAAAGCGTTTAATTAAATTCAATGGAATTGACAAGAAAATGTTTTATCTGCATCTTAGAGTATCGTTTCAATCATCGGCACAGTAATTTGTACTTCAATTTGCTCAAACTACTCCGTGAAAACCCGCTGTAGCTTCTTAAGCCCCTAAACAATATAGCCAATCCTGCAAAAAGAAATACAATGATGATATGAGTTATCTAATCCCTTTTAGGAACAAAATATTAGCCAAGCTTGGAAGCAGGTCATTCTATTCGAGAAGTTGCTCTACAATTTGAAATTGATAAAAATACAATTGTCGAATGGAAGAAACGAATCGAAATAAAAGAACTCGACCAAGGAAACCCTCTAAAGTTGATGATGCACTATGTGCAGATGTTGAAAAATACCCTGATGATTTTAATATGAACGAGCTGCACGTTTTGGTTATGGTAAATCTACAATTGGCGATGTCCTTAAGCTACTAAAAATTAAAGTTAAAAAAAGACCTTACACCACCCAAAAACATAAACAGAACTCAGAGAACAATACTTAAAAGATTTAGAGCAATTAAAGTGGGTTTATTTGATTGCAAAGTGAATTCAGATGTATTTCACTTTTGGGTAGAGAAATTTTTAATACCAGAATTGCCAGAGAACAGTGTAATTGTCATGGACAATACTGCATTTCATAAACGATAAGATATTCAAGACTTAATAATGCAATATTGGCATCAAATACTCTGGCTTCCTCCTTATAGTCCAGATCTCAATCCTGAACAAACTTCAAGCACTGCTTGAAGTTTAGTGCAAGACGAAATGGAGAAAATGTGGGCATGGGCGAAGAAGAAAAGGAGAGAATGGCTAGTTGATTCGATAGATACTCTTTTTAATCGATTTTTTGATATATGTATGGGAGATTAGACGGTTTTACTATAGGTTTCAAGATTTACATGTAAGTCATTGGAAGGTTGAGCAATATCATCGAGTAATTAAACAAATATGTCATATTGAAAAGTTAAGGTTAGACGAGCGAAGCTCATTAACAATCATATTTTTGCATCATTAATGGCTTATGTGCAAATACAAAAAATACAATCGAATAATATTTTTATGAATATTTATCAGTTACAGAAGAGTGTATTTAGACTAATTATCAAGAGTTTCATTAATAGTTTTATTTTAGATAAGAATCATCTTCTGCCACAAAAGTGGGGGAAAATTATAGTGCGTAAGTCCTAAAGAAGATATTTTTCTGAAGTGCTTAGCATCAATTGATAACTTTAAAGTGTCAACTTTATTCAGGAAAAAATAAAGTGTAAAAAAATCCTCACATAAAGCGAGGATTTTTTATTAAGTTAAAAACTTAATTATTTGCCACCGAATACATAAGAAACACCGATTCGACCACCAACTTCGCTACCACCAGCAACACCGATTGCACCACTTAGCGATGTACGGCCATCACCAAATACTGTAGTCACACCTAGTGCACCTGCAGACTCACCTTCATAGTGACCTACACCGCCGAATACAGCAAACTGACCTGGTTGGATGTTAGGAACTGGTTGTTGAGCAGCTAATGCTATTGCAATACCACGATAAGCAGTTGATTCAACATCGTCTACACGACGATTCAAATCTGATGCAAATGAACGAACTTGCCCCATATTTGCAGCATCAGAATCTACAACACCATTCGCAACATTACCGATTACTTTATTACCAGCATTTAAACCTTTATCAGCATTGATCGTAACATCACCAACTTTAATTTCACCAGCTTTAATTGAAGTAGAACCTACAACCGTAGTTGTTGCTTTACCAGCAGCATCCGTTGTGATTTTTTCTTCAGTTAAAGTAATACCTTGAACATTATCCACACGAGTTTCAGATTTCGCTGTAGATGTCTTGTCCGCTGCAACTTTAGTTTCAGTACGATTAATAGTATCTGACTCAAAAGTATTAAACTTATCTGATACTGAGGTTTGTGTTTTAGCAACTACAGTTTTCACACCATCTGCTGCTGTATTGGTTTCAGAACCATAAACTTTAGCCGTTGTACTTTCATCTGTACGTAAAACAGAATCTGTGCCACGTGTAATACTTACATTAGTTGATTTACCATCTGTACCTGTTTTAGCTAAAGCTTCAGTGCGTTCAGAAGTATTCGTTTGCTTCACATCTTGAGATGCTAACAAGCCCATATCGGTGTTATTCACAACTTCATGCGATTTTGCAGATTGAGCATATGTATAACTAGATTTATCTTTATTACTTACAGCAGTTTCAAAGTTAGACTCAGCTTTTTTCTCTGTTGCAATTTTTTGGTCTGCTTGGTAAAACAAATCTTCAGTTTTAGCTGAACCTTTAGATGCCGTTGTACTCGCATCAGTAACAACTTTTCCGGTACTATTTAACTCTTTAACCTTGGAGCTTGTTAATGCATTTTTACCTTCTTGGTAATCTACAGCGGTTTCTTTGGTATTACTGTTATATTCATATGTATCTTTAACAACAGCTTCACCTTTAGCATTTAGCTCATAAGTCTTACCATTACCTGTAATTGTATTTGTTTTCACAGCATCACGATATTTATCGCTTTGACCGTGGTTATAAAGTGAAACATCATTAGTTGACTTAGAAGTTTGAGCAACTACATTACCATCTTTATAGGTATATTTTTCGCTTGAAGAATCTTGTTCAGATTTTTTGTAAGCAACTGCACCTGTTTGGTAAACATTTTCATCTACTTTTTTAGATGTAGATTGCTCACGAACAGCTTCTGTCGTAGCAAATTTAGGCTCTTGGATAGATTTAACTTCTTGACCTAATTCATCAATAGCTAAAACACCATTTTTAGACGCTAAAGAATTACCACCCTCATCTACACCATAGTATGGTTCAGAAGCGATAGTGATCAAGTCAGCTTTTTTGCTAGATGAGTTATTTGTTGTAGCAATCGTACGATCAAGTGCATTTTTACCTTCAGCATATTGAGTCGCTGCAAGTGACTTATCTTCTTTATCAAACCCAACGACTGTACCTTTAGCATCAGTTTCTTGGTTATCTTTTTTAGAAGAAGAAGTTTTAGTCCAAACTTTTTCTTGACCAGCTTGATATTGTTGTAAAGCAGCATTAGCAGAACTTGATTCAGTTGAAACACCAACAACTACAGCATTTCCTTTAGCATCAACCAATAAGTTACCTTCTTCATCACGATCAAAGTAAGTTTCTACTGCAACTTTAGATTCAGATTGAGTCGCTTCACGAGCTAAAGCATTTTTACCTGTTGCATATAATTTAACAGTTTCTGCTTTAGAAGATTTGTCAGAATTATAAACAGTTTTACCATCTTTTGAAGTTGTTGCAGTTTCAGAAGTTTGTTTAGCATTTAAGTCATAAACAGTTGCAGCACCATGGTCAACTTTTTCTTGGAAATCTTTTGTAGATTTTTCAATTTTAGCAGTATCTACAACAATCGCTTTAGCCGTACCAGCAGTAGGACCTATAAATGTCACCTCACTACGAATATCATTACCATCTAAATCTTGTCCAATGACAACATAATGACGTGTTTTGCCGTTTTCATCTTTCCAAGATCGAACTTGATCAATACTAACTTCTTTACCTTCATTAAGAATGATATTTCCATTAGCATCTTTATTGATATGAATAGAATTGTTTGAAGTTATTTGATCGTTAATAGAATCTTCAATAGTTAGAGCAACAGTACCCGCTTTAAAGCTTGCATCAGTACCCGCTTTAGTCACAACCGAACCAAGCGTTAATTTACCAAGTTGCTTGCTATCTGTAGTTGCTTGATCTGCTAATACACGATTTACTTCAATATTTTCTTGTTGGCTACGTGCATAGTCAGCAGAATCGTTTGATGTTGTTTTATTATGTGCTACAAAACCATCAGCATAGGTTTTTGTTTCACTTGTAGATGATTTAGCTAAAGTTTTTTGTACCGCTGAATCTGTAGCACGAGTGCTAATGCCATTGTTAAAGATCTCGTAATCTTTACCTTGATTTTTACCAGAAGCATATTGAGTTGGTTGATATGCTGAGTCAAATTTTTCATTTGATGTATCAGTTACTGTAGTAGAAGCAACAATCGGTTTGCCATTGGCTAGTTCATATTCGCCTTTCGCATTCTTTTTAAATTCACGATCTGTTGAGGATGTTGTAGAACTTAAAGAACTTTCATAAGCTAGATTACTCAAACCATCTTTATAAAATTTATCAGATTTAGTTTCGGTTGAGTTATTCACATAATTAAAGTTATCTAATAATGAAGTCGCTGTTTCATCAGTTTTAGATGTTGAACTTGTATCTACGCTTAATGCAGCAACTTGATCATAAGTTGTGTCTTTATTTGTATATGCTGTTTTCGTATTAACAACTTTAGACTCATCTAAAGATTTCTTGTCAGCACTTAAGCTATAACCTGCAACTTCACCTTTGTCATTATGTGCATAATCAGTTCTTACAGTTTCAGAAGTATTACTATGCTCAGAGGTAGTTAAACGACCAGCAGCATCTAAGCTTTGAATTTTACCTGCAGCATTTGCTTTAGATTTGAACGTTTCATCTTTAGAATTGAATTCAGATGCTACAGTACCTGTACTAATAAACTGTCCTGCAATTTCTTTACCATTTGCATCACGTTTAGCTTCAGATTTGAGATCTGTAACTTTTTGTTGATGCTCTTCAGTTGTTGCACGGCTATCAGCGGCAACATAAGCAGTGCTCACGTTTTTGCTATAGAAGCTTTTTTTAATAGCATCATTAACTTTTGCTAAATCATCAGCGCTAAATTCGAATGATGAATCTTTAGTACGTTTTTCAGAACCTGCAACCTCAGCACCTTTATCATTTAACTGTACGCGTGTATTTGCAGCCCGGGTCACTACACCACTTTGTTGAGTGCTTTGTAAAATAAATTCATCACGACTTGATTGCGTATTTGCATCAGTGACTTTGTCATTAGTTGTTGTACTTGATGTTGCTACTTCACCTTTACGAGTTTCTGTATAACCGTATTGCTGATAACTAACACCATTATCTTCAACTTTTTTACCAGCTACTTTTGCTGTAGTGGATACTATTTTATCACTATTTGCTGTTTCACGTGTTAGTTGATTACCTTTTGCATCAACAGTACCACTGGTTTGATCGTACCCCCCTAATTTCGCATCTGTTGCTGGACGATAGCTATAATCAGCTGCCATAGTTGCGCTAGATAAAGTTGCAAGTGCAAGTGCAAGTGAAGTTTTTTTGGTTACTAATTTCATAAATTATTCCTGCTGAATATTATTTCAACGTTGTTCAAGCATATTTAACTTCTAATAAGTATTTATTGTAGAAGTTAGACATTTTTTTGTTTCCCATAGGGATTCTAATATTGCTTTAAATATATATCAATCAAAACTTGATTTATTTTTAAATTAAAAATTGATTAATTAATTCTTTTTTTAAGAAAGGATTACTGTATTTTTCATGTAACATTAAAAAAATTAAACGTAGCAATTTGTATGAATTACTTTTATTTAACTCGTTATGTATTTATAATGGATAATATTTTTTAATTTCCATATATACTGATATAGAAATTATTGCAGAGGGTATTGATACATTTATATGGATAAAATTCATGAAAAAAAGGCTTTTAGTGAAAGATTAAAATCAAGCCTTGATCAATTACAACATCCAATAAGTCCCACTTATTTATCAAAACAATTTAACCTGAGATATTCTGGTTCACCGATCAGTACCCAAACTGCACATAACTGGCTAAATGGAAATGCAATTCCTAGTCAAGAAAAATTGCAGATCATTTCAATATGGTTACGTGTCAGTAGTGAATGGTTAAGATATGGCGAAGGCTCATCCACTCAAAATTTTGTTGTAAATATAGAATCCATAAAGTTTAATAACAAATTTGATTTGCTTTCGAAAAAACAACAACAACTTATTTTAGATCTAATTGATCAGCTAATTGAACATTAAGCCTCAATAGATCCAGTTCTGATTTCAACTCTTCATTAGCCTTGGTGAGTTTTCTAATTTCCTTTTGGTATTCTTGTATTTTAGCGTATAAATACTTTAGTTCACTTACCTGAATATAAGCTTTCGATTCCTCTTCGGATGTTGTAAATAAGCTCAAAGTTTCTCCAAATATTATTGTTTATTGTTTGATTTACAATTTTATAAAAATTCACTACATATATTAAATCAAAGTTTGATTTATCTCAATATTTAAGTAAAAAAATCCTCGCATAAAGCGAGGATTTCTTATAGTCGGAAAGATATAAATTACATCATACCGCCCATACCACCCATGCCGCCCATATCAGGCATTGCAGGTTTATCTTCTGGGATTTCAGTAATCATACATTCAGTAGTGAGCATCAAACCTGCTACAGATGCAGCATGTTCAAGTGCAGAACGCGTTACTTTTGCAGGGTCAAGAATACCCATTTCAAGCATATCACCGTACTGTGAAGTTGCGGCATTATAACCGAAGTTACCTTCGCCATTTTTCACCGCGTTGATCACCACTGAAGGTTCATCACCTGCATTTGAAACAATTTGACGTAAAGGTGCTTCGATAGCACGACGTAAAATGTTAATACCTACATTTTGGTCATCATTTGCACCAGTCACACCTTCAAGTGCAGCAGCAGCACGTACTAACGCAACACCACCACCAGCAACAACACCTTCTTCAACTGCCGCACGTGTTGCATGAAGCGCATCGTCAACACGGTCTTTCTTCTCTTTCATTTCAACTTCAGTCGCAGCACCGATTTTGATCACTGCAACACCGCCTGCTAGTTTAGCAACACGTTCTTGAAGTTTTTCTTTGTCGTATTCTGAAGTTGATTCTTCGATTTGCGCGCGGATTTGTGTTACACGTTCAGCGATTTGCGCTGCATCACCTGCACCATCGACAATCACAGTATTTTCTTTAGAAACAGTTACTTTATGTGCTGTACCTAAGTCTTGAAGTGTTGCTTGCTCTAAGGTCATGCCTACTTCTTCAGAAATCACTGTCGCACCCGTTAAGATCGCAATATCTTGAAGCATCGCTTTACGGCGGTCACCAAAACCTGGCGCTTTTACTGCACACACTTTAATGATGCCACGCATGTTGTTTACCACAAGTGTAGCCAGTGCTTCGCCTTCAACATCTTCAGCGATGATTAAAAGTGGTTTACCCGTTTTTGCAACTGCTTCAAGAACAGTAATCAATTCACGGATATTGCTAACTTTTTTATCAACAAGCAAAATGAATGGATTTTCAAGTTCAGCAGTTAAAGTATCTTGTTTGTTTGCAAAATATGGGCTGATATAACCACGATCAAACTGCATACCTTCAACAACATCAAGCGCATCTTCAAAGCCCGAACCTTCTTCAACAGTGATCACGCCTTCTTTACCCACGCGTTCCATTGCTTGTGCAATGAGTTTACCCACTGTTTCATCAGAGTTTGCAGAAATCGAACCGACTTGCTCGATTGCTTTCGTATCTGAAGCAGGTTTAGCCGTTGCTTTGATATTTTCAACAACAGCACGTACTGCAAGGTCGATCCCGCGTTTTAAATCCATTGGGTTCATACCTGCTGTTACAGATTTGATCCCTTCATTTAAAATTGCTTGCGCTAATACAGTTGCAGTTGTTGTACCGTCACCTGCAATATCATTGGTTTTTGAAGAAACTTCACGAACCAATTGTGCACCCATATTTTCAAATTTGTCTTTCAAAGAAATTTCTTTTGCAACAGTTACACCATCTTTAGTGATGTGTGGCGCACCAAAAGAACGGTCGATCACTACGTTACGACCTTTAGGACCTAAAGTTACTTTAACCGCATCTGCAAGCGTATTTACACCTGCGATCATTTTTGAACGCGCTGAATCACCAAATTTTACGTCTTTAGCTGACATGTTTAACTCCAAATATTCTTAATTTTTACAATCAATTATCAGATATCAAAAATCTGTATTAGCCTTCTAATACCGCTAAAATATCAGATTCTTTCATTACTAGAAGCTCTTCACCATCAACTTTTACTTTTGTACCCGCATAAGCACCAAACAATACGTTATCACCTACTTTTACATCTAAAGCACGAACGCCATTGTCAGTAATTTTACCATTACCGACAGCAATCACTTCACCCTGTGCTGGCTGTTCAGCAGCAGAAGTACTCAAGATCAAACCGCCTGCAGTCTTAGTTTCCTTTTCTACACGGCGAATCACAACGTTATCATGTAAAGGACGAATATTGCTCATTTATAACTCCATCGACATTTTAGCAATGTCATTGATTACGATGCGAAGATGACTTCTTATTCCTCGGTCATCAACAAAATTTTGATATGACACTTTTGTGGGGATTGAAAAAAACGCTTCAAGGGGAAATACAAAAAATATTATTTATTTCGTCTATTTTTTACTCAAATAAAACAAATTCTTCACTTACTTTGTGGCTACGACAAAACTTTGTGAGTTTTCATCAAATAAAAAATGTTCAAAACGACCATCCACATGCACAACATTAAACCCATTTGGACTTTGTCCATGCAAACGCTCAGAAATTGCTGTTCCTGCAATCACATCATATAGAGGATTTGGTAAATTTAAATTTAGAATCGGATTTAAATCATTTACCGCTGCATTATGTAAATGCCCATGCAACAAGGCATACGCCCCCTGTGCCCCCCATTTTTTTGCCGCTAAGACAGCCAAAACGGGGCAGTCCTTGGCATGTTTACTCTCTTCTGCAATGTAAAAAGGCTGATGCACAGCAATAATTTTTAATTTATTTTTCGGTGCAAGTTCAAGGAGCTTTGCAACTTTTTGGATTTGCTCCAAAGATACATGACCACGCGTGTGATAACGTCGACGGATACTATTTACCCCAACAATATAAAAATGTTCAGTAATTAAGGTTTTTTCTAAACTACCAAAAAAAAGCTGATATAAAGTAAAAGGTCGAAATGCTCTTTTCCAAATATGATACAAAGGAATGTCATGGTTGCCTGGAATGACTAAATAAGGCGTGTTTAATGATTCTAAAAACTGCTTACAATGATAAAATTCACTTAATTTTGCACGCTGTGTAAGATCGCCACTGACCACCACAACCTCTGGCTGATGGGTCGCACAAAAATCTTGTATCGCTCGCATACATGCTTGTCTTTCTGTTCCAAAGTGCAAATCAGACAGATGTAATAACATTTGGCACCATGATATTTAAAGCATTTTTCTCAACATGTAATTTTAAGGGTGTTCTCATCTCTACAATTTCACCATCTAAAGCCACTGTAAGTTTTGGTTTCGCTGAATACACTTTCACATTTTCAGCACTAAAGCTATAAACATCTGCCGCTTTTTCTAAATGTCCACGTATCGTTTGGAACAATGTCTTAAATAATGTGAGCTTATCTCCTTTGGCAATGACTACCCCTGCAACCAAACCGATTTCCGCACATTTGGCGATTTTAAGTTTCATTTCTTGTAGCTGTAATTGATTATTACCAAAGAAAATTAACGGTGTTTTGACAGGATAAAGTTTACCATCAACTTCAACTTGTAATTTTAACTCTTTGCGGTCACGGATCAGTACATCGAGCCCTGAAGTATAGGCATTTAAAGGAAATCTCCCCCACTTTTTATTGTAAATTTCTCGTTTTTTAATAAATAAAGGATAAAGTCCTAAACTTGCGTTATTTAGATAAATATATTCATTAATACATGCCACATGCACAGCACGAATCTGTCCAGTTGCGATCACCTCAGCCGCTTGTAAAATATCCAAAGGAATATTCAAAACACGTGCAACATAATTAAATGTTCCTAGGGGAAGAATGCCCATGGGAATCTCTTGATGCAACAATTCTGAAGCAACTGCATTTAAAGTCCCGTCCCCTCCTGCAGCCACCACCACGCCTTGATTGGTATATTTTTGATGACGTTGAAATACTGCGGTCATCAGTTGTTTAATATTTGCTGTTGAAGCGATATCAAAAACCTGAATTTCATATCCATGTTTCGTCCAAATCGTCATTAACTGCTCATAGACTTCATCTTTTTTAGTGGCATGAAATCCTGATTTTTCATTGTAAATAAGCGACAATGGCTTTAATTGAGTGTTCATAAAGAGTTTATTTTTAGAGTAACCTCTTTATTTTTGACGTTTTTTTAGACATTTAAAAGTACCTTTATGTAAAATTTGAATTAATGCCATTTATTTAATCAATAATCATTCTTAATCAAGTTTTTAGAATTAAACTTTGATTAATAATATTATTTTTATAAAAAATAACATACATTAAACTGCTTGATATGCTTATATTAACCACAAAAATAACTACATTTATAAAATTATCAATAACTTATATAAAATATTACATTTAGTATCTTTTACGGCTTTAGTCTTATTTTTTTTATGAATATATGCTTTAATACAGCCACTTTTTTTCATACTTAAATCTCAATGAAGCACCCTTCATTTAGATTTTATTTTGTACAGCACAATTGTACACTTTTGAGATAGGCCTCACCATGACCCAAGTGAACGCACCAGAATTCGTTCGTCATCCCAAGCTCATTGCATGGGTTGAAGAAATTGCTAAATTAACCAAACCTGCAAAAATTGAATGGTGTGACGGAAGCGAAGAAGAGAATCAACGTTATATCGACTTGATGATCGCTAACGGCACTATGCAAGCATTAAATCAAGAAAAACATCCAGGCTCTTATTTAGCGAATTCTGATCCTTCTGACGTAGCACGTGTTGAAGGTCGTACTTTTATCTGCTCTGAAAACAAAGAAGATGCTGGTGCGACAAACAACTGGGAAGCTCCCGCTGAAATGCGTGCTCGCTTAAACGGTTTGTTTGATGGTGCAATGAAAGGTCGTACTATGTATGTGGTTCCATTCTCTATGGGTCCACTTGGTTCGCACATTGCACATATCGGTATCGAACTAACAGACTCTCCGTATGTTGCTGTAAGCATGCGTAAAATGGCTCGCATGGGTAAAGCTGTTTACGATGTTTTAGGCACTGACGGTGAATATGTACCTTGTGTACATACTGTAGGCGCACCTTTAGAAGAAGGTCAAAAAGACGTTGCTTGGCCATGTAATGCTGAGAAATATATTGTGCATTACCCAGAAACACGTGAAATCTGGTCTTATGGTTCAGGTTACGGCGGTAATGCATTATTAGGTAAAAAGTGCTTAGCGTTACGTATTGCCTCTTCTATGGGTCGTCAACAAGGTTGGCTAGCAGAACATATGCTGATCCTTGGTGTAACAAATCCACAAGGTGAAAAACACTATATCGCTGCGGCATTCCCATCTGCATGTGGTAAGACTAACTTTGCGATGTTAATTCCACCAGCAGGTTATGAAGGCTGGAAAATTGAAACTGTAGGTGATGATATTGCTTGGATCAAGCCAGGTGAAGATGGTCGCTTATATGCAATTAACCCTGAGGCTGGCTTCTTCGGTGTGGCACCAGGTACAAATACCAAGACCAATCCAAACTGTATGGCAACACTTCATAAAGACGTGATCTATACAAACGTTGCGGTAACAGACAATGGTGAAGTGTGGTGGGAAGGTCTTTCTAAAGAAGCACCTGCTAACCTTACTAACTGGAAAGGTCAACCACACACTGGCGAAGAAAAAGCAGCACATCCAAACGCTCGCTTCACAGTTGCTGCAGGTCAATGCCCTTCTATCGATGCTGACTGGGAAAATCCAGCAGGTGTTCCAATTTCTGCGTTCATCTTCGGTGGTCGCCGTGCGGATACAGTACCTTTAATCTCAGAAGCATTTGACTGGGTTGACGGTGTATATAAAGCAGCAACAATGGGTTCTGAAACAACTGCTGCAGCTGTTGGTCAACAAGGTGTTGTTCGTCGTGACCCATTTGCGATGCTTCCATTTGCTGGCTATAACATGGCTGACTACTTCTCTCACTGGTTAGAACTTGGTGAAGAAGTAGCTGCAAAAGCTGCTGCCCATGGCAACAAGTTACCAGGCATCTATAATGTGAACTGGTTCCGTCGTGATGCGGAAGGTAATTTTGTATGGCCTGGTTTCGGTCAAAACATGCGTGTTTTAGAGTGGATCATTGACCGTTGTGAAGGTCGTGCAACTGCTGTAGATACTCCAATCGGTCGTGTTCCAACCTATGAGCAATTAAACTGGACGGGTTCTGACTTTACCAAAGAACAGTTTGATCTAGTAACTTCACAAGACAAAGATCAGTGGATCAAAGAACTTGAAAGCCATACTGAATTATTTAATAAATTAGGTGATCGCTTACCTAAAGCACTTAAAGCTCGTCAAGACGAACTTTTAGAAGCTGTGAAAAAATCTGCTTAATTTAAAAGATTAAGTGAAAAAAGACCGCCAAGTGCGGTCTTTTTTCATATAGATGAAACACCTATAAATTATTCAAACAACATTTTTAATGGGGATCACAATGAAAAAAGTTGTATTCATCAGTCTCAGCCTAGCACTTTGTTCTAATCTTGCTTTTGCAAATGAAAACACGCCACTAACCACGCAGTCATCACTGTGTTTATTTAATGGCACACCCTCAGTAGAATTTAAAACAATTAAAAAAATTAAAGTCGGCAAAGGTACTTATGGAGGTTTTACTGACTTATATCCACGTTTACATGAAGTCGCTGATAAATATCAAGCCAACGCTGTGATTAACTATACAGTAAGCCAACGTTTTGGCTTTTGGCCTTGGCGAATTGTACGTCCTGTCGGGATGGGAACAATGGTGAAAATTAATACTGCATTTGATTGTAAAGCACTAGGCGGAACAGCAATTTAATGTTCTAGTACCCCCCTATGCTTTACTTTTAGCTAGACACCCACACCCATAAACGACCAATTAATAACCTTCATTAAGGTCAGTGATGCTGACCTTAATGATCACTATAATTAAGCTACATCTTTTTGCAATCTTCGTTCATGTAATGCCAGCAAGTATGCATCTAATATTTGAACCTGTTCAGTATCAAATTCTAAATATAATTTTGTTCTACGTTTTAAAATATCTTCACTACTGATCGCCCATTCATGCTCAACCAAATAATCCACTTCTTGCGCATATAAACCATAACCAAAATCTTGCCCTAACGCTTGAACATGGCTGATATTTTCCAATATTTTCCAAATACGAGTGCCATAAGCATGCGCCCAACGCACTGCCGTTTCAAGTTGGACAGCTTTAATTCTGACTAAAATTTGTTCTACTAAGGCATCTACTGAATGTAAATTTTCAGCACCAGGCAATACCGCTTTTTCAGTCCATTTTTTACCGACATCCTTAAAAAATGGTTGAATTTTTTCTAGAGCTGACTCAGCCAACTTACGATAAGTGGTAATTTTCCCACCAAAAACGGATAATAAAGGTGCTTGATCAACATCATGATTCAGCGTCAAAGTATAATCTCGTGTGACTGTAGAGGCTTGATCAGAATCATCATTACAAAGTGCTCGCACACCTGAAAAGGTATATAAAATATCCGCTTGTGTCAGTTGTTTTTTGAAATGATCATTACACACATCCAGCAAATAGTCGATTTCATGTTGTGTGATTTCAACATGATTTGGATCTGCTTGGTATTCTCGATCTGTGGTACCAATTAAAGTAAACTTATTCAAATATGGAATTGCAAAAACAATGCGTTGATCATCATTTTGCATGATAAAGGCTTTATCTTCAGGATACATTTTCGGCACAATAATATGACTGCCCTGAATCATGCGAATGGCATATTCAGATGCAACCTGTGCCGTATTTTTTAAAAATTGCGTTACCCAAGCTCCCGTTGCATTCACTAAAACTTTGGCTTGAATGGTATAACAGCCTTTCGCATTTTCTATTTCAACCCTCCATATTCCATTTTCTTGAGTCACAGCACGACAATAACTACGTGTTATAATTTTTGCACCTTTTTCTTTGGCTTGTAACGCATTCAAAATCACTAAGCGACTATCATCTACAGCACAATCTGAATATTCAAAACCTTGCATAATTTCATTTTTGAGTGGGCTATTTTCTGCCTGAAATTTCACATGACTAGAACCTGCCAATCGCTCTCTTTTACCTAAATGGTCATAAAAGAATAAACCTGTACGAATCAACCACGCAGGTCTTAAATGCGGCTGATGTGGCATGATAAAACGTAAAGGGCGAATAATATGTGGTGCTTTCACCAATAAAATTTCACGTTCCAATAAAGCTTCTCGAACTAAACGAAACTCTTTATGCTCTAAATAACGTAACCCACCATGAATCAGCTTACTACTTGCTGAAGAAGTATGGCTAGCCAAATCATCTTTTTCACATAAAAATACAGACAAACCTCGCCCTGCTGCATCGGCTGCGATGCCTACGCCATTAATACCACCACCAATCACACAGACATCATATACTGTTAAATGCTCTTGCATACCGCTCCCTCTTTTGATGATAGTTATAGTTGTTATTTGAAATCAGATATTTGATTAAACTGAACCTATATTTAGATGATTTATACACTACTCAGCATTCTGTAAAATACAGCAGTTTTATGAAGTATCAGTTTAACTCCTATGACAAAACTACTTTATCCATCACTTAGATGTGTTCACAACCAAGTCAACCTATCCCAATTTATAACATTAAGTTTCAAAAATATGGCATATAAAAAGGATAATTTTCATCTATTAAATTACTACTCAGTGTCTGCTTGATGACTGTTATTCTTTATAAAGATCAAAATGAATATTGCTTAACTATTGATAAGCAATTAAATATTCTTATTTTGTTTTTTACATACTCAATATATAGCTGCACTTTTTTTGTAATTTAGTTTTAGCAAAGCTATTTTAGGAATAGGCAAATCAGTCATCGTTTAATCTTTAGAGCTATGGCATACTTAAAACAACAATCGTGTGGAACGTACTAAAGATGAAAAAAATTGGATTATTAGGTTTAGGATTCGTTATTTTAGGGTTAAGCGCTTGTCAAACCACACCTCGTCAATACAACGGCGTAACGGGTTATCAAATTGAAAATCAAACAGCCGACACTGTAACGCTTGCATATACTTTAGCAGGACGAGCAAACCAACAATTAGATGCCAACAAACTGCAACGTGCATGTCAAAAAGTTTTAGGTGCGAACAAAACCTATAAAATTTCTGTGTTGAGTATTAATGAAATTGCCAATCCTGCTGCAATTCCTGATGAGCAATATGGGGTTCAACTAGGACATTCACGTACTTCAGTAGGTTTATCCAACACGCAAAGCGTAAATAGCAGTGAAAACTATGCGACACGTCAAGCGCTTGAAACTCGCCCAAGTACATTACATGTGGTCCGCTATACTTGTTCGTAATTTTTTAAATGGTTTTTAATCAATAAAATAAGACGCTTTTTATAGCGTCTTATAGAAACTTACATTACGAAACTCCTTGGCTTCATCCAAATCAGGCCAAGTCGTCGCACTACGTTCATCCAACTTTTGATAGTGTGGATGACTAAAATTTTTCACCCGACTGTCTGCTACCCACACTTCAGGGGCAAATTTTAAAAACTCATCCAAGAAAAAACGGTTGCATTGATCATATAAAACATCGGCTGCGAGTAAAACATCCACTTGCTCGGCTTTATATAGATCATCTAAATATTCAAGTTCGACATTATTTAGTACAGCATTTTCACGACAAGCATTTAAGCTCACTTGATCAATATCGCAACAAATTACACGTTTCGCCCCTGCTAGTTTTGCCGCAATAGCAACCACACCTGAGCCTGCGCCAAAATCCAGCACTACTTTATCTTTAACATGATGTGGTTCTGCAAGTAACCATTGCGCCATAGCCAAACCTGATGCCCAGCAGAAGATCCAATACGGCGTATCATTCCATATTCGACGAATGACTTCATCATCCAAACGATCTGTTGGAAATACAGGCGGAATTAACCATAGGGAAATTGGTGTATCTGGTAATTGCTGAGCATGTAATTCACAGTACGGAATGACTTCATGCAAAGCTTCTAGTAGGTGTTGTGGGGCTTTTGGAAATTGAAATGTACAGCTCATAGTTTCTTTTAATTCATTTTAATGTTGAGAGTCCCCTCTCCTTTCAGGAGATGAGTAGCACTGCTACAAAGGGATAAGCTCTCCCCATCCCCTTGCAAAGCCATGCTTCTCATCCCTAAGGGAGAAGGAGCAAAAGCATTAACCCAATTCTTTCTCAGCCGCCTCAACAGTCTGACGAATTAACGTAGTAATCGTCATCGGTCCTACACCACCCGGTACAGGTGTATAAGCAGAAGCAATTTCTTCGATACCTACAAGCTGAATATCGCCAACACCACCGCCATCACGTGGATGGAAACCAGCATCAACCACTACAGCGCCTGGCTTAATCCAATCTTTTTGGATCAATTCAGCTTTACCTACCGCCCCTACAAGAATATCCGCTTGCTTCACAAAGCTTGCTAAATCTTGAGTACGGCTATGACAAATCGTCACAGTGGCATTCGCTTCAAGTAACATTGCTGCCATGGGTTTGCCTAAAATTGCTGAACGACCGACGACAACCGCATGCTTACCAGCAATTTCAATATTATTTTCTTTTAAAATCGTCATGATGCCGGCGGGCGTCGCTGAACCATATGCAGCCTCACCCATTGCCATACGACCAAAACCAAGACAAGTTACCCCATCCACATCCTTTGCCAATGAAATTGCATCGAAGCAGGCACGTTCATCAATTTGCGCAGGTACTGGGTGTTGTAAAAGAATGCCATGTACATCAGGATTAGCATTTAATTTTTCAATTTCAGCCAACAATTGCTCAGTCGTCGTTTCTGTTGGTAATTCAACTTTTAAAGAATCCATACCAACACGACGACACGCATTCCCTTTCATACGCACATATGTTGCAGATGCACCATCATCCCCCACTAAAATCGTTGCTAGAATTGGGGTACGACCTGTTTTTGCTTTTAACGCTTCTACACGTATTAACAAGTCAGCTTCAATTTGTTTTGCCAATGCACGACCATCTAAAACTAATGCCACGGCACATCTCCAATGTTGATCTGAATCAATTTCGCACATAATACATGATTATTTTGACTATTTTATTCTATATGCCGAAATTATGTGCATATACATTCTGATAAGTATTGTTTTTTTTTCAAAGATTGCTAATATGTGCATCACCAAGAGATGGCGGGGTGGCAGAGTGGTCATGCAGCGGACTGCAACTCCGTGTACGCCGGTTCGATTCCGACCTCCGCCTCCAATCTTGTTTAGCCCGAGTGGTGAAATCGGTAGACACAGGGGATTTAAAATCCCCCGCCCACAAAGCGTGCCAGTTCGAGTCTGGCCTCGGGCACCATTTTAATACTTCTTAAAATGGTGCAATAAAATTTCCAGCGATCAGCTGGTTTTTTTATGCCTAAAATTCATTACCCCATGTTTAATCTCTTACACCTGGGACCAATAATAATCAAAATAAGTAAATTTTCATCAATCCCTTGCCCAACTTTCCACTCAACACGTACAATGTTGTAATTTTTAAATTTTGTGGTTTGATAAGGCTGTGTAGTGAATTCACTACATTTCCCTACTGACGAATATGCGCACATCCCAACAAGTTTCTATTTATTTACAGCAATTGCAGAAAAAATACCCTCAGGCATTTAAACGTAATTATTTGTTTTATAGTCAAATAAAAACCAAAGGAATTTTGGATGAATTGCGTGAATTTATTCCTTGGGTGCTTGCTGTTATGATTTTTGTCAGCATTGATTTTGTATTAGGAAATTATATAGCAACTCATTTTCAACAATTTGATGCTACACAAGCCAAAGGGATTGCCATACTGATTATCATGTTATTTTTCATGTTGATCGTACCCATAATCATTAAGCAAATTAAACACAGTTCCACGCATCTTTATCAACAATTTAAAAATATCCCACTTAAACTTGCGGTTATGATTATTCTACAAAGCCTAAATATTGCTTTTATTCAAAGTATGTTCTTACAAGGTGTCTTATTTTTCTTTGCCTTAAGTTTTGGTTTTGTCAAATTTTATAAAGAAAATATGTTCAGAGAAAGCACCAGTCATATTGATTATTACCAATTACAACAAGTACGTCGTGCCTGTTTTTGGTCATATAAACAAGCCCTAAAAGCCAAATCAAAGTTGAAATATTTAAACAAAAATTCTGTAAAAGCGCAGCAAGCACAAACACAACTTGCGCAATATTTAGAATTACATTTACAACTTTTAAAATATGAAAATGAAATGTCCAAGTCTTATAAATTTATCGACTTGGACGAATATATGGATAGTTTGATGTGATTTGCTAAAAATTATCACTTAAATCATTTGCATGGTTTAAGCTATTTTTGCCACATCTTTCATAACCCTAAGATTGTCATCCATCACCACTGTGTAGTTTCTTTGTGTATCGATTGCATATTGTTTATCTTTGATTGTATTTACAAAAATCCAATCCGCTTGCACATTTTTCTCAGTGAAAGTCACTAACAAATATCCTCTTTGATTTAGATTGGTGTATGCCAATTCATCAATCAATGTGGTAAATGCCATTTCAAACTGCTGCAACTGCGCCAGTGGAATATTCAAGTATTTTTCCATGCCTGGCGAACTCACCGAACTGGTCGCAAGTTCTACACCAAGCAAATCCCCTGTTTGACTATGCAAATTTGAGAACCATGCATTATGGGTATCTCCTGCCAGTACCACCACTTTCTTTTTCAAGCTTTTTAAAGTGCCATATAAAATTTCACGCTCGGCATAATAACCATCCCAAGCATCAAGATTATAAGGTGCGACATTAGTCACACGTGCTTTTTCAGCTTCCGTCAAACGTGGATCATTTTGCATTAAACGCATTTTTATTGTGACTAATTCTGTGATTTGCTGATTCATTTTCAGCAAAGTGTCATTAGTCACATTTCCACTGATGATTGCTGCTAATGACATTAGCAGTTCTGCAGGAATGAGCATTTTAGACATCAATACTTGTTGTCCCAGCACACTCCATGTTGCTGTTGACTGTGCTAATTTCTTTTGCAACCAGTCACGCTGAGTATAACCCATCAATGTCCGCATCGGATTGGTTAAATCAGCCTGAAAACGTTTTGTGTCCAATCCTGTTGCCGTCATATAGTCTGCATAGTCTAATTGTTGATCACGTGCCAAAATACGTGTATCTAACATGGTCAGCTCAACCAAACTGCCAAAATTAAACTGACGATAGATATTTAAATGATCATTTTCAGAAATAGGACGAATTGGCATCCATTCAAAATAGGCTTGCAAAGCTGCCAATTTACGTTCAATAAATTTACCTTCATTGTCTTGATGATTTTCAGCACCCTCCTTCCAAGTGTCATTACTCAACTCATGATCATCCCACACCACAATAAATGGATGACGCTGATGTGCTGCTTGTAAATCCAGATCAGCACGGTATAAGGCATAACGTTTGCGATAATCATCTAAACTTATAATTTCTTTATTATTATCTGCTGCCAAAGTACGTCCGAGTTTCACAGCATCTTCTGTGGCATAGCCATCCTGCCCGTATTCATAAATATAATCCCCCAAATGAATGATTACATCCACATCCTGTTTTGCCATTTCTTTATAAACATGGAAATAACCTGCAGGATAATTCGAGCATGAACACACCGCAAACTGGACTTTATGGGTCATTTCAGGCAGCGTTTTAGTACGCCCAATTGGTGAAATCACATTGCCAAATTTAAAACGATAATAATAATGTTGATTTGCTCTTAATTTATCGGCATCAACCTTAACAGTAAAATCTTGTGCTCTTGAGGTTTGTACTTTTCCTGAATTAACAATATGTATGAATTTTTCATCACTTGCGATTTCCCAAACAACCTCTAAACGCAATGCTGTATCTTGCGGTGTTAAACGTGTCCATAAAATCACACGGTCTTTGAAAGGATCACCACTAGCAACACCATGTAAAAATTCAACTTTAATACTAGGTTCTACCACATTACTATCTTTATCATCCCCACAAGCCGTTAAACTGATCGGTAAAGATAAAGCTCCAAAACCTGCCAATGTACTTTGTATTAATTTACGACGTGAAATTGAATTAGACATTGTTTTTCCCTAATTTTTTGTTCTTATAACTTAGAGATCAAATATTGCTTTTTGATCTCAGATTCATGACACAATGATGATAGTTTTCAATTTTTTAAATTTAAACTGCTGTTTTTTACAACAAGCCTCATTGAGTTGATTGAAAAGAAAGCAAATAATCACAAATGCGCTTGCCAAGCTTTATTTTGTTCTTTATCATTGCGCTCATGCCCGAGTGGTGAAATCGGTAGACACAGGGGATTTAAAATCCCCCGCCCACAAAGCGTGCCAGTTCGAGTCTGGCCTCGGGCACCATTTTAATACTTCTTAAAATGGTGCAATAAAAAATCCTGCATTATGCAGGTTTTTTTATGTCTAAAATGTATAACTAAAAACCATAACATACATTTAACTGCTAAAAAATAAAGAGCGGCTTACCACTCTCTATTTGAAATCAACTCTTCCATTTCAATATCCATATAACCTTGATCTTGCGCCACCATCATCATCGCTTCCGCAATATAATCCGCTGCAGCATCATCCAAAGATGAATCAAGGTCTTCAAACTGTGGTTTCATTTTATTAATTTCCACCACCGTACTATGGGCTACATGATAAAGCTCATCATCTGTTAAGCTTGATTTTGCAATCTTTTTTGCAAATGCTTCGATCATTTGTTTGACTTCAGCAACTAAAATATCTGGATAATAATCATCGTCAAACATTGGGAGAAGTAAATCGTTAAACATATGAACCTAATATTTAGTATTCGATAAGCGCATCTATATAACATAATGCATACAAAACAACAAACTTCTCCCTGAAAAATTAAGAAGCCCTATTGATTTGTTGTGGCGATGGTTGATCTGCACTCAAACTTTTCGCCTTTTTTAATAAGTCAATAAACTCCATTTTTAAACCAAACTCATCAGGTTGTTTTGCAGATTGTGCCAACTGTAAAATATCATTCCAACCCATTGAGCCGTTATATTTACCGCCTTTTAACTGCTGTCCATAACTTGCCACAGCAAGTGCAAACCGTGTATCAGCACTTGCTTGTGGCAAAGTTTTAGAGGTTGCTGCTAGCGGTTGAGTTAATAAAATACTTTTAGAGGTATTTGGTAATTTATAACGTAAGTTTAAATGGGCATATTCGGTTTTTTTCGCCTCCGTTTTTGCGGTATTGCTTTGATAACGAGAATCCGCCAACCATCCTTTTTGCCCGACTGGAATAATTTCATACAATGCAGTCACCGTATGCCCTGCACCGATGTCGCCCGCATCAACCTTATCGTTATTAAAATCTTCTTGCTGTAATAATCGATTTTCATAACCGATCAAACGGTATTCTTTCACAGTTGCTGGATTAAACTCGACTTGAATTTTTACATCCTGTGCAACTGTAGCAAGTGTTGAGCTGAGTTGTTGTTTAAGCACTTTTTTGGCTTCATTTTCGTTGTCGATATAACTGTAATTTCCATCACCTGCATCTGCCAGTTGCTCCATGAGCTGCTCATCATAATTGCCTCGACCAAATCCCAAAGTGGTAAATGAGATGCCTGTTTTACGCTTTTCAGCAATCATATTTTTCAACGTGTCAAAGTCCGTAATCCCAACATTAAAATCGCCATCGGTAGCGATTAAAATACGATTAATCCCGTTCTTAATAAACGATTTTTGCGCTTCTTTATATGCCATTTGAATCGCACTTTCACCTGACGTTGAACCACTTGCTGAAAGCTCATTGATTGCATTTAAAATTTTACTTTTATTCTCACCTGAGGTTGGTTCTAGCACCACTTCTTCATGTCCTGAGTAAGTAATCAAGGTGACTTTATCTTGTGGACGTAGTTGCTCAGTTAAAATCGTTAAAGTTTTTTTAACCAAAGGTAGCTTTTTCTCCTCATCCATACTGCCAGATACGTCAACCAAGAATACCAAATTTGCAGAAGGAAGCTTTTTTTGATCAATATTTTTGGCTTGAATCCCAATGCGAATCAATTTTGCATTGGCTTGCCAAGGTGAGTCCACTGTTTCAGTATTGATAGAAAATGGATGACTACCCGTCGGTTGTGGATAATGATAATTAAAGTAATTAATTAATTCCTCAACACGCACAGCATCTACAGGCGGTAAAGTACGATCCTGTGTAAGGAAGCGACGCACATTGGCATAACTTCCTGTGTCTACATCAGCACTAAATGTTGAAATCGGCTCTTTTGCAACACTTTTCACTGTATTTTGTTCGGTTTTTTGATAATTTTCAGTATTTTCTGCTGAACCATAAGCTGCAACTTCAGCACTTGCATCCGCTGCTATAGTTGCATGTTCGTAGCCAGCATCCGCTGCTACTGCATCGGTTGAAACCATCTCACTAGATGCCTCTTCAGTTTTTTTAGAGCATCCTGAAAGTAAAACCGCCACCATTGAAGCAGCTAAAATTGTATAGTTCATCTTCATCACTCAAGCCTCAATTCAAATTATTAGTAGTTGTTTTGATTTATATCGATACATTTCAATTGTTATATTATAACAAGGCATGATTTTCGCAATACGCAATTCTAATTTGGTTGACATGATTTTATAGTGATTTTGTAAACTACATAATGCATATAATTTTCAAAACTTTAATTTAATTTATATTTATTTTAATGCCTTTTTCTCAATAATATAAAAAACACAATAAGAACTTAGTTCTCATTGTGTGATGATTATTACAAGAAATTATAAGATTTGGCGGAATATTATTCTACATTCATTGTAGCTTGCCATACCAAAACTGCATCATGCATTGCTTTCACATCATGTGCACGCACCATACATGCCCCTTGCTGAATACTCATCAAATGTGCAGCAACACTACCAATAGCCCGATTTTGTGCATCAGCACCACCGAGCGCTTCACCAATAAATCTTTTACGTGAAAGTGCGGAAAGAATCGGATAGCCCATTGCATTAAGCTTATAAAACTCTTGTAAAAGTTTTAAATTTTGCTGTGCATTTTTAGCAAAACCAAAACCTGGATCAATCATAATATTTTCAGCTCGTACACCAACCTTCAATGCATCTTCAACACGTTGATTCAGCTCTGACATAACATCTTCAATCACATCATTATATTGAGCTAAATTATTCATGGTGGTTGGCTCACCACGCATATGCATAATAATGACAGGAATATTAAGCTCTGCTGCGGTTTCTAACGCTCTTGGGCGAGTTAAGGCACGTACATCATTCCAAATATGCGCACCCACTTGAACAGCGGCTTTAATCACTTCAGGTTGTGATGTATCAATAGAAATGATCACCTTTTCTTTTACCAATTGCTCAACCACTGGCACAACACGACGGATTTCTTCTTCCACAGATACAGGTGATGCGCCTGGGCGTGTAGATTCTCCACCAATATCAATCACCGTCGCACCATCAGCAATCATTTGTTTTGCATAGGCAACGGCTTGCTCAACTTCATTATGCTTTCCACCATCACTAAATGAGTCTGGTGTTACATTTAAAATCCCCATGACATGCGCTTGTGACAAATCTAGTTGTTGATCACCACATTTTAAAATCCGTTTTGGTAAAGCGACTAATTGCATAGCACCACATATCCTCATCATCTCTAGACGCATTTTAACTTTTTAACATAAAGTTAGGGTGAGCTTTTAGCTTAAAATATTTTCAACACATAAAAAACCACCCGAAGGTGGTTTGATTTTAATCATTTAAACTTAAAGTTTTGGTAATGATGGCAATGGTGGTGGAGTTTCAGAACCATCAGCAGGTGTTACATCAATCACTGGATTTTCTGCAACATATACTTTTGGTGGTTGTGGCTCACGCCCTTCCATAATGTCACGTATTTGATCGCGATCAATGGTTTCCCACTCAAGCAATGCTTTCACCATCGCATGTGCAATATCTTTGTTATTTTCAAGAATCTCACGTGCAACTTTATACTGCTCATCTAAGATACGACGTACTTCTTGGTCAACCATTTGTTGCGTTGCTTCAGAAATGGTACGACTACCGACATTACCAAAAAATCCGTTTTGATTTTCGTCTTCGTAAACCATTACACCCATTTTGTCTGACATACCGTATTTGGTCACCATTGCGCGTGCCATTTTGGTTGCACGCTCAAAGTCGTTTGAAGCACCTGTCGACATTTGGTTAATGAAAACTTCTTCTGCAATACGACCACCAAATAAGATAGAAAGCTCATTTAACATTTTATCTTTGTAATGGCTGGTTTGGTCATGTTCAGGAAGCTGCCAAGTTACACCCAATGCCCAACCACGTGGCATGATCGTTACTTTATGCACAGGGTCTGTACCTGGTAAGATCTCTGCCACAATCGCATGTCCCGCTTCATGGTATGCAGTCGCACGACGTTCTTCTTCACGGATCACCATCGACTTACGTTCTGGTCCCATGTAGATCTTGTCCTTTGCATCTTCAAAGTCATGCATATCGACAGTGTTCTTGTTACGACGAGCAGCGAATAACGCAGCCTCATTCACAAGATTTGCCAATTGCGCACCTGAGAAGCCTGGTGTACCACGTGCAAGCACTTTAACGTCTACACCTGTTACCGAAGGCAGTTTTTTCAAGTGAACATTAAGAATTTGCTCACGCCCCTTAATATCAGGCAGACCCACCATAACTTGACGGTCAAAACGTCCCGGACGAAGTAAGGCTTTATCAAGTACATCTGCACGGTTAGTCGCAGCGATCACAATAATACCTTCATTACCTTCAAAGCCATCCATCTCTACCAGCATTTGGTTTAAGGTTTGCTCACGCTCATCGTGACCACCCCCTGTACCTGAACCACGATGACGACCTACCGCATCGATCTCATCAATAAAGATGATACAAGGCGCATGGCGTTTTGCTTGTTCGAACATGTCACGTACACGAGATGCACCAACACCCACAAACATTTCAACGAAGTCAGAACCCGAAATACTAAAGAATGGTACTTTTGCTTCACCCGCAATCGCTTTCGCAAGTAAAGTTTTACCTGTACCTGGAGGACCTACCATCAACACACCTTTGGGAATTGTTGCCCCAAGACGTTTGAATTTTGCTGGGTCTTTTAAGAAGTCTACAATTTCGACAACTTCTTGTTTTGCTTCATCACAGCCTGCAACATCGGTAAATGTCACTTTAATTTGATCTTCAGAGAGCATTTTAGCTTTTGATTTACCAAAGCTCATTGGACCATTTTTACCGCCTGCACCACCACCCATGTTGCGCATAAAGAACATGAATAACAAAATGATTAAAAGTACAGGGAAGCTTGCGATAAGAAGTTGCATCAACAAACCTTGACGTTGAGGTGCAGTACCTTCAACAACAACGTTATTTTTGATAAGAGTAGGCATTAATTCAGGATCTTGAACCGCTGGGCGGATACTTTCAAAATCTGAACCATTGGTTTTTTCGCCACTTATTCTTTCACCATCAATCGTGACTTGTTTAATCTGACCTGCATTCACCGCCGCAACAAACTCAGAATAGTTCATCGCAGCAGGCTTATTGCGGTCACTGATGTTGCTGAAAATCAAGATCAGCACACCGAGTATCACAAGCCACAAAACGGCGTTTTTGAAGAGATCGCTCAAAGCTTTATTCCCATATCAATCTAATTTTGATCATGCCCTATTAGAGGGTGATCCTAACAAAAAAGCGAGTAATGAATTTCGCAATAAATTTTAAAAACGTACAAAATGCACAATTTTTAACAACTTGGCAAGAGGACTTCGTGACAATTCATACATGAATTACATTTTTTCATTTAAATTTTTCAAAGAAAGTTATTTAACTGCATAATGTTAACGCATTATGATCTAAACAAACTTTCGATGAAATAATTTTAAACATAATACATGCATCTACGAATTCTAAAAAGAACTCAAATACTCACTCATCTACAACGACTTGCTGCGAAACCTTTTTACGACCTTGTCCAATTAAAAAAACTTCTTTTGAACGTGCCCGTGACGCTGCAGGCTTTGCAGTTTTCAAGACATCAAAACTATTGACAACTTGTTTGCGAAATTCATCAAAACCATCACCTTGGAAAACCTTAACTACAAACTGCCCTTTTGGTCCTAAAACACGGTTGGCAAAATCTAACGCAAGTTCACACAAATAAATCTGGCGAGGTTGATCTACAGCCTTATTACCTGATGTATTGGGGGCCATATCTGAAATTACAACGTCTACAGTACGTCCATTTAAAATATTTAACAATTTTTCAAAAACTTCTTCTTCTCGAAAATCACCTTGTAAAAAGGTCACATCGGGTAAGGCATCCATTTCAAGAATATCCGAAGCAATGACCAAACCTTTATCACCGACCAATTTTCCTGCAATCTGTGACCAACTGCCTGGTGCTGCACCTAAGTCAACAACAGTCATACCTGGTTTAATCATTTTATATTTTTCTTGAATTTCAAGAAGTTTATACGCAGCTCGAGCACGATAGCCTTCCTTTTGTGCTTTTTTCACAAATGGATCGTCTAAATGCTCTCTCATCCACGCACGACTACTTTTAGATAACTTTTGGTTGGTGATGCGTGTAGCCATAACTCTCTAAATAAAATTGACATTTAACTTGTAATTGTACGTGAAAAACTGAGTTTTTGCAGTATACAACTGTATCTAAATGCGTTATTCACTGCATCTTTTTTCAAATCAGTCTGATCGTTTTTTTGTTGAGAAGATGCAGCGTTTAAATTTGAGTTTTGTTATACTAAGCCGTTTTTAAAATTAGGTTATTTTTATGGCGGCTTTATCTATCCAAGAACGTAAGCGTTTACGTCAAATCGGACATGCTTTAAATCCAGTGGTGATGATTGGTGATAAAGGTTTATCTGAAAATGTCATCGAAGAAACCAACCGTGCTTTAAACGACCATGAGTTGATCAAGATTAAAGTCGCTGGCGAAGATCGTGAAGCACGTGCTGCAGCAATTGCTGAGATTGCGGATGCTACAGGTGCTGAAGTTGTGCAAACCATCGGTAAAATTGCATTGATCTACAAAAAAGCTGCGAAACAAAATCCGAAGTTGTCTAATCTTGTTCGTCACGCACACTTGTCGAACTAATTACAGACTTAAATTTTATGGCAAGTTATGAACTCAATGCTTTCGATCGCCGCTTTCAAAGCATTTCATTGGTGGGGGCAATCGAACAGGTCAGCCCATTTACTTTAAATGTCGGCTATTGGCTACGTGATCCTAACCAATTGATTCAATATCCTGAACGAGTTGCCTCGCATCCACGAATTGACTTTTTATGGGAAAAAACGTGCTTTGAGGTTTTTATCGGGGTCAGAGGCGAAGATTTCTATCGGGAAATCAATCTCTCCCCTTCTCAAGCATGGCAAGCCTATGCGTTTGAAGAATATCGCTACCCTGAGATACTGCCACCTGTTGCAGCTTATGATATTGAGCTCAATCAACTCAAACGTACGCATTATGGTTTAAATGTAAGTCTTGATCTAACTGAATTTATGCTCAAACATAAATTAAAATGGGATCATTTATTTATTGGTTTAAGTGCTGTTTTAGATACCACGCAGGGTGAACACTTTTTTGCTATGCAACACAGTAGCCCAAATGCTGACTTTCATAATAAACGTGACTGGCTACATACTTTTTAGTGAAGCATTTTTATTGTATTTTAAAATGAATCAGTGAGGTTAATATCCTCACTTTTTTATTTTACCTTGCTTAGTTTTTCTATCTGTCAACATTTTAAATCTGACTTAAATCAACTTATAAACATTCTAGTTTCTTTATCTCTTTGTTAAATTTTAAGTTTTGATTATTGAACTGAATTTTTATTTACATCAAAAATAACTAAAGCAAGCTAAAAACAGATTACTCACTAAAATGCAAGATTTTTATCTACAAGAATCACAGTATTCTACGTGGACTTTTCAGCATATTGTGCGTATAATGCAGTGTTAAGTTACAAGCGAGCAGACATGAGGAGGGTAGGATTTAATTAGCCTTCCTTTTTTTTCGTCTACTCGCTTTTTTACAGCCCTATTTTTGTGGTTTTAGATCAGGAGCTTTGGTTTGAGCATCCCCGCCATTTTAGCCCTCGCTGACGGTACTATTTTCAAAGGTACATCGATCGGCGCTACGGGAAGTACGACAGGTGAAGTCGTTTTTAATACTGCCATGACTGGCTATCAAGAAATTTTGACTGACCCAAGTTATGCACAACAACTTGTAACTTTAACTTACCCACATATTGGTAATACGGGTTGCAATAATGAAGATGCAGAGTCAGGTCGCATTCATAAAGTTTGGGCAAATGGTCTGATCATTCGAGACCTGCCTTTATTACATAGCAACTTCCGTGCTGAACAATCTCTTGGTGATTATTTAAAACAGCATAATGTTGTTGCCATTGCAGATATTGATACACGTAAACTTACACGTATTTTGCGATCTAAAGGCGCACAAAATGGTTGCATCTTAGCTGGTGAGAACATTACTGAAGAAGAAGCTTTAGAAAAAGCTCGAGCTTTTGGTGGTTTAAATGGTTTAGACCTTGCCAAAGAATGTTGCGACCCTGAAGGTTTTGCATGGACTGAAGGCTCATGGGCATTAGGTAAAGGTTTCTCCCAACCTGAAGCAAAATTCCATGTGGTTGCATACGATTATGGTGTCAAAACCAACATCTTACGTATGCTTGCAGATCGTGGTTGTAAACTCACTGTTGTTCCTGCGCAAACGCCTGCTGCTGAAGTACTTGCATTAAATCCAGATGGCGTGTTCTTGTCAAATGGTCCTGGCGATCCAGCAGCATGTGATTATGCGATTGAAGCAGTAAAAACCATCGTTGAAGATGCACGTAATGTGCCTGTATTTGGAATCTGTTTAGGTCACCAAATCCTTGCGCTTGCATCTGGTGCTAAAACGGTAAAAATGCCGCATGGACATCACGGTGCTAACCATCCTGTACAAAGTCTTGAAGATGGTACCGTGATGATTACTTCTCAAAACCACGGCTTCGCTGTAGATGCTGAAACGCTTCCTGCAAACTTGAAAGCGACGCACAAATCATTGTTCGATCAAACCCTACAAGGGATTCATCGTACAGATAAACCAGCGTTTAGCTTCCAAGGTCACCCTGAAGCAAGTCCTGGCCCACATGACTGCGCACCGTTGTTCGATCATTTTATCGAACTTATCGAAGCAGCTAAGAAGTAATTAAGGAGCGATCATGGCTAAACGTACAGACATTAAAAGCATCTTAATTATTGGTGCAGGTCCGATTGTGATCGGTCAAGCATGTGAGTTCGACTATTCAGGCGCACAAGCATGTAAAGCCCTTCGTGAAGAAGGCTACCGTGTTATTTTGGTGAACTCTAACCCAGCAACCATTATGACTGACCCTGCAATGGCAGACGCAACTTACATTGAGCCAATCACTTGGCAAACTGTAGCAGCCATCATTGAGAAAGAACGCCCCGATGCAGTTCTTCCTACAATGGGTGGTCAAACAGCATTGAACTGTGCCCTTGCACTAGATGAGCACGGCATTTTAGAAAAATACAATGTAGAATTGATTGGTGCGACCAAAGAAGCGATCGAAAAAGCGGAAGACCGTAAACTGTTCGATATCGCAATGCGTAAAATTGGTCTTGAATGCCCAAAAGCTGACATTGCAGAGTCAATGGAAGAGGCTTTAGAAATCCAAGCACGTTTCGGCTTCCCGGTGATTATCCGACCTTCATTCACGATGGGTGGTTCAGGTGGTGGTATTGCCTATAATAAAGAAGAATTTATTGAAATCTGTGAACGTGGTTTCGATCTTTCGCCAACGAAACAATTGTTGATCGATGAATCATTGATTGGTTGGAAAGAATACGAAATGGAAGTTGTACGTGATAAAAACGACAACTGTATTATCGTATGTTCGATTGAGAACTTTGACCCAATGGGTGTACACACAGGTGACTCAATCACCGTTGCTCCTGCACAAACATTGACAGACAAAGAATATCAATTGATGCGTAATGCATCTTTAGCAGTTCTTCGTGAAATCGGTGTAGAAACGGGCGGTTCAAACGTACAGTTTGGTATTAACCCGAAAGATGGTCGTATGGTCATCATTGAGATGAATCCGCGTGTATCGCGTTCATCTGCACTTGCATCTAAAGCAACGGGTTTCCCGATTGCAAAAATCGCAGCAAAATTAGCGGTTGGTTATACCCTTGATGAGTTGAAAAATGACATCACTGGCGGTACTACACCTGCATCATTCGAGCCTGCGATTGACTATGTTGTCACAAAAGTACCACGTTTCAACTTTGAAAAATTCCCACAAGCAGATGCGACTTTAACCACGCAGATGAAATCTGTGGGTGAAGTGATGGCGATTGGTCGTAACTTCCAAGAATCTGTCAATAAAGCGCTTCGTGGTCTTGAAGTGGGTGCTTGTGGTTTTGATGAAAAAATTGCAGTGGGTACTGAAGGCGCACGCGAAAAAATCTTGGTTGAACTGAAAGTTCCAGGTCCTGAGCGTATTTGGTATGTGGCTGATGCTTTCCGTCACGGCTTCACTTTAGAAGATGTATTCCAAGCGACTAAGATTGATCGTTGGTTCTTGATTCAAATTGAAGATATCATTAAAACTGAAGAACAAATCAAAACTTTAGGTTTTGGTGATTTAAATGCGGACAATATCCGTTCATTTAAACGTAAAGGTTTATCAGATCTTCGCATCGCCAACTTGATGGGCATTTCACAAAAACAATTCCGTAAGCATCGTTGGAACTTGGGTGTAACGCCAGTTTATAAACGTGTGGATACATGTGCTGCTGAGTTTGAATCAGATACAGCGTATATGTACTCAACTTACGATGAAGAATGTGAAGCGAATCCATCGAACAAAGACAAAATCATGGTGATCGGTGGTGGTCCTAACCGTATCGGTCAAGGGATCGAGTTCGATTACTGCTGTGTACACGCTGCGCTTGCAATGCGTGATGACGGTTATGAAACGATCATGGTCAACTGTAACCCTGAAACAGTTTCTACCGATTACGACACATCAGATCGTTTGTACTTCGAACCGATTACGCTTGAAGATGTTCTTGAAATCGTACGCACAGAGAAACCTAAAGGTATTATCGTACAGTACGGTGGTCAAACCCCACTTAAATTGGCACGTGCTTTAGAAGAAGCGGGTGCACCAATTATCGGAACATCGCCTGATGCAATTGACCGTGCAGAGGATCGTGAACGCTTCCAACAAATGATTCAACGTCTACAACTTCGCCAACCAAACAACAGCATTGTTAAATCTGCTGAAGAAGGTATGGCTGAAGCTGCAAAAGTTGGTTATCCATTGGTGGTACGCCCTTCTTATGTATTGGGTGGTCGTGCGATGGAAATCGTCTATAACGATGAAGAATTGAAACGTTATTTACGTGACGCAGTTCAAGCATCGAATGAAGCACCTGTACTGCTTGACCATTTCCTTGATGATGCGATTGAAGTTGACGTAGACTGTGTATCTGACGGTAAAGATGTGGTGATTGGCGGAATCATGCAGCACATCGAACAAGCGGGGATTCACTCTGGTGACTCAGCATGTTCTATTCCACCTTATTCATTGTCAAATGAAGTTCAGGACGAAATGCGTCGTCAAACTATTGCTATGGCAAAAGAGCTTGGCGTTGTGGGCTTGATGAACGTACAGTTTGCAGTAAAAGGCACTGATGTTTACATTCTTGAAGTGAACCCACGTGCATCTCGTACAGTGCCGTTCGTTTCTAAATGTATCGGTGAGTCTTTAGCAAAAGTTGCTGCACGTTGTATGGCGGGTCAGTCTTTAGAATCTCAAGGATTCACCAAAGAGATTATCCCTGAACATTTCTCTGTAAAAGAAGCTGTGTTCCCATTCAACAAATTCCCTGGCGTTGACCCTGTACTTGGGCCTGAGATGAAGTCTACAGGTGAAGTGATGGGCGTAGGTAAAACTTTTGGTGAAGCATTCTATAAAGCTGTGTTAGGCTCGAATGATCGCTTACCAGGTTTACCAACCGAAGGCGAAGTAAAACACGCATTTTTGTCTGTACGTGACTCTGACAAGCCTCGTGCTGTCGGCATCGCAAAACAACTGACTGAGCTTGGTTTCAAAGTGATCGCAACTGGCGGTACTTACGATGTCATCAAAGCAGCAGGTATTGAATGTGAACGTGTGAATAAAGTCACAGAAGGTCGCCCTAATATCGTTGACCGCTTGAAAAATGGCGAAATTCACCTCATTATCAATACAACCGAAGGTAAACAAGCGCAGCAGGATTCGTTCTCGATCCGCCGCTCTGCACTACAAGGTAAAGTGTATTACACAACGACTTTGAATGGTGCAGATGCTGTATGCCAAGCTTTAGCGATTAAATTACCGATGGATGTATACCGCTTGCAAGACCTAACTAAAGGTTAATTCAGTTACCGATAAGTCCCGCCACTTTATCGGTGGCGGGATTTTTTTATTTTTTAAACTGTATTTTTTAAATACTTAACTTGAGGGACAACAATGCAACGTTATCCTATGACACCTGAAGGCAAATTAGCCTTAGAGAAAGAATTACAGCAACTTAAAACTGTGGATCGTCCACGCATTATTGCGGCAATTGCTGAAGCCCGTGAACATGGGGACTTGAAAGAAAACGCAGAGTATCATGCTGCACGTGAGCAACAAGGTTTCTGTGAAGGTCGTATTCAAGACATCGAAGGTAAACTTGGGGCGTGCCAAGTCATCGATGTAAAAGAACTTGAACAAACAGGTCGTGTCGTTTTTGGGGTGACTGTAACCATTGAAAACCTCGACACTGAAGAGCAAAAAACCTATAAAATCGTAGGCGATGATGAAGCGGATTTTAAAATCAATAAAATCTCTGTGAACTCACCAATTGCACGTGGGCTTTTAGGTAAAAATGAAGGCGATGAAGCAAAAATTACCACGCCACAAGGTGAAGTTGAGTACGAAATCGTCAGTGTTGAGTATCTTTAACTCTTGCTTAAGCCAATTTTTTGATAAAATCTAGGGCTGATCATTCAGCCCTTTTTCTTTGATTTAGAAGAATGAAAATTAAAAAATTGTTTAACTCCACACTCCTACTTTGTCTATTGTTACCTACAGCATTCTATTTTACAGTGTTGAGAGAAGGGATCATTACTTTCGGCTTTGGATTATTTTTATGCTTTTGTAGTTATAGTATTTTCTTTTATAGTCAAAATAAAAAAAGACCAGATGACCTATCAACCAATATTATTTCATCATTTGCCTTTATTGCCCCTATTTTATTTTTAGGACTATGGGCTCAATTGTCCTCATTAACCGATCGAAATTTTCAAACCTATTTACAACAACATGATTGCTCTGCAACCAATAAATTTCATGAATTCACTGAAACAGAATGCAATGCATCAAAAAATAGTGCTCGATGTAAAGAAGTGAAAAGGATAGAAGTTATTTACTATTGTAAACAAACACAAGAAACCCTAAACAAAAGTCGTTATAACCGGTTGTATGGACCAATTTATGGGATTTGGGATGAGAAAAAATAAGTGTATTTAAAGCTTTAATCTTGTAAAAATAAACTGTTTTTATGAATCAAATTTTTCAGGGACTATTTGCTGTTCATATCTCTTCACTTGTCACTCAAAACAAAAATAGCAATTATCATCACTCAGTCCATAAATATTGCCATTGTTAAATAATTTGTTTGGATTACATTGAGGGAAAATAAAAATTTGTTGAGGAAGAATATGAAAGCAGGACGAGTCAGTCGAACCGCAGAAGCAGCCGCAGCATTGCGCGCCAATCATTATCTCAATGCCAATAACCCTGTATTCTCTGATCCTTATGCTATTGAAATGACCAATGCACGTTGGCGTTTTCTGCTCAAAAATGGCTTATTTCGTAAAACTTTAAATTCCACTTTTATGAATCAAACTTTTGGCAAACTCACAGGACAAGTCGTTGGACGCTCTCGCTATACCGAAGACTTGTTAATACAAGCGATTGAACAGCATAATATTCAACAATATGTTTTAGTTGGTGCTGGATTGGACTCATTTGTACTGCGATTAGCAAAACAATTTCCTAACTTAAAAATATTTGAAGTAGATCATCCTGATACGCAAAAAACTAAAATCCAACAACTCAAATCTGTTTTAAAATCTAAACAACTACCTACCAATGTTGAATTTGTCAGCATTGATTTTGAAAAAGAAAAACTGGCTGATGCCCTACTTCGAAGTCAGTATCAACCTAACGAAAAAGCATTCTTCTCATGGTTGGGAACTACACATTATTTAACACCTGAAACGACATTGGGAACATTACAAAACATTGCCTCTATTGCGCCTTCGGGTAGTGAATTGGTCATGGACTATTCGATTGATTATAAAGAATTACAAGGCATTGAGCGTTATGGGGCTTTTGCTTTAACCCATTTCACTCGCTTTTTAAAAGAGCCTTTGATTGGTGCTTTTACTACTCAAGACTTGCATCAAGCTGTTGAAAAAATGGGTTATGTGGTTGCTGAAGATTTATCTGGTGTTGATATTACTGAACGCTACTTCCATGATCGTGCTGATCATATTCATCATACGCACGGATCGCATTTGATTCATTTAAAAATTACTTAGGCTATTTCATTCATCTTTTGGGTGAATTCATATAAAATGGTAAAACCACTCACCTATTGCTTTTTATATGACTGATTCCATTCACTCACCTGTGAAACACTGGTGTGAATTTGAGTTTATTTCCAAGACTGTGAAGAATCCGAATATTCACATCAAAGGGAATTATTCTTATTATTCAGCCTATTGGGATCAGGGTTTTGAGCGCTGTGTGGTGCGTTATCTGCATGACAAGCCTTCTACACCTGAAAAGCCCATTGATCAGCTTTATATTGGTAACTTTGTTTGCTTTGGGGCTGAATGCGTCATTATGATGGGCGGCAATCAGTTGCATCGTCCTGATTGGATTTCGACTTTTCCGTTTGATACACGTAGTTTTTTGCCTGCGGGTGATACGGTTATTGGTGATGGTTGTTGGATTGGCAGTCGTGCCATGATCATGCAAGGTGTAACTTTGAGTGAAGGTGCTGTCGTGGCAACAGGTGCTGTTGTTACGCAAGATGTTCCGCCATACGCCATCGTGGGTGGCGTTCCTGCAAAGATTATAAAATATCGTTTTTCTGAAGAAGAGATCGAAAAACTGCTTTCCCTTAAACTCTATGAGATGGATGAAAAGCAGTTTTTAAAGATGCGGGAGAAGTTGCAGACGGAGGATGTAAGAAGCTTACTCACATCCAGCCATATATCTACTTAGGTATGATTTCCTACAAATTCTTTCCAAACTTGATAAAACTTTTTTTTTACTCGTTAAGTGTAATGGACAAAAGTCATAATTTTGATCCAAGAAATCATAACTTTTCTCTTGAGTAAATCTCCTATTCAATATCCCAAATACGAAATATAAAATACTATAATTCCCCAATGAGTTCATTTCTGAAGTAATTTGATGATGTGTAAATTGGTTATTGAACAAATCCAAATTTACATTAAATTTTGGATCAGCATTTATGGGACTGACCAATAACTGAACCATCTCATCATTTGATTCAACATTCATCAACTCACTCTTAAAAAAAATAGAAAATAAAATCAATGAGGATTTAATTGTTTGATTTTGATATAACAATGCAAATAAATTTATATTTTTTTTAATTTCTCTAATACTTGTTTTCTTATATTTTACATACATTCCAATATCTTCAACATAGGCATTGATTTCTTTTTCACCTTGAAAACCTAGCAAGTTAAAAAGTGTCTTAATTTCATCTTTTTGTTTTAAGTAATCTAAATTTTCATATTTAAGCTTAACTGAAAAATCAACAAACTTATCTAAATATTCCTCACCTAATTTTTCATCATACCCATAGTTATGACAAACAACTTTTGAAAATTGAGTTTTATCCATCACTAAAACAAAAACTATTTTGGGAATATCAAAAAAGTGTTTAATCCGCTCAATCAAACGAATTGCAAAATCAGGACGACAACGATCAAGTTCATCAACAATAAAAACAAGGGGTTTATCTAATTCATCTGCTAATTGAGCAAGTTCTTGCTTAAAAGCCTGTAGTGTATTTTTATCAGCTTCATGATTCTCAATTTTTGCTTCGATGCTTTCTTTAATTTTATCGCCAAGTACATCAGTTGCAGACTCAATTACTTTTTCACCTGATTCATGTACTTGCTGGGCTAAAGTTCCCAATACTCCACCACTAATTAGATTTAAACCTAAAGTAAGTAAAACTTTTGGCAAACTTGGTAAAAGAGCCTGATAAGCTGTTGCTGCTTTTTCTTTAAAATTATCAATATGATTTTGATCTACATCATCATCTTTGGATAAACAACTTGTAATCTCAGAAGAAATGACTAAAAACGGATCTTCCAAATAATCATTTGCAAAAGCATCCAAATAAATCACATTATGCTGTTCTTCTTCTAAATGCTTTTTCCAGTGACGAACAAACCATGTTTTCCCCTCACCCCAACGCGCATCTAAAGCAAGTACAGCCCCACAATTCAAACGATCTACATAACGTGTAAGCTGCTCACCTAAACGCTTACGATCCCAAAGATCACCCTCCCAAGCTTGTTCAATATGATCTAAGTTTGTACGTTGCCAATTCACTTGGTTTTGTTCAGACATTATTTATTCATTATCAAAAAGTTAAAATCATTATGCCCTTTATAATTTTTGTTTTCTAGATTTACATCTCGAATAAATTTTAAGCATAAAAAAGCCCAAACTATTCCAAGCATTCACTTAAAACGTTTGGGCAATTTCTACTAAAACGATTTAGTCTTTTGACTCATCTGGTGGCACTTCAGTAATTTTCCCACCACGTGCTAAAAATGCAGCAACTTCATCTTCCAATGCTTGACGCTGTTTTTGCTTAGCAGTCACAGTCAAAGTTTCTGCTTCAGCCAAGTCCGCATCAGATACGGTTGAATCACTCGCAGCAGCACCTTTTTCAGCGGCTTTTGCCTCATCATCATCTACAGCGCTATCTTCAGTATTTTCATCATAATCATTCGTATCCGTCATTTACGCTCTCTCCCCATGAATGACTTATCTTACAAAAACGAGTTCCTAATTACGAAGAAATGTACCAATCTCTCAAGCATTCGCCTAGTGCCAAATACATAAAAATCGTATTTTTTTCACCCAAATTCGTAATTTTTTTTAAATGATCGACCAAAAAATAGCACTTTTAATTTAAACAGCATAACGTGTATGACTTAAACTAGACAAACCATTGGCTTGCGCCATAAAACGCTCTTTGATTACAGCATTATTTTCAACATGTTTTAAACCAAAATTTCTCGCCCAAACTACAGGGAAAAGCTCAGAAGTTTCCAAGAAACCAATCGCTGACATACTGTGCATCATGGCATCATTCTGCCCTTTACGTTGGTGTTCATAACGTTTTAAGGTTTGCTCATGCGCCCATACGCCACGCTTCAAGTCGTGCAATAACACATCACACAATACCGCAGCATCCAAACAACCAATATTCACTCCTTGACCAGCCAGTGGATGAATCACATGGGCAGCATCCCCGATCAATGCCAAACCATTTTTCACATAACGCTGCGCTGCACGTGCTTTTAGCGGGAATTTTACCCGTGGCGTTGCTTCAAGTACCTCACCCAACATATGATGACTTTCACGGGTTAATAACTGGCAAAATGTGATGTCATCCAAAGCCGCATATTCATCTGCATAATCATCAGGTAAAGTCCATACGATCGAAATCCATTGTTCTGCTTGCTCAGGCTTCAAACTCGCCATAGGTAAAAATGCCAGTGGACCTGTTGGATGGAAAATCTGACGAGCTACATATTGATGTGGCTGTGTGGTACGAATCGCACAAGTTAAACCTGCTTGTTGATAATCTAAAATATCGAGATCAATAAAAGCTTGATCACGTACAAAAGAGTTTGCGCCATCCGCACCGATCACCAATTTAGTTTTTAAAGTCGTCCCATCTGCCAGTTGAATGTTCCAATGACCGACAGCTTGTTCCACACGAATCACTTTGATCTGAGTACGATAATCTTTAACTTTTTCAAGCATGGTTTGTTGAATGGCTAGATTTAACACACTCGGCTCAACCATTGAACCCAAGCTTTGTTGTTCTGATGGAAACTGCGATGAAGCTTGACCAAAGTTGATCTCGCCATAGCCATTTTTATTCCAGACCTGCATACCTGTATAGGGCATTTGACGCGCGAGTTTGTCCCAAACCTGTGCAGTTTTCAGCAAGTGAATGGTCGCTTGGCTCAGTGCCAAAACACGAGGGTTGGCAACGCTTAATGTTTTTTCAGCATCTAAAATTGGTGCAGCATCCAAAACAGTGGCTTGAACACCACCTTCTGCCAGCAATAAAGCAGTTAAACCACCCACCAATCCACCACCAATGATAACGACATCCAAGATATTATTTTGATCTGCTGCAGTTTTATTTAAATCACTCATGCTTTTAACCCCATCGCATAGTTTGCAACCAAAGGTTTAATACCTGGAATCACATCAAACGCCACTAAACCTGTATTTCTTAAAAGTTTTAGGACTGGATTTTGATTACTAAAACCACGGACTACCGAATCACAGAATTTGATGACACGCTTTTGATCTGCTAAACGAGCTTGCTCATAGGCTTTAAGCATTTCAGGCTCACCCAAATCTCTGCCATTGGCGATTTGTTGATTTAAATAACGCACCAATACATCGACATCTCGCATACACAAGTTAAAGCCTTGCCCTGCTACTGGGTGAATGGTATGTGCAGCATTACCCATTAAAATTACGCGCCCAACCGCCTGTTTATGCGCCAAGACTTGTGACAATGGGAAGCTAAAACGTTTACCTGTTTTGACAAACTTTCCAGCCCGATCACCATAGGTTTTTTGCAATGCATTAAGGAAATGTTGATCATTTTCCTCACCGAGCCATTCATGTTCCCTACCTTTAGTCACAGGCCAAACGACTGAACGACGACATTCGCCAGGTAAAGGTAATAATGCCAAAGGACCTAAATGGCTAAAACGCTCAAAACCAACATGATTATGCGGTTTAGATGTTTGTACAGCAGTCACGATGGCAACTTGCTCATAATCATGTACGTCTACACCAACCCCCAATGCTTGACGACAAAAAGAATCTCGACCATCCGCAGCTATCACTAATTTTGCTTTAAGGCAATGAATGTACTCTCCGCCACGGGTTGCTTCGATCTGAACTTCATCTTGATCTTGTGTTAATGAAGTGACTTGTACGCCATCAATTAGCTCGATTAAAGGTTGTTGACGGACTTGTGACAACAACACTCGACCGAGCCATGCATTTTCAATTACCTGCCCAAAGCTTTCGACTTTTTCTTGATCTGCTTTGAGTCGTGCTTTGCCAAAACTACCCTGTTCAGTGATATGCACTTCTAAAATCGGTGTAGCATGTTCTTGTAGTGCATCCCAGAGTCCAAGTTTTTGGTATATTTGTACGGTTCTACGAGAAAGTGCGGTATTTCGAGCATCAAAGCTGGAGTGATAAGGGGCAATGCTTCCATCTTCATAGTTGGGATATTTAACAGCTTCTAACAGTTTGACTGCAATATTGGACTTTGCCAACATGAGTGCCAAACTTAGCCCAACCATTCCACCACCTACAATAATGACGTCTTGTTGCATGTCTTGACCCTTTCTCTATGCGATTCAGCATGCTGAATACTTATAATGATGATTAATTTCATATTACATGATGTGGGGAGTTTTTTATATTGGCTGACCACATTGTTATTTTATTTATACCTAATCAATACGCTCTTATTAGGTTTAATGGTTTATTAGTTCAATTTGAACAGTTTTCTGATTCATTGTATAAAGTCATTCATGATGTATGTTGAATTATAACCATGCCAAACATCCCAACGTGGGGCTTTATCTGCCCTATTTTCATACCACATCGCCAAATCCACATCTTTGGTACATTCATCAATCCCATAACGATGTGCACTTGCCAACACATATAAAGCATGTACATCTTCTTGCTCTGCTGCCTGTCGATACAATATAAAGGCTTCTGTTAAACGATTTTGTTGATAATAAATCTCTGCCAAATTTGAAATTGCGGCAGGAAATTTTGTGATATCAGCGATTCTTTTAGCTTCCTTTTCCGAACCATCATATCTCTCCCACCACAATAAACACGCCTCAGCATCACAACTTGCAAGCAATGGCTTTAGCATTTTCTTATAGCGACGTTTCGTTCCTGTAGATCCACCTGCAATTTTTCGTGCGCGTTTCAATCGTTCGGTATGATGCATTTAATTTACCTATTCGTCGAACTGATACTATCAAACTTAATTTATTGGTGAATATGATATTAGCAAAAAGCGTGTCGAGAATTATCTATGGCTTAAGTTTAAGGGTATTTTCAATCAAAATATAACTTAGAATTTTTCAATTTTTATTCAATAACAAAATCAACTGCCGATTTTGCATGTATAGATGTTGTATCGAAAAGTGGGACTGAAAATTGTTGATTACCTATGAGCATGCAAATTTCAGTACATCCTAAAATGATGCCTTCTGCTCCTAAAGCAATTAACTCTTCAACAATCTCCATATATTTTTGCTGAGACTTTTGCTTTATAACTCCCAAACATAATTCTTCATAAATAATATCATGCACAATTTTCCGACTTTCAGCTTTTGGGATGATAACTTGAATACCAACTTCTTCTATGCGATTTTTATAAAAGTCTTGCTCCATGGTAAATGCTGTACCGAGCAAACCTATTTTTTGAATATTCTGTTGTTGAATCGCTTTTGCTGTTGCATCTGCGATGTGAATAAAAGGGATTGAGATTGAATCTTCAATATAAGAAGCAACTTTGTGCATAGTATTTGTACACAATAAAATACAGTCCGCACCAGCATTTTCAAGTTGAATCGCTTTTTCTTTTAAATATTCTCCTGCTTCGTGCCACAAGCCATGGTGTTGTAATTTTTCAATTTCAGCAAAATTTACACTGATGATAACCATTTGAGCAGAATGTAATTGCCCATAGTTTGCTTGAATCAATTTATTGATTTGTTGATAATATAAATCTGTAGATTCCCAACTCATTCCACCGAGCAAACCTATTGTTTTCATATGACATTCCTTTTATTTTTATAATGAAATAAATGAAAAGCCGATCATTTAATCGGCTTTTCTTTTTCACTTAAATCACTTTGCCATCAACGCTTCAATATCTTCAATAGATTTCACAACATTTTTGGTTAAAACCAAGGGTCCATTCGCAGTTGCTACCACATCATCTTCGATACGAATGCCGATGCCACGCCATTTTACATCCACAGTTTCATCATCAGGTGCGATATACAAACCAGGCTCAACCGTTACGACCATACCTTCTTCATACACACGCCAATCTTCACCATGTTTATATGTGCCTACATCATGCACATCCATACCGAGCCAATGTCCTGTACCATGCATATAGAACTGACGATATTTTTCAGTTTCAATGATTTCTTCAAGATCACCTTGCATAATGCCTAGATCAAGTAAACCTTGAACGAGAATTTTCACCGCAACATGATGTGGCTCTTTATAAGAATTTCCGATCCGTACAGCATCAATCGCAGCGATTTGTGCATCTAAAACAACTTGATACAATGCTTTTTGCTCAGGGCTAAACTTACCATTTACAGGAAAAGTACGGGTAATATCTGAGGCATACAGTTCATATTCACAAGCTGCATCAATCAGAACCAAATCACCATCTTTTAAGGGTTGATTATTTTCAACATAATGCAAAATACACCCATTTTCACCACCACCCACGATGCTGTTATAAGATGGAACACAGCCATTTTTACCAAAAATATAATTCAATTCTGCCTCTAAAGCATATTCCATCATGTTTGGCTGTACAGTTTGCATGGCACGCGTATGTGCTTCTGCACTGATATCAGATGCAATCTGCATTAACTCAATTTCTTTGGCTGATTTATGTAAGCGCATTTCATCTATCATGCGATCTAACTGCACAATCTGTGCAGGTGCAGACGTTCCGCGACGCGTTTCACCTGTCGCTTTAGCAATCCATTTCGCTACACGAGCATCAAACTCCGCACGTTGTCCGATGCGATAAAATAATTTGTCTTTGTTGAGTAATTTTTCGATGATCTCTTCATCTAATAAATCAATCGCATAGGCTTCGTCTGCATCATAATCATCAATTGCACCATCAATACCAGCACGATAACCATTCCAAATTTCCATCTCACGATTTCGTTCACGACAGAACAAACTGTAAATGTAGTCTTCACCTGTTTCGTCAGTTTCAATCACTGCTACCGCTTCAGGTTCAGCAAATCCCGTTAAATAGAAAAAACTGCTGTCCGCACGAAATTTATAATCTGCATCTCGATTGCGCATCACTTCTGGACTAGTAGCAATAATCGCAATACTGTTAGGACCCATTTGTTCTGCGAGGCGGTCACGACGTTCCTGAAAATCGGCTTGAGTTAATTTCATTATGTGTTCAGCTTATCGTTAGAGGGTTGAAATTTAAGTTAAAAATCAAAAGACCTCTGAAGTGTCAGAAATAATCTGCATTCAAAAGTCTTGTTATAGATTTTAGCTTGGGCGGTATGGCGTAAAAACCTCTACCACATTGCTACTGTCTGATGCCTCAATTGCAGATTTCATTTTGCTATGAAAATTTTGCAACAAAGAACTTTCTAGCACTGGAATTTTCTTACGTCCCATAGACAAAGACACAGGAATCAAACGGACAAACTCATAAAGTTCTAAGTAGCTTTCCTCGCCTTCTTCGTCATCATCAGTTTCATCAAATTCAACTGAAGCCACATCTTGTAAGCTTTCGATCAACTCTTGTTCATCTGAGCGAATATGTCCTGATGCCAAACCAAAACCTAAAACCACACCTGCACACCAATCTGCCAAAGCCTGCACACGCTCAGCAAGGCTATGTTCGTCATCTGGAAGTAAAGGTAAATAGTCTAATTCATCTTCTGACAAGGCATGTGCAATATCTTCTGCTTCTTCAGTCAAGATTGCCAAAGCATCTTCGTTGATTTTTGGTATATCAATGGTCGATAAAATTTGTAACCATTCATCACGAGATGGCACTTCAGTAACACAAACTATACCTGTGAGTAAACCATGTAACTCACTTGGGCTTGAAATTTCTTCAATTTGACCAAAATTTTGATCCCAATCTGACCAACCTGAAATATCGTCTTGCATTCGTTTATCCAATCTCTATACTTCTGTATATATTACCTTTGATTGCAAATCTGTGCGACCCGTTATGCTAGAACAATTACAGCGTCTACAAACGCATATTGGTGTTTTAAAAACACGTATTGAAACGACTGAGAAAGAAAATTCAGCACTGTTAAAAGAGAAAGATAACAGTGAGGAACAAGCACATGCTCAGATCTTGCATAAAAATGGCATTATCACCCAAAAGCAAGATGAAATTGAAAGCTTGACCGAACAACTCTCAGCTTTACAAAAACAATTTACTCAACTGAACACTGATGCAACTGCTTTGGCAGAACGTTATGGACGTTTAGAAAAAAGCTGTACCGACCTCAAAACGCGCTTTCAGGAGATTTTAGCTGAGCGTAATGAATTACGAATTCTCAAAGAAAAGTTACAAACTGAACAGCGCCACTCTCAACAAGAAATCAAAGACTTGCTCAGTGAACGTGAACGCTTAATTCAGAAAAATGATCACGCCAAAACCAAAGTTGAAGCGATTATTCAACGTTTAGCGATTTTAGGCACTGAACAAGATCAGCATGCGCAAGAAATTCAACAGCTTGCTCATCCATCTGAAACCAATGAGGAAGTCTAATCATGTCTGAAGTTGTTGTGGTTGAATTACGTTTAATTGAACAAATTTTTCGCCTCAGTACTACTGCTGATCAGAAAGCTGAGCTTGAACGTGCAGGTAAATTATTGAATGAAAAATTTCAAGAATTTCGACGTAAAGCACCCAATATGGAACATAACAAACTCATGATCATGGTGGCGTTGGAGTTAATGCAAGAAGTTTTGTCTTTAAACAAGTCCTTACAAGAATATACACATTGTGAACGTTTACTTGAGGAAATTTTAAAAGACGTTGAAAAAGCTGTATAAATCGCTTTTTGTTTGTGCATTTGAATCTTGCTTGGTACAGATTCTGCCATTTTCATAAAATTCAGCATTTGCCTCTACAGCAAGAATCTGTATACTTAATCTATCTCTGGGATGTTCGCCAGTACGTTTATTCCCCTGCCGATACTTAAAACTACGGATGCGTTCTGTGTATTTTGAGTGTATGCCCGCCTTGAGTGGGAAACCCATTAAGTACGCGTCGTGTCCACCTTGAACTCATCGGGTTCAGGGTAACGACCATGCAGCGGCATCTTCGGAGTGTTTTATTTTAAATAAGAACAATATCTTAGATATAACCAATATTTTAAACACAAGAAAAGCGAATCCTCTAAGTCCCAAGCGCATGTCTACCTTTTACTGGAACCTATCACTAAGTTCTAATCAAAATCAGCATATAAAAACATGGGAGATGACCTGTTGATGCAATAAATATGAAAGACCAAATGCTTTAAATCAAAGTCAATACATTCACTTAAGCGAGGAATTGTGCATTGAGTTTGCTGGCATCGTGTTGTAAACGTGTCTGCATATATTCCGCATAGACAGATAATTTTTCATAAATATGCTCGGCATAGAACATATCATCGACCAAATGGGTCGCTTGCTCACGGTTATACGTGCCATAACACATCAATAATTGCGCATTGAGTTTTGAAAATTTTTCACACAGTGCAACATATTGATCATCTTTATTTTTAAAGAAGAGTTTACGCATATTTAATTCAGTTACATCAATCATCTGATCATGCAGATCTGTTTCAATATAATGAATCACCACTCTAAAAAACTTTTCTACTTCCTCAATTTTGGCAATATCAAGTTTTAAATCTGTGATTAAAAAAATCTGTGAAACATCTGAACGGCATAGCGCTTTGATTAATGAATAATAAAAAAATTCGACCTCGTCCAATTCATCATTACTGAGGTCTAAATACAAATTCAGTGCTGATAAAGCATCTTCTGTTTTTAAATTTTGCTTTTTTTCAGCCTGATAGTAACGATTGAGAATATTCAATACTGCTGGTGTCGCAGGTGTATGGTAAATCACACGATGGTTTAAGTTTGCGAGAATAAATGGTGCAAATAAAAAAGCTAAATTAGCCTGTTCAGACTGAACGGCTGACTGCGCAATGTACTGAACTTTAGCTGTTGAAAATTCACGTAAAACTTTGGCACGTAATAATGTTGCTTCTAAATTGACATAATGCTGTTCAAACATTTTTTGCAGTCTATCTGAAAAGCCCTGCTCCTCGATTAACTTCGGAATTTTATTTAATTGCTCTGTGACGAACATCGCTTCACCCTAAGACTGAAATCTTTCATTGTTTTCATTCTCAATGGATTTTACATCCTTGGATAGCTACAGATTGACAAGAAAAAAATATAACAAGATAAAATTTAAAACACATCCTGTTATATTTTATTGGGGGTTTTCCTGTATCTACTTATTCAAAAAAACTTATGCAAAATGGTCATTAATTATTTTCAATAGGTAGTTTCTATGGAGCGATCTATTCTTTTTCTTGATCTTTTCCGCTGTCTTTTGACAGTTTTCTCCATCACATTCATTCAGCGTCGAGGAGCAGTAATATGAGTCTCGGATTAACTGCTTTAGAGTTGGCACGAATACAGTTTGCATTTACTGTATCTTTTCACATTATTTTTCCTGCAACATCAATTGGCTTAGCCTGTTTTCTTGCCTTATTGGAATGGAAATGGTTACGTACCCAAAACCTGATTTATAAAGATTTATTCAAATATTGGATTAAAATTTTTGCTGTTGCTTTCGGAATGGGTGTGGTATCAGGTGTAGTGATGGCCTATCAGTTTGGTACGAACTGGAGTGAATTCTCTCGTGTAGCAGGCTCAGTCACAGGTCCATTGCTTACCTATGAAGTGCTCAGTGCCTTTTTCCTCGAAGCTGGATTTTTAGGTATCATGCTGTTTGGGTGGGGACGTGTTAGCCCTAAAGCACATTTTTTTGCAACATTAATGGTGGCAATCGGTACCTGCATTTCAATGTTTTGGATTTTATCTTCCAACAGTTGGATGCAAACACCTCAAGGCTTTGCGATTGAAAATGGCGTCATTGTTCCAACCAATTGGTGGGCGATTGTTTTTAATCCATCCTTCCCTTATCGCTTTGCGCATATGGCAACCGCTGCGTTCTTAGTATCCTCGCTATTGGTTGTAGGAACAGCAGCATGGCACTTGTTTAAAGGTCGCCGTGATGAATTGGTCAAAAAGTCACTTTCTATGGGGCTTTGGATGGTTTTGGTCACTTCACTCTTACAAGTCGTGATCGGTGATAACCACGGTTTAAATACCTTAAAACACCAACCCGCAAAACTAGCAGCAATTGAAGGTCATTGGGAAACGAATCGTGATCATGGCATGCCGTTGTTACTCTTTGCATTACCAGATATGGAAAATGAACATAACAATACTGAGATCGGTATTCCAAATCTCGGCAGTATTATTCTGACCCATTCTATGCAAGGTGAAGTTAAAGGTTTGAAAGACTTTGCCAAAGAAGATCGACCGAATGTACCCATCGTATTTTGGAGCTTCCGTGTCATGGTCGGGCTTGGCATGTTGATGGTGTTATTGTCACTTACAGCATTATGGTTACGTAAAACAGGGCGTTTATACGAAAGTGCATGGTTTCATAAATTTGCAATTGTGATGGGACCTACAGGTTATATCGCTTTACTAGCAGGCTGGGTAACCACTGAAGTTGGACGTCAACCGTGGGTAGTCTATGGCGTCATGCGTACACAAGATGGTTTATCGCATGGTGTGACAGCAGATCAAGTCGGCTTAAGTTTAATTATCTTCGTTTTGGTCTATGCCGTTGTTTTTGGTAGTGGTATTTATTACATGCTGAAACTCATCAAAACAGGACCGTCATTTATTGAAAGTGTGTCACCTGAACAAGCAGGTTTAGGACATTTTAAAACCCCTTTACGCCCACTGAGTGCTGTAGAGGATGCATTTGATGATGTGACTGACACTCAAAAATCGCAACCTGATCAAAATAAGGAGAAACATCATGATTGATCTTGTATTGGTTTGGGTCGGCATTATCGGTTTAGGTGTACTGATCTATGTGATTTTAGATGGATTTGATCTTGGGATCGGTATTTTATTTCCCTTTATCAAAGATCACCAAGAACACGATGTGATGATGAATACCGTTGCTCCCGTGTGGGATGGCAATGAAACATGGATGGTTTTAGGCGGTGCTGGTTTATATGCTGCCTTTCCTCTCGTATATTCTACTGTACTATCAGCATTGTATTTACCCATCACATTTATGGTCGTTGCACTGATTTTCCGTGGTGTTGCTTTTGAGTTTCGATTTAAAGCGACACGTACAAAATACTTGTGGGATCAAGCTTTTATTTGGGGTTCAATTCTGTCGAGTTTTTTCCAAGGGGTGATTTTAGGTGCATATATTCAAGGAATTGAAACCACGAATGGCATCTACTCAGGTGGCGGATGGGATTGGCTAACGCCATTCTCGATCTTCTCGGGTATTGGTGTAGTTGCAATGTATGCCACTTTAGGTTGTGGTTGGTTAATTATGAAAACCGATGCAAAACTACAGAAGCAGATGTATAAATTTATGCCAAAATTGTTGATTGCACTATTACTCATTTTTGCAGGCGTAAGTTTATATACCCCAATGACTCACCCTGAAATTGCGGATCGCTGGTTCTCTTTACCGAACTTCCTTTATTTCAGCCCTGTACCCGTTTTAGTACTGATCTTTGTTGGATTGATTTTAAAATCATGCAATCAAAAGCATGACAGCAAACCCTTTATCTATACTTTAGCGTTAGTGTTCTTGGCATTTACAGGTTTTGTGATCAGTTTATGGCCCAATATCATTCCGCCATCTGTCACGATTTGGCAAGCTGCTGCACCTGAATCAAGCTTGAAATTTACCTTAGTTGGTGCAGTGATTTTGATCCCAATCATTATCGCTTATACCTTCCTATCCTATTGGGTATTTCGTGACAAAGTACGTGTTGGTGATGAAGGTTATCACTAAGCGTTAAATTTTGGACTTTCGGGAAGATCGGTATAAATCGTTAATACTCGTCTTTCCGACTTAACAATGTGTCGAGGTACTTTGAAAATGAATAAATTGTTCAGCAAAATGAGTTCTACACAATGGTTTATCTGCTTATGGTTGGTCGGTTTTTTAGGATTAGCGCTGATTGCAGGTTTCTTTAAAATCATGCTGTCTTTTGCATATCCATAATGTTAAAGCACATTTTTGATCATATTTTTAGGTTTAAATTTAATCTTGCTGTTTTAACAACAAATAAAATCGCTAAAATATGGATAGTCAGCGCTATCCATATTTTCTTTGTGAATCAGTTGAGTCATTTTCTATGTATAAATCTGAACAGCTTGCACTCAGTTTAAAACACTTAATTGAAAGTGGTGCGTGGAAAGCCAATGAAAAGCTCCCATCTTTACGCCAACAAGCTGAAATTTCAGGCTTTAGTTTGATTACAGTGATGAATGCGTACCAAGAATTGGAAGCGCAAGGATTAATTTATTCCAAAGAAAAATTGGGCTACTTTATTGCAGAAGACCCAAATAGTTTAGAAATCGCAAAAACCGTCATTCTCAATGAAAAAATTGAAATTAACTCCACTGTTTTTCGTTATTTAAAATCGATTCAATCTGAGAATATTGTTCCATTCGGCATCGCATTTCCTGACAGTCAACTGCTGTACTCAACGAAACTGATGCAAACATTGGCACAACGTGCCAAACATCGTCAAAGCTATGAACAAGTGCCGAGTTTACCACCGGGCAATCTTGAACTGCGTAAACTGATTGCACAGCGTTACTGTATGCAAGGAATTCCTACCGATCCATCAGATATTGTGATTACCTCAGGGGGTTTAGATGCACTGAATCTCGCTTTGCAAACTTTAACCCAGCCGGGTGACTATATTCTTTTACAAGAAACAATTTTTTATGGTGCGTGGCAAGCAACAGAACATTTGGGCTTAAAAGTCATCACCATTCCTGAGCATCCTGAACATGGTTTAGATTTAGACGCATTCAAAAATGCGATTTCAAACTATCCCATCAAAGTATGTTTGCTGATGTTGAATAGTCATAATCCGATTGGATTTACCGTAAGTGATGAAATCAAATTACAATTGGCAAAATTATTACAAGAACATCATATTTATCTGATTGAAGATGATGTCTATGAAGAACTGTATTTTGATCATAAAAAACCCTTATCCATGAAGTATTTTGATCAGCAAAATTTAGTATTCCACTGTTCTTCATTTTCCAAAACCTTAGGTGCAGGCTTTCGGATAGGTTGGGTTTATGCGGGAAAATTTTCTGAAAATATTCAGCATTTGCAACTCATGAGTACGTTATCGGTTAATTCTTTTATTCAAAATGCACTCGCTGATTATTTATCTCATCGTTACTATGAAAAACATTTAAAAACCTTGCGTAACACGTTAAAGCGCTTAAAAAATCAGTATTATCAATATCTCAGTAAGCATTTACCAGAGACTTTTAAAATACATTATTATCCATCGGGTTATTTTTTATGGATCTCGTTACCTGAGCGTATCAACAGCAATGTGGTTTATCATGAAATGTTGCTGCATCAAATTGGCGTCGCTTCAGGTGCTTTATTTTATCGCTCCGATAAAACACCACATCATTTACGCATCAATTGTTCTTTTGAATTGACGGAACGTACACAGCAGGCTTTAGATCAATTAATTCAATATATTGTGAGTGAGTCAGATTAATCATTTCCATGAAACAGAGTTAACAGTCTATATAATTTAAATCATATAGACTTCCATCATGATCAATTTTATTAAAATAAGAGATTAAACAGCATTCTGCACTTCTTTCAACATACTCTGCATACCGCCTAAGCTGTCATTCATCAAATACCATGTACTTGAATCTAAATAAATAATTTTATTATTTTGTGCTGCTTTGGTTTGTTTCACAATCGCATTGTCCAAGACTTTTTGCGCACCACCTGATTTTTCAGAAATGGCTGCACCTCGATCAATGACAAATAGATAATCTGGGTTGGTTTGTGCAATAAACTCATGTGACACAGACATACCATGCGTACCGACTTTAATATTGTCATCCGCAGGGCTAAAGCCATATAAATCATGGATTAAACCAAAACGAGAACCCACGCCATACGCCGATAATTTATTGTTATTGACCAAAATCACCAAGGCTGTTTTGCCTTTGGTTTTTTCTCTTAAGGCTTGCATATCACGTTCTAGTGCTTGCAACTGTTGTTCAGCTTCGGCTTTTTTACCCACCATCGTCGCAATATTTAAGGTTTGCTGTTTAAATGAATTTAAACGATCAGCATAATCCACTTGAGCATTATAAGTGGGTGCAATCGCTTTCATTTGATCCGTATGTTTTTCCATACGGTTACTGAGAATAATTAACTCAGGCTGACTTGCAGCAATTTTTTCTAAGTTTGGCTCGGTTGCTGTACCTGTATCTTGATATTTTTCAGCATTGGCAAAACTTTTGATCGCTGCGGGTAAGGGCGTCCCTTGCGGCAATGCCACCACTTGATCCGATGCGCCTAAGGTTTGAATGGTATTGAGCGCATTGGTATCCAATACCGTAATACGGCTCAAATGTTGAGGAATCGTGATCTCACCTGCCTTACTCTGATAAGTCACTGTGTTTGTACTTTGTTCAGATGTCTGCGTATTCTGCTTCGATTCAGAAGATGAATTTTGCGCCGAACATGCCGCCAATGCAGCCGTCAAAGAAATTGCGATTAACTTTTGATGAAAACGCATCACATGCTCCTAACTAATGAAATATAAACCTAATTTATGTTGCTGAACATTTTGAATCGGAATGTGAAAATCAAAAATGTCCTGTAAAATATCTTCTTGCATCAAGCTATCTGGTGTACCTTGATACAGCAATTTTCCATTTTTCATGGCAATGATCTGATCGGCATAAACGGATGCAAAATTAATATCATGAATCACCACAATGATGGATTTACCATGATGTTCTGCCAAATCTTTCAGCACACGCATAATCTGGGCAGAATGTTTCATGTCTAAATTATTCAACGGCTCATCCAGTAAGATGTAGTCCGTGTCTTGCGCCAATACCATGGCGATATAAGCACGTTGTCGTTGCCCACCTGACAAGGTGCTGAGTTGTTGATGACGTAATTCTTGCAAATGCATATACGCTAAGGCTTGATCTATTTTCACTTGATCTTCATCGGTCAATCTGCCTTGGGAATGCGGAAAACGTCCAAATGCCACCACATCTTCCACACTCAGACGCAATTCGGTGTGATTGGCTTGTTTTAAAATCGCCATTTTCTTGGCAATCTCTGCACTTTTCATCTGATCAATGCGCTGCCCATCCAGTTCAACTTCGCCCGAATCTGCGGCCAACAAACGACTCATCATGCCTAAGACCGTACTTTTTCCTGCACCATTTGGACCAATAAAAGCGGTAAACTGCCCTTTTTCAATCTGTAGCGACACATCTTCCACCACGCTATGTCCCTGATAACTTTTGCACAGTTGTTTTAAGACAATTGCCACTTTTTATTCTCCTTTAACAAGATCCAAAAAAAATAGATTCCACCGACAAAGTTAATCATCACACTGAGCGTGGTTTTATAATTCAACACATGCAACACTAAAAATTGCCCAATCAATAACGCCAAAATACTCACGAGAATAATTCCAGGCAGTAAAATTCGATGACGATGCGTCTTAAACACTTCAAGCGTAATGTTCAACACCAACAAACCAAGAAACATCATCGGTCCTGCCAAAGCCGTTGCTGAAGCCAAAGCAAACACCACTAAAATAAATAAAGTTCGACTGGTCTTGTCATAATCCACGCCCAAATTCAGCGCATAATCACGCCCCAATGCCAATACATCCAAAGTACGGGTTTTCATGAGGCAATACAGCACAATAGGCAAAATGGTCAATGTCGATAAAATCAACGGTGGAATTTTCACCACGTTAAAACTAGCAAAACCGACATAAGCCGCCACCTGAAACTCACTTGGATCAAGTAAGACCTGAAAAAAAGTGGTCATACTGTCAAATAACGTAGCGCAGATCAGTCCCACCAAAAGTAGAAAATAAATATTGTGTGCAGCCGCTTTTTTGAAAATAAAGTAATACAGCATCAAGGCAAAGATCAGCATCAAGGCAATGCTAAACAGATAATCCGTGACAGCATTTAAGGACAATAATGCACTGGCACCAAAGAAATAAATCATCATGGTTTTAGACAATTCAAATAATTTGTCTAAACCCAAGGTTTGTGGTGTCACCACCCGATTATTGACCAAACTATGGAACACCAAGGTTGATGTTCCAATCGCTGTACCTGCCACCACAATGGCTAAAATGGTATTGAATCGAAGACTGAGAGCGTATTTCCACGCTGTACCCAAATCCCACAGTAAATAACCTGCTGTACTGAGTAAAATCAGCAGGATAAGAATAAATAATTTGAGCGAATTAGACATGGCGATAACTCCTGATCAACAGCCACAAGAAAATCGCACTGCCTAACACACCCATAATTAAACTGATCGACACCTCATACGGGAAAATCACAATTCGTCCAAACACATCACAAAGTAAAACCAATAACGCGCCTAACAGAGCGGTATGCGACAGCGTTTTACGGATGTTGTCCCCCAAATATAGACTGACAATATTCGGCACGATTAAACCTAAAAATGGAATCACACCAACCGTAACAATCACCACACCTGTAATCACTGAGACCAGTAATAAACCAATGAATAAAGTTTGCTGATAGTTCAGTCCCAAATTTGTGGCAAAATCATCACCTAAACCAGCCAAAATAAAGCGATTGGCAAAAACATAAACCAATGCCAAAATCGGTAAGCTCAGGTAAATCAGTTCATATTTACCACTTAAAATGGTGGAAAAATCACCTTGCAACCACCCTGCAAGACTTTGTAAAAGATCAAGTTGTAATGCAATAAATGTCGTGACTGCTGAAATGATGCTCCCGAAAATCATCCCAACCAACGGAATAAATACCGTATCTCGATGTTTGAGTCGTGCCAAAATCTGCATAAACAGCATGGCACCGATTAAGGTAATAATGATTGCAAATGAAGTTTTGACAAAAATCGAAGCAGTTGGCAGTAAAATAATCGCAATCAACACACCCAATCGTGCACAATCAAATAAACCTGCTGTGGTGGGTGACACAAAGCGATTACGGCTTAGGGTTTGCATGATTAAACCACACACACTCAAACCTGCCCCTGCCACCAAAATTGCCATTAAGCGTGGTAATCGACTGGTCCAAAAGAGTTCCCAGTCTGCTGCATTACCCGCCAATAATCCTGTGATACTGACATCACCGACACCAACAAATAGCGAAATGCCAGACAATAGGATTAACAACAGCAATAAGAATCTTCGTTTGAGCAGCATAGTCACAACATATAAAATCTGAGGGTTAAACGATGTCGTCGATTAACAAATAAGAGTGATAAGTTTAAAGAGAATCATTCTCACTATAACATTAAAAAATGAAAATCCAAGTCGCTCATTTCTGCTCAGCTTGCAACACAGCGTTGCATAAATAGGAAAATAATATTTTTAACAACCATTAAATTTGACTAAATATAGGATTCACATAATTTTTTAGCGAGAGCGAAGCTATTTAAAGTATCAGTTTTAAAATTTTATATTTGGCTAAAAAAATTTAAGCCAACGCAAGCTTCAAAGAACTCAGCAGATGATATGGGTCAAAATGGCGCATCAGGAGACTAAAGAAGGCTATGGAGATATCCGTTTGACTAGATATTTACAATCACAGCAAGATGACATCAGGCAGTATCCAAAATGTGCAATCAAGAAGTTTAATCAACTGTATTGCAAGCGTCATAAGCGCTTTAAAAGAAAGACAGTTTTAAAAGGTCTTTATACAAAATGGGAGATAGGCTAAATAGCTTAAATGGGCGTATGACAGCACAACTGGACTGTGATATTTTTAATGGTATTCGGAATCAAAAATCACCACCAGGCTTAACTGTTCATTCAGACAGAGGTAGCCAATATTACAGCCATGAATATTGAAATATAATTGAAAAATATAGTTGAGAGCTTTTATAAGTGGCTGTGTAGAATCACCCAAATTTAAGCTGCCGTTTTTTATCAGCACATATCAAATTTTTAAATTTTCCCCTACTGATTCAATTATTCAAATCTATTTTATTTTTCAAAAGAATATAACCGAATATTCAATACCATATAAGCAAAGCGCTTAGCTTATCTCAATGAAGTTAACTTTGGTACAACGCTAATTTTATATAGAAGCATCGTCAACATAATCACCACTGCGCAAAACAGATAAGTAAATTGATAACCTAAATACGCAATAATCAAACCCATGACCACAGAACCTAGAGCCATACCAAAATCAAACAAGGTAAAAAAAGTTGAAATAGAATGTCCCATTCGCTCTTTAGATACAGCTTGTATGGCAACCGTTTGAAAACATGGAAATAGCGAACCATACCCCATACCGATAAATACCGCCGCTAGCCATAAAATCCATTGTGAATCGGCAAAACTGACAATCACCAAACCAATAGCAAAGGATACAAAGGATGGATAAATCACAGCACTCGCACCTTTACGGTCATAAATTTTACCCACCCAGGGACGTACCGCAATCATTGCCAATGCAAAAATAATAAAAAATAAGCTCACATATTGCAGTAATTTTTGCACTTCAGCATACGCAGTAATAAAACTCATAACACTGGAATACGCAAAAGCAACCAACAATGCCACACAACCAATTGGAATCGCGCGTTTTTCGATAATATCTGTAAACTTTAGACGAGGATTAGTCTCATTTTTATTAAGCTTTATCGTAAAATTAGAAGGTACTGGAATAACGAGACAAAACAAAAAACCAAGACAAATAATTGCAGTTAATACCTGAAAAACAGTAATAAAATCAGAAAATTGTAAGACAGTTAAAGCAATCAACGGACCAAATACCACAGCCAAGTTGGTTGACATGACAAAATAACCCATGCCCTCACCTTTACGATGTTCAGGAATAAACTCGTTGGTGATGGGCACAGCAACAGTGGTTAAAATACTAAACCAAATCCCATGAATAAAACGCACTGCCAATAAGATCCATAAACTATCTGCCAAGAGATAAGTAAAAGCGCATAGAACAAATAGCAATTCAGAACCTCGAAAAGCCAGTTTCTTGCCTATTTTTTCAATGATTAAACCAGAAAATGGACGTACCACAATAGATGACACTAAAAACAAAGTCAGTGCCAATCCCGCTTGCTGAACTGAGCCACCCAAAGATTTTAAAATATAAACAGGTAAAATCGTTAAAAATGCAAAATAGTAAGTAAATAAAAATAAGTTATTAAATATGCATAAAATAAAATTTCTATTCCATAACCTATCATTTTGAACTAAGTTAATTGTATTATTCATCCCTGCAACCAAACGATATGCGACGTTTCGTCTGATTTTAAGAAATCATTTTCAACTTAATAAATACTTTTTTCCTCTGACCTCATCTCTAAAAGCACTCAATAAATCCTATTTATTTAATTTTTATAAACTTACAAATTCATAAAATCTCTAGCTGCATTTATCTAGGGATATGCACTAATTTGCTTAAGATCAAATATGCTTATAAAAAAACCTCCAAATGGAGGTTTTTGAATTAACTATGTGAACTTTTTTTATAAATACTGCACGAAGGATGATGATTTTCTTGTAAACGTGCAACTTTACGATGTTCTGCCGCCTCAAAACGACAACGTTTCCAGTCATTATCCAAATTTAACGGTGGAATTTGTTTTGGTTTACCATTTTCATCTACAGCAACCATGGTGAAATAACAGCTATTGGTATGGCGCATAGAACGCTTTTGGATATTCTGAGCTTCAACACGAATACCTATTTCCATGGATGTGCGACCTACATGATTGACACTGGCTAAAAATGTCACTAATTCACCAACATGAATGGGCTCTTTGAAATTCACTTTATCCACAGATAAAGTGACAACATAACTCCCTGAATAACGACTTGCACATGCATAAGCGACTTGGTCAAGCAACTTTAAAATGGTGCCTCCATGTACATTACCTGAAAAGTTTGCCATGTCAGGCGTCATCAAAATTGACATCGTTAGTTCAGATTGGTCTTCTGTTGCAGGGATCATTTGATCGAGTGGTGACATTGTTTTCTTGACTCAGTGTTCAGACAGGAGATAGAGGGCTATTATTATATATCTTTTCAAACAAAAAATATGTTTAATTCGGCAATTGACCATTCCCTCCTATGATATTTCTCATTGAAGCCATTTATAAAATCTATAGTTTAGCGCTCTATTCTTTTATAAAAGATACAACACGTAACATTTCCAGGGGAATATTGTCATAACTTAAGACCTGATTACTAAAGTTTTGCAGTTGTATTTCATAGGATTGATCCAAATTGATTTTAGTGACCACAAAAACCAATTCTGGTTGTGTTGCAAGTTTTACTTTTTCACCTATAATAATTTTCGTCATTTTAAATTCTTAAACTAAATATAAATACATTATAAATATTAAAATTAATCAAATTATAAATATTTTTATAAAATGAGTAAATATAAGTAAATGATTTTTAAAACCATAAAATTATGAAATTTTAAAATATCATTCCAAACGAGATAACATGATAGCTAAAACCTATAATTTAATTTTTAACAGTTAACTCAGCAAACTGCTCTTGCCCTAGTTCTTTCTTTTTAATATTCAACACTGTTTTAATATCATTCAGTCTTTGTTGGGCTGCATCTCGCCCCACTTGCATGGTATATTCACGTGTTTTTACATCAAAAATATGTGCTTTTTCACGCAAATCAGGTTGTATCACAATATCTGCATTTTTTAGCTCTTCAGCCGCTAAATGGCTTTGCATAATATTGATATTTTGGTTGAACAATCCCCAAACATTACTGGTTTCCGTATGAGCAGGTTGTGCTAAGATATTTACAGCAATCACAATATCAGCACCTAAATTTCTTGCTACATCCACGGGAACAGGACTAACTAATCCCCCATCGACATACTCATCTCCATTAATAGTAGTCGGTATAAACATACTTGGAATAGACACAGATGCACGTACTGCCTGTCCTGTATTGCCATAATTAAAAACAACTTTCTGCCCATTTTTTAATTGTGTTGCAACTACATACATGGGGATTTTCATATGTTCGAGTGTTTGGTTTGCAACTTGTGAGTTGATGAAATCTTCAACTTTTTGTCCATCAAAAAAGCCTTTCATTCCGATTTTGAACTCACGCACATCTTTTACTTTTAAATTTAGTGCAATTTCTCGTAATTCTTCCGCAGATTTGCCACTCGCATAAAGAGAACCCACAATACTCCCAGCGCTAGTTCCTACAATAAAATCAGGTTTGATCCCTTGTTGCTCCAATACCTCAATCACACCAATATGTGCATAACCTCTTGCACCCCCACTTCCTAACACCAAAGCAACCACTGGTTTTTTATGTGAATTTTTAAACTTATAAAAACTTTTATCTAACTGTGAACGTGCCACAGAAATTGGAGAAGTAGTGACAGAAGTAGACTCTAATGGGTTACTTTGACATGCAGTCAACATCACACAGCACATTAGAAACCATAAGCTAATTTTTTGCATAAAAATATGATTCTCACTTTTGCCCATATCAGAACACAAACACACAATAAAAACTGTTAATTTTTTTTTTGTCATATCTAAATAGTATAATGCGAAACTCACTTTATTGAATATTTAGACACTGAATTTTTTATTTTAAATAAACACTTTCAAACCAATTCATTATTCATAAAATCAACAGATTAAAAAGCCAATCTTTAAAGATTGGCTTTTTCTTCAATTGTCTAATTTTAAACAAAGAATTTTAAAATCACCTGAATCACTGTTGCATTGATCAAGTCAACAAAGAAAGCACCACATAAAGGTACAATTAAGAATGCTTTATGTGAAGGACCATACATATTGGTAATCGCCTGCATATTTGCAACCGCGGTTGGTGTCGCCCCCATACCAAAACCACAGTGACCTGCTGCCAAAACAGCCGCATCATAGTTTTTACCCATTACTCGGAATGTCACAAATGCAGCATATAAAGCCATTGTCAGCGTTTGTGCAGTCAGAATCACCACCAATGGTCCTGCCAAATCAGCCAATTGCCATAATTTCAATGATAACAATGCCATAGCAAGATATAAAGACAATGCAGCATTACCAAACACATCAATTGCACGGTCAAACATATTAATACGTAATACACTTTCTAAAATATTACGTAAAATTACACCTCCACCGAGTGCCCAAACAAATGTAGGTAATTCAAACCATTGCCCTTTACTGTAACCTGTCATAAATTCAGCAAAAGCAAGACATGCTGCAAATAAACCTAAAGTTGTAATGGCATTATCTGCAGTGATTAAACGTACTTGTTGTGGATATTCAAACGGAACATATTCACCTAAACCGCTCAGTGGCTCGCTATTGGCATCATCTACCTCACTGCGCGTTCTAGGACTTGAAAGTTGATAGCGGTTAATTAACAGTTTGGCTAAAGGTCCACCAATAATACCACCGATAATCAAACCAAAAGTCGCACTCGCCATACCTAAAGCCAATGCACCTTGAATGCCATGTTGGGTTTCTAAAATTTCACCCCAAGCCCCGGCTGTACCATGACCACCTGTTAAAGTGATTGAACCTGCGATCAAACCAATCAATGGGTCTAATCCTAAAGCAGACGCTAGGCTCATGCCGACAACATCTTGTACAATAATAAAAGAAGCAACACAAACCAAGAAGATGACTAACCCCACCCCACCTTCTTTTAGCTTAGCAAAGTTAGCACTTAAACCAATCGATGCAAAAAACACCAACATAAAACTGGTTTGTAACTCGCTACTGGTAGTAATGCTATAACCAAACATATTATGGATGATCAATGACACCACCGCAGCGACTAAGCCGCCTGCAACGGGTTCTGGGATATTATATCTACGCAAGAAGTCAATTTTATTGACTAAAATACGCCCAAGCAGTAATACAATTACCGCAGCAATCAGCGTATAAAATGCATTAAAAGTAAATTCCATCATTCTTTCCATTTAATTGAGGTGATACTTTTTGTTCTACAGTCTTATTTGTCATTGATGACGTTCTTATTTCAACAGCAAATAAAGTAAAACTGCACAACGAAAAGGAATACAGAACAGCGCTATTCTTAAAAATGCTATATCAATAAATTTTGACTGTATTTTTGATGGATGGAAATACCCTATAAGATCGTAGGTATATTTTATAAAACATCATCATTCCTTCTATCATTGATAAAATGGTAGTTTCATCAAAACATCAGAACTACAGTCTACTCATCTGGATATCATCATGAATAAACTGACCCAACAATATTAAAAGTTTTACTAATACTGTTACAAAATCGCTGTAAATCACGTGTGTGATTTGTAAGCTTAAAAAGAGGCAACATTATGCAGAATTTCAAAAAAATGTCTGCTTTTTTTTACAATTTTATGGGTATTTACACCTTGTTGTTAGACTAAAGTTATAGATAACATTTATTCTGATTATTTTTAAATCAAAAATAAAGTATCTATTTTTTAGTAATATGTAAATAAAAACAGGAGCAATTTACGCTCCTGTTTAGTTATTTCATATTCAATGGAATAGATTAGAAATCATATTTTGCCATAACCCCTAGACGGCTATCTCGACCTTTTGCACCACCAACAGTTTCACGCTCACCATAGACATATTCAGTACCAAAAGTAATTGGTTTTACAGGGCTATACATTACGTTTAGCCAACCTTGTTGTAGCTTTTCATTTGCATCTTTACCTAAAGTGCTGTCATCGTAAAATGCTGCACCATAACCAATTGTACTGCGTAATTTAGGTGTGATTTTATAGGTTGCCCCCACAGTCACTGCATCAATATCTGTCAAATCAATATCTTTCTTATTCTCATCAACTTTATATGGATTATCTGTATACAATAAGAAGAAGTTATCTCCTTTCACATGTGAATAATCACCAAATACGGTTAGTTGCTCTGCAAGATTAAGTTTCGCACCTAAACCCACACCCCAACCAAATTCAGTGGCATCATCTGCAGTACGCCCACGCACTTCTTGAATCAAAGCACGACCAGTAAGTAATGCTGTATCACCGAGTTTATGACTGATTTTTGCTGTTGCCGCAGGTAAACGGTTTTCATCACGTCCTTTTTCAAGACCAACAAAATACTGTGTATTGGCATCTAATTTATCACTATAACGAACCATTGGTGTACGTTTTGTACCGATACCTAATGGAGAGTTAAAATCCATCATTTCTGGCTGAGTTTCAGTTGATAAGAACGATGATGTCGTTTGACCAAATAACCAATTGTTATAATTTAAGTAAGCATGACGAATACGAACTGTGTCACCTGAACCACGGAAATCAATCTCGATTTTACCGCCAACATCAGCACCTTGAACTGGCGCTTTAAAATCTAAACCGATACGTGATGTTGCTGCTGTGCTATAAAGGCGATCTTCATTCGCATTATTACCATTTAAGTCAACACGGTTAATATCATTAAAAATACCGTTTGGACCACCTTTAAATTGATATTCAGCATCTGCACGAACAAAACCGTAAAGGTTAACGTCTGCGCCCGCTTTCGATTTGAGCGATGCTAAAGGTGACTGTGGCGCAGCAGGTTGAGTTGCGACTTCTTGTAATTTAACTTGTTGCTGTTGTTGTACTTGTTGTTGCTGTTGAACTAATGCTTTTAAAGCTTCAACTTCTTGACGAAGTTGTTTGATTTCCTCTTGATCAGATGTTGCTGCGTTTACTGTTGTCACCATCAAAGCGGTTACAGTTAGGGCTAAACTCTTCAAAACAAATGTTTTACTGTTGAGGAATCGACTCATAAAAAACTCCTAGTCTTTAATTGTATGCTGCATCCGTGCAAAATTGGCTGAATCACCCCTCTATAATGAAGATACAACCAATGTTTTGTCTGTTGTTTGTAGTAGTATTTACTACTACCCCCTCTAAACCTGCACATTTGCTTTTTTGTTAAATTATGAAAGCGTTGAAACTTAGTTAAAACATAAAAGTAACATTATGTGTAAAAGGATAACACATGTGTAATTTATCTTAACTTTGTGGCTTTATTAAAATCAGTTTTACCGAATAACATTATATTTTCAATTCTTTTTTCGAATTAACTTTTCAATTTTTGTTATATATTCTTACATTTATGCTTCATCACAAAACATGTAAATAAAGCATATACGACTAATGTCTATCGCCTTTTAAACGCCCCAACAAAATAATATGAAGATTAGGACTTAGGAAGTTACCATATAACTTAGATATGTTTACTTCCTAAGCCCTATTTAAATAAAATAAATTTTTTATCAAACCAAATTAAGGGATTGGCTTATAGGTTCTTTTGAGGTACATGAAAGCTATTTTGTTGCTAAAGATAGCGTGAATTTGATGAAGAATTGCAATGGGGGATATCTATACGGGAATAGTATCTGATTATAAAATATGGAGTAGAATCATTTTCGATTTTTTGTAAAAGAAGATTATCCAAATTCAATGGTGTTTCAAAAGACTATTCTGCCTGCCATTTGTAGAAGTCGGAGTGGCATTGGTTAAGAGCCTAATGAGTTTGAAAGAGCTTTGAAGCCTCATCATCGTGCATTTGGTTTAAGCAGATTTTAATTTAATAGATCTAAAAAGCTGCTAAATGCCCAAACTGTATCCATGTACTACTGCATACAAGGTGAAAGTAGAAATATTGTAATCAGTAATCCAATTTTCAGTCTATGCCGTGTATATTCCAGATCAAACTGACTCCATTAAATTAAATGATGCTTCAATAATGCCTCGTTTTCGCAGTACTGGCTGTCAAATGGGTCTAAGATTTGCTTATTTTTATTATCCCAATAGATTTAGTCCTCCCTTTTAATAAAACATTCAACTAAAAAAGGAGGAAAATATCTTTTAAGCGATTAATTATTTTCTAAAATTCGACAATAAAGTATCCGTAATCGCATTATTATGCTTCACCACTTTGGTCTTTTTCGCTTTAGCTGAATTGTCTTCTACTCGCTCAATTTTAGTGGCTTTTAACTTGCCATTATTTTCAACCACAACAAACTTCACACGCTCATTACGCTTTGGTTCACCATCTGCCAGTGGAAAATCAGAAATATGAAAAAAAATATCTTGTTCAAGTCCACCAATAAAACCAAAACCTTTATCAGCATGATATTGTTTAATTTTACCTTGTTGAAATTCAGCTTTCATACATTCGCCCTAGCATTACATAATTACCTTATTATACCTATCTTCAAAATGAATCAGATAGAAATAAGCTATATAGCAAAATAAAAACTAATAATTCTTTATTATTTTGATCCAAGCCGATCTACAAATAACACACCATTCAAATGATCAACTTCATGTTGTACAATTCGAGCAGGAAAACCTGAAAATGTCGTTTCGACTTGTTCACCATGCAAACTAAAATATCGCACTGCGATCTGTTCAGCACGACAAACTTGTCCACGCTCATCAGGTACACTCAAACACCCCTCTTCACCTAAAACTGTTTGTTGAGAAAACGATAAAATTTCAGGATTCACCATCACTACAGCATCCATCTCTGGTGCATCAGGATAGCGAGGATTTGGACGAGATGCCACGATGATGACTCTTTTGGAAATATATACTTGTGGTGCAGCGATGCCGACACCATTTCTCTGTAACATCGTGGTATGTAAAGCAGCAGCCAATTGTTGCAGCCACTCACTACCAAATTCAGTTTCAGCAACGGCTGCAGCAACAAGTGTTAAAACAGCTTCTCCACGTTGTGCAACAGGTAAAATCACCGACATAACTTTTCTCTTTTTTAAACCAAGAATCATCTAGACAATATACTTTTATACTTTTTCTAAATAGATAAAGAATGAGCTGTTTTAAGTATAGCTTCAGTTAGATACGGCATAGTGATTTTTTCAGCAAAGTATAGTAAAAAATGAATGTCAGCGTTTTATTATTGGGTGTGTTATTTAGCTCGATTGGCTTAGGCTATTTTATTTATGGTAAGAAACAGCAACATACAATGGCATTGATTTGTGGCATTGGATTAATGATTTATCCTTATTTTGTTGAGAATATTGCCCTACTGCTCTGTACTGGAATAGTGCTGATGCTTGTACCTAAGTTTATTAAAATTTAAAGTTATATTTATACGTCCAAATTTAAATCATTCACTTCATCAATTTCAGCATAGCACCTAACCTGATTACGTCCTTGTTTTTTGGCAAAATATAATGCCTGATCTGCTTGCCTCAACACCATTTCTTTGGTCTTATTTTGCTCAGACAATGCCACGCCAAAACTGGCGGTCACATGTAATTTATGCTGTAAATCTAACAATATCGGCTCTTGCTCAATTCCTTCTCGGCATTGCTCTGCAATCTGTATCGCTTGTTCTTGGGTTTTATTTTGCAAGATCAATAAAAATTCTTCTCCACCAAATCGTCCTGCCATGTCTTGTTCATTTAAATGTAAATCAAGAATTTTAGCAACTTTGGTCAGCACCAAATCTCCTACATCATGCCCATAATTATCATTAATATTTTTAAAATAATCTAGGTCTAGCAAAATTAAAGCATATGATTTTCTTTCTCGTTGAATGCAGTGAAGATGCTGTGCAAGACTACGGCGATTAAAGATATTGGTAAGAGGATCAAGCAAACTCATGTTTTTAATTTGGGCTTCACGGTTGCGCCATTGCGTCAATAAAATCTCAAAAAGTACAATTGAAAAAATAAAAATCGGAAAATATAGAATAAACATACTATAAACCCAAAATGGGTTTTCCGATAAGTTACTACTATTTAGTTTCTCACTAAATAATGGCGCATACGGTATTTGTTTTAAGCTGCTTAAAACAATCGTTATTAACATAAAAAGAGTCACGGGAATCGCAGCGCTATAAATGATTTTACGATCAAATAAAACCACTCCCACAGAAATCAGGCTAATATATCCCCCCATAGTTGCAGGACTAATAATACCTACATTAAAACCACCATAAATCAGTGTTGAAGCAAAATATAAAATTGCAATATACGGGAAATAGTCCTGAACCCATTTATAATGATTAAATTTCCAACTGATAAAGGCAAATACTAAAAATAAGCATAAAATGACGACTGACATACTTAAATGAGAATAATAAAGTTCCTCATTCATCCACTGCTGCAATGCTGGAATACTAAAAACAAATAAATACCATGAAATCCAAAGCGTATAGATCAATGCGCCAAGAATCATCACCAAGCAGCATTTCGTGAGGGTATTCCAGTTTAAAATTATATTCCCATTTAAAAACTCATTGAGCTTTCCCCATGCTTTCATTTCAATCTGACCTATTTATTTCTATTTCTTATTTCATTTTTACCTATTTTAAATAGATAAAATAAATCTGAACCATCATACATAAAAATCATTAAAAAATACTTATCTCACTTTATTAATAAGATTATGTAAAATATAAATCATTTTTTAATTCACTTGATAAATACATCACACATAAACAATACACTTTTCAAGTTAAATCATCAATTTAATTTCTTAATCAAACCATCTTCTAATTTATAATATTTCTTCAAGCGCTGTAAATCATTTCACCTAATTTATTTCATACCCGTATATATTTTAATGGGTTGAGTGCATTCAATCCTTAAGTATAAATCTCGATATTCAATTAAAATATCAAATTCATCAGCACCATTGTCCAAACCTGTGACCGCCCAAGTTGTTCCTGTAGGAAAGTCATTTAACCATGTGGCTTTATAAAAATCAGAAACTGAATCAAAATCTATAAATCGTTCAGGTTGCGCTTGGATTTTCTTTGCAAGGATTTGAAATTTGTTCTTTTGTATGGAAATAAAATCAATCAACATTTAGCGGTAGCCTGAAATATTCAATCCTTGTTTATTTTTAACTTGTGTCCACTGCCACCAGCCAAAAGCAGCCATTAATACAAATGCAGCATATAAAACTGCAGTCAAATATAAATCTTTATGTAAGAACATTCCGACATATACAATATCAACAAATACCCAAAGTACCCATGTTGCAATATGTTTTCGACTAGTCCAATAAGTTGCAAGTAAGCTAAATGCTGCCAGTTGTGAATCCAACCAAGGCAAAGCAGCATCAGTAAAATGGTGTAATGACCAACCAAATAAGAAACCACCAACTGCAGCCAAGAACATCTGTATAATGACCAAGTGTACTGAAATAGGGACTATGCGGATCTCATGATCTTGCTGTTTGCCTTTGAGCCAATGATAAAAACCATAGAAATTCACCACCATAAAGAAAAACTGTAAAATGGTTTCTCCATATAATTTAAATTCAAAGAATAAATAGGCATATAAAACAAAAGCTAAAAAATTAAAAAACCAACACCACATATTTCGTTTTATGGTTAAAGCCACACCGATGACACTAATGATCACGGCAAATATTTCTAATCCTGACATGTTGGGCTACCCATAAAACGACGTGCTCATTATGAAAAAAAATTGGATAAATGCAAACTATTTTACAAAGCTTGACCAGTCAAATACTTAGATTTAAGACCAATACCTATTTAGCCAAATACACTTTGATTAGAAATTAAATTTGACAGTTTTCTAACCTCCGTTTAAAAATATAAAAAATAACCAATCACAAAAACTAAAAGTGAGAAAAACAATGTCAAATATTCAAGGAAAAGTGAGCCGAGAAATTCGTGGTCATATTTTTTTAATTGGCTTAGATCGTGCAAATAAGCGTAACGCTTTTGATAGTCATATGATTCAAGACCTTTCCCTTGCCTTGACAGAATACGAAAATAATCCCGAATTACGTTGTGCAGTCATTTTTGCACATGGTGATCATTTTACCGCAGGCTTAGATTTGGTTGAGTTACAACCTAAACTTGCTGAAGGTATATTTAGCTTTAGTGATGAAACTGTCAATCCTTGGGGAACTGTGGGACGGCAGCGTACTAAACCTTTAGTGACTGCAGTGCAAGGTTATTGTTATACCGCCGGTATTGAGTTGATGTTGAACTCTGACATCGTGGTTGCCAATGAAAATACCCAATTTACGCAAATAGAAGTACAACGTGGCATCTTGCCTTTTGGTGGTGCAACCGTGCGCTTTATACAAGCTGCGGGTTGGGCGAAAGCCATGAAATATGTTCTCACAGGTGATTTATTCTATGCACAAACTGCTTATGAAATGAATCTAGTAACCGAAGTCGTTGAAGGCAATAATCAATTGATTCGTGCTATTGAGCTGGCTGAACGTATCGCACAAGTAGCCCCACTGGCAGTACAAGCAGCGCTCAAATCTGCACACCAAGCCTTTTTACAAAGTCCTGAAGCTGCATTTGCAAACTTACAAGGATTGCTCAATCCGCTACTGAGTTCTGAAGATGCCCAAGAAGGTGTAAATGCTATGTTAGAGCGTCGTGCACCTCAATTCAAAGGCAAGTAACTGATTTAAAATAACTTAATCAGGATAAAGTTGAGTAAAATCATTTAAAATAGAGAATTGACAATGCAAAACCTACAACGACAGACTGAAACATTTGGTTTTGATACTGAACAAGTTTCCCTAAATGCTTTAGATGGCTATGTTTTAAATGGTGTTATATATTCTCCAACTATAGTCACGATAAAAGCCAAAATCATTCTTGCCAGTGCAACAGGTGTCCCACAAGGCTTCTATCGTCGTTTTTCTGAATATATGACTCAATATGGCTATCAAGTCCTGACTTTTGATTATCGTGGTGTGGGGGCATCCTCACCGAAAAACTTAAAAGGTTTTGAAATGTCCTATCTCGATTGGGGAAAACTCGATCTGGCAGGCGCAATTGACTATTTTGCCGATGAACAACTGCCTTTATTTGTGGTCGGACATTCCTATGGAGGACAGGCTTTAGGTTTAACCCCCAATCATGCCAAAGTCACTGCCATGTACTGCTTTGGCACAGGTGCAGGTTGGCATGGGTATATGCCCTTGAAAGAAAGATTGAAAGTTCAGGTGATTTGGAATATTGTCTTCCCCCCGATAGTGGCTGCGACAGGTTATTTGCCATGGAGCAAGTTCAATATGGGTGCAGACTTACCTAGAGGCGTCTATCAACAATGGCGAAAATGGTGTAAAAATCCGACTTATTTCTTTTCGGATCCTGAGCAAGCAGCGCTGAAAGATTTATATGCTCAAGTAAAAGTACCTATTTATGCCGTGGCAGCTTTGGATGATGATTGGGCATTACCAAATTCACGGCATGCTTTTATGCAACATTATCAAAATGCAGAAATGCATTATATCGATATCACTGCCAATCGCCTTGGCTTAAAACAGATTGGGCATATGGGTTATTTTCGTCAAGGCTCAGAAGCCATTTGGGATCAACTCCTACATACTTTTGATCAGCTTATTTATGATTAAGTGTTTATTTCTTTTATAGAAAATCATGCTCGTGCCTTACAATTTACAATACAGGGCGACGCAGGTACCAGTATGAAGCTGTTGGCACAAGCATGTAGTTAAGTAAGGCTGCTTTTCATTATTCTCGTTTGAATCAAGATTTTTGATTTAGAACAAGTAACATTTTAAGGTCGAGCTATAGGTTTTAAAATATACTTTAAAATCAAATTATTGTTTTAAATTCTACTTTATGCTCTACGCCATGATGATCGACATGAGTGTAAAAAATTCCATATTTACCGACATAATATTCTAAAGATTGATGACGATAATTCCAGTAGATACACCATTCGTCTAAATCAAATTCACCAATTTGACTGTCCGTTTTGGCAGGCATTTTACTTAAAAATTGTTGCTGAATTTGTTCTGCTTGTGCCAGCTGTGTACATTGTAATTGCTGTTCAAATAGTAATTTTGCGACATCATCAAATAACAATTGTTCTTCATCGTTAAATGCCATCGGCTCAATTTTTGTGGTGTGTATTTTCGGTTGGGTCGCATCTTTGACCGCTTTAAAAGTTGAAGGTTTAAATTTGGAAATTTGCTGAGTAGTGAGCATTCGATACACCAAAAAAATCACGATCATAACAATTATCAAAACCAGCAGCATTTTCATATTTAAAGCTCCTCTTGATTCAGTTTTATCATCTCAGCTTATTTATTATTCTACCTAAATGCGTCATGCTGGAAGTTTTTTAAATGACCTGAAGAGTACGTTAAGCCTTTGGTATTTTCTTTTTTTAGTACAAGGGCTTGCCCTACTTTTTTAAACTTTGCTTGTGTCTTCGCATCATCTCCAATATAAACTTTCTTTTGTAAAATAATGTTTTCACCTTGAACAACGACATCCACACTGCCTTCATCAGACGTCATATAAGGGATTTTTGTAGAATATACATGTTGTGCATTCTGTAACCAAATTAAAATCAAGTCACCCCCACGCTCATTCATATTATCAAATACCACTACTGAAGAACCAACTGCATATGCATCAATGTCGACATATGTGTTTACATCAGCCGTTTGATCATAAAAAAATAACTGTTTTCCTGAAGCGAACTTAAGTGCATAAGCAGAATAATATTGCGGATTATCATGTTTTTGACCAATGCATGAATAGCTATTTAAAGTGACTTTTCCTACATTGAGTGAATAGGGTTTGGGTTTAAATACATCAAGCGCATCTTGTTTACACGCCTTACGCAATTGTGAATGAGATTGAAGCATTTCAATTTTAAAATTTGTATCGGCATGTCCAAAACTACAGATCACACCCACAATCAATATGAGATATTTTTTCATTTTCGTCATAATTACTTATTTTAATCATAGGCTTAATATTAAACCAACATATATTGAATCAGCGTATATGTAGATCAAAAAAATACAAAAACTCTCTACAACTTCGGCTTGAGCAAATATTTTGCTAATTTCTGGCTGCTTGTCATCGCCAATTGATCGACATAACGGCTATAAAACTCGGCAATCCATAAGGTGGCTGCAATAAAAATCAACGCTGCCAAAAGCACAGCAAAGAGATAACTTGCACCTAAATCTAACAATAAATTAAACACGGGAATGCAAATCACATACATCAAAATCAAATGTAATAAATACACAGAAAAAGACAGTTTTCCTAGCCACACCAATACAGGTTTATCTAAAACACGAGATAATTCTTGGCTCATTAAAATGCTATAAACAATCAAAATACCTGCAAAAAAATTGCTATATTCATAAGTTCTTTCCCCAATCTGCGCATATAACCAAGCATAAGACCAACTGCTATTATGCGCACCCGCCAAATACAATCCAAAGATTAATAAGATAGCGGCAATAAATAGCGGAATTTGACGACCATAAAAATAAAAATACATCCCGATGATAAAGCTAGAAATTCCACAAAAAAAGCCTTCACCTCGCCACCACAGCGCCAAACCTGCAAAAGCCACTGAACCCAGCACAAAAAAAGCAGTATGCAATTGTTTTAAATAAATTAAAATAAATAGGGTAAATGAACCTAATAGCTCAATCGTCATCGTCCAAAGTACCCAATTGATACTACTTTCCGCAAATAGAAAAGAACCTATGGTTCCTTCATAAACTGCCGTTTTGAGCGAAAAATCTTGCATGACATACGCTTGTAGCCAACCACCCACCTGACGACTATCTATCTGGATCGTATTAAAAATAAGCCAAATGATCAAACAAGAAATCAATGCGGGAATCATCAAGCGTGGATAACGCTTAATCCACATATTTTTAAGTTTAAATGGAATCTGTTCAGGTACCTTACAGATCGCATAACTCAACACATAACCACTCAGCACAAAAAAAAATAAAAACGGCAGCCGTACCTGAATACCAAAAAGCAAAAGGTGAATGGTGAATGGCATAAATTAGTTGATTATTCGCAATATCATTGGCATCAAAACGATGCAAATAGGGAATAAAACTTAAACTTAAATGTGACAAAACCACAGCCAAACACGCCAAGCCGCGAATGCTCTCAGCCGAATTTATTTTTTGCATGCGAGATTATCCATGACTCTTTTATTTCTTGCATCCACTGCACCACACCTCAAAGCCATATAAAAAATCCCACTAAAATGTGGGATTTTTATGCTTATACTTATTGAATAGAAATAATTTTCCCATTTTCATCATGATAAACTGTACTGACTTTCTGTTGACGACCTGTTTCAATCTGTTGCACATTTAAAGCAAAATGTTCAGCATAATCAGATATAGCCTTACTTTGCGCTTGGCTCGGTGTTTTCGCAGGAATGAAACGATTCCATAACAATAAACTTAATGCACACACCATCAGTGCGATAAGACCATGCTGCAAAATAAGGGTAAAAGCAGAGATAATATTGTTCACAATATGTGGCTTTTGGATACCGAGTACCCCAATCAATAATAAAAGCGGACGCCATAATAGTATCCAAACACCCCATAACATCGCAGTTGAGGTATTTGATAAATAGCGTTTATGCCAAGGTAATTGCTGACGCAAGTCGATTATCAGGTTTGATTTCATTTTATCAATACTCTAAATGCCTAAGAGCGCATTCCTCGATCAGGACTAATCCAACGGGCACGTTTACCGCTGCCACGCAGTAACACTTTCGGAAATGCGACGATGCTTGCTGTTAAGGTGATTAACCAAAAAACAAAGGGATACCAAATCATCCAATAATAATTCTTTAAAAGATTTGGTTCATACCTACTATCCATCCATTTACTTAAAGCAAACTGAAGTAAACAGCTCAAACCTAAAAGAATTCCACTGCCATAGGGTAAAAATGGTGAGCTAGCAGTTTGACTTAAACCTGAAATTGGAAAGATAAAATGCAATAACCAAATTATAGTAACAGCAAGCATCAGATACGACCACACTAAAGTCAGCACCAACTCCAAAATCAGTGGCCAAAGATAATTAAGCTTGGGTTTAAATACAACATCTATATTTTTAATTAAGACTTGCGCCCCACCCATCGCCCAACGTAAACGCTGTTTCCATAAACCATTTAAAGTTTCAGGCATCAAAATCCATACCAATGCATTTGGCTCAAAATGGATATTCCAACCAGCACGCTGTAATTTCCAAGTAATATCAATATCTTCTGTCAATGCATTTGGTGACCAATAGCCCACATCATGCACGGCACTTTTACGAAAAGCGGTAATCACACCTGACACCGTGAACAAGCGTCCAAAAGTCCGTTGCGCACGTTTGATTAATCCCACAATTGAGGAAAACTCACCTACTTGGATACGTCCAAGCAAAGTTGAGCGTGTACGAATCCGTGGATTCCCTGTTACAGCAGCCACAGAATTATCTGCCAGAAAATGACGTACCATCCACATTGCAGCATGCGGATCAAGCAAAGCATCTCCATCAATGCCGATCAAATACTCAGCATCAGTCAGTAAACTGCCTGCTTGTAATGCCATCGCCTTACCTTGGTTATGCGCCAAATGCACCACACGCAGTTTTTCATATTTTGCTGCCAAAGCATCTAAAACTTGTGCGGTATTGTCTGAGCTTCCATCATTAATGGCGATCACTTCAAAATCAGGATAATTCAACTGGAGCGCATGACTTAAAGTTTCTTCTGCATTGTCCTCTTCATTAAAACATGGGACAAGCACTGCCACTTTTGGATAAGTTGGCAGGGAGTTAGGTTGATCATAAGGTGGCTCTTTCTTTTCTTTTTGATAGAAAATAACTGCCCCAATCATCCAAAGATATGACATAAAGAGTGGATAGAAAAATACAAAATCTAATGCCACATGCCAAAAATGTTGTAAAGGTTCCATATAAATGATCACGGCACCAGACGGTTGGCTTTTAAACCAAATACTTCACGCATCATTTTAGGATCTGGATGGTTTTTAAAAGGATCATCAGGATAATAGGCAATATGCATTGCACCCTGCTGATAAAGTGATTTTATCGTATCTGCCATCTCTTGTGTCGGAACAGGCTGATTGTTTCTCCAGTTGGTCGCTTGCAGCTCAAATACGGTTTTCTTTAACCCATTTGGATATGACTTCACTCGTTTGACAAGATCATTAAAAAACTTCTCTTTATCTTGCACTTGCTCCATATATGGCATTGCCATAATCGCAGTAAAGTCATAACGATTTAGAGATTGCTCTAAGGACTGCGCATACCAGTTTTCCGAATATGCATTTAGTGCAACTTGTGCATACATATTACGAGCAGTCACGAGATAGGGATGATAATAACGAATTTGGTCTGCCATTTGCATCGCAAAATCATCAATGGTTTTGGTCTTAAATGCAGTCCATTTTTGCAATTGCTCATCATCTTTACGCACTGCATCTAAATCAGTAGAAATACCTGCAGCTTTATAGGCAGCCAATGCATAGTCACTGGTATCTTCATAATCCGATAAAGTCGTATCATCATGGAATAAAATGCCATTAAAATTTGAAGACTTGGCTAAGTCCTCATAAATTCCCCGAATCACTTCACGCGCTTCAGGCGAATATGGCGACAAACGATGATAACCCATGTTTAAATGATCAGATTTTTTAGCTTGCTGGGTTGCCACCAAATGTTTAGATACAGGATTTTTGTCGGGTAACTGCCATGCCAAGAGTGGCATCCATGCATACAAACGATTGACTTGAGTACGCGACTGAATTTGCCACGCCACACGATTAAACAAATCCGCGCGCATCGGCAAATAACGATTTGGGAAATACACCATATCTGCAGACCCATCCGCATCAGGATCAGAAAAAGCTTGTAAATAAACCGTGTTGACTTTCATGGCTTGAATTCGATCCAGTAACAATCCGATATTTTTCTCTTCTTGTGCAGGATCAGCATCATATAAATAGTCTAAGTCGACATGCATGATTTTCTGTGGACGATTATTATCATTTAGCCCCATTTCACGGGTTCGAATATCTGCCAGTAAATCCTCTCGTGTTGTATCACTTTCCACCAAAATACGATTTAAATGATTTAAAGACTGTTTTACATCATTACTGCCATCATCCAAAGTAATCGTAATCGGCATACCTAATTGATTGGCGATCTCCACGGTTTTCATGTTGTATTGCCCATATGGCCAAACCATCACACGTGGACTACGGATACCATGTTGTTGCAATAAATCATTATTTTTCTTTAAGTCTTGATAAATGCGAGCGGCATAAGTTTGATCAGATTCATAACTTTTTGTTTCTGGAGAATACAAACGCGTGGTTGCCGCAGGCTCAGAGTTGCCTTGTGGATTCCCTAAAATCCCACGATGCAAATCATAACTGTGATTGCCGATCTCAACATAGCCACTGTCTTGCATTTCTTTGAGTTCAGCCCAGGTCAAAATATCACTACGTGAGATTTTTTGATCACCAAAACTCACTTGCTTACCTTGTGTTTCAATCCATGAACCAACCACAGACAACACCACAGGAATACGCTTTTCTTTAACAATAGGATAAGCATATTTATAAAAGCTTTGATAACCATCATCTACCGTCAGTAGTAGAGGCTTTTTGGGTAATTTATATTTGCCTTGATTGGCTTTGATCAGTTGATCTACACTAATAAAATTAAAACCATCTTTTTTAAGTGACTTAATCTGCTGTGCAAATTGTTTAGACTTAATTGCATATTGTGGAATTAATGCCCGATCATGATCTGTAATCTCATGATAACCAATGATCGTAAGTAAATTTCTATCAGGTTTTAGCGTTTCTGCATGTGACATCATACTCATAGAAGTAGCCAATAAAGTTAAACACGCAACGATGGGTTTAGAAAAACGATTTAACATAAATTTTTAGCTCATTGATTTTATGGATGTTTGATTAATTGTTGAGGATGGTCGATTTGTTAAGTTTTTATATTACAGCGCAATCTTCACTTTCGTCATTTAACAGTGTGCTAAAACATAAAATGGGAGTAAATCAAACCAAAACTCAAATCATCAGGCAAACATTCTTAATGACGTATTTTATAAGGTATAATCCTGAAATGAATATTAAAATTGAATTTTTGTGTTGATTGCACAGGATTCGGTATTATAAATTAATGAAAAAATGTTTGCTAATAATCTGTTTTTATTTTTATTTTTAGAAAAATCAGAACTTGTTTTTGCTTTTCTCAACATTACATCTCATAACAAAACGCCTTATTTTTATTATTTGCTTACTTATTTCAAACGCTTTGAATATCCAAATTAGCCAAAAAAAACTCCAAGCCATACGCTTAGAGCCTTTATCATATCAAAGTGTAATCACATGATTAGTCACGTGTTTTTACATCATACAATTCAATTTCAAAAATCAAATTAGAATTTGCAGGAATGATATTGCCCATTTTACGCTCACCATACGCCAAATGAGCAGGAACGATCAATTTACGTTTTCCACCCACTTTCATTCCCATAATCCCCTGATCCCAACCTTTGATCACACGCCCTGTACCGATCACCGTTTCAAAATAGTTACCACGATCAAGTGAAGAATCAAACTTGGTGCCATCTTCTAACCAACCTGTATAATGTGTGGTAATTAAAGCACCTTTCACGGCTTCTTTACCTCCACCCACCACTAAATCGATAATTTCTAACTCAGCTGTCATCACTTTGCTCCGTATTTAAATATTTTATTTAATCTTGATTGATTTTACTGTAACTGTGTCCACTCGATTACGGCTTGGGCTTGATCACCAATCAATGTCCATTCACCATCCATCACATTGAGCTGCAATTGCATCGTACGCTCACAAAGTTGTTGAATCGATTCAGTAGTCGCTTCAGACAATTGCCAAACTTGCACATTGGACAATGTTTTTAGCTTTGAACTGCGCTTATACCATTCTGCAACCGCAGAACCATAAGCGATCACTGCGACATTTTTACAACGTGCTGCTGCTTTTTTTACTTTATCTTCATCAGGCAGACCCACTTCGATCCATTGAACAAGTTGTCCTGTTAAATCTTTTTCCCACAATGCAGGCTCATCAGTTTCAAATAAATCTTTGGTAAATTCCAATTCTTCACTCGCAAAACGTGCAAACGCCAAAACACGCACCATCAAACGCTCAACCGTTTCGGAAGGATGTAACGCCATCGTGAGTTGATAATCACCATATTGATGTACATCCATATTGGCAATATTTAAATCCGCTTTATAAATCGTTGCTTTTAGCGCCATGAACAATCCAAAATTCAAGTTCTTCAATATGGCGCTAGTCTATAAGATTTCCCAGAGAATTACTGTGCTTTTTCTACTGAATCAATACGACAACTTAATAATGCAGCTTCAAAACTTTCCCAATCCCGCTCTTGCTGGGTAATCACTTCAACTCGATTATCAATATTTTCTATGCCTGATTTATAGTTAAGCTGCTCTGGATTAAAATTAAATGTCATCCAACCTTGATCAGTATTCAATATTGCTTTAATTCTTAACCAATCTTGTTGTTCACATAGCACATCTAAGAGATCATAAAAGTTAAATTGCCAACGTTTAGAAAATTTCCAACCCGCAACGGTATAACCATTTGAAAATTCAACATAATGGTAAGGCAATTGTTTAATTTCAGGTAAAAGCGCATTTTCCGAAAACTGCTTTTGTACCTGAATCAACGGCACAATTTTTCGTTGCATGCCTTGATGTGCAACATCCATTTGTTCAAGTTGAATATTGCCCTGTTCCGCCATTAACCAGTTTTGGATGTGAGTAAAATGTTCATCTTTTAAATCATTTAGCACTCGTTGATCCACTTCCGACATAGCTTGTGCATGTGAAACTACTACGATTTGTGCTGCTTTGAGTTGATCTTGATATAAGTCTTGTGAAATCCAAGCTTTATCATGCAAACGTGAGCCATCAATCACCGTCACCAAAGCCCGCATATCTACTTGAGATCGCCAATGTGGCTCAGTCAGTTGTTCTAACAACTGTGCAGGATGCCCCAAACCTGTCGACTCTATAAATAAGCGGTCTGGTTTTTGCTCTTGAATCAAACGAGATAATGCAATTTGCATGGGTAACTGACTTGCGCAACATAGACACCCTCCAAGCAACTCTTTAATTTCATAACCTTGATCACGAGGCAATAATTGCTGATCTATACCAATTTGCCCAAATTCATTCATCAAAATCGCCCATGTTTCATGTTCAGGTTTTTGTTTTAATAAATGTTGTAACAAGGTGGTTTTTCCAGCCCCTAAAAATCCAGAAATGATATGGGTTTTAACGGCTACACTGGCAATAATTTTCACAGGGCTACACTCAATCAAGAAAAATTTAGGGATTAAAGCCTAGTTTAGAATTAATTTTGCAGATAATCATATAAGCAAAGCACATAAAATCTTAAAACTTGACTAAGACATTATTTTTTATCATAAAAAACTATGAACCTAACATGTGTAAAAAAAATTAAGCAATTCATTTCTATCAGTTTTTTAAAAATAAATACATATAAAAAATTTAAAAACATTCTTAAATAAAAATTAAAAAATAGCATAGATTAATCATTTTATGTTGATAATAAGTAAATTTATAGATTAAATTTTAATCAATTTTTTATATTTTCACACATTTAAAGTAGAAAGAATGGAGGATTTTTCACAATAATCACACAAAAGTTGGATTTTTATATCTATTGCGTAACCCAAACTGTTTTCCTTTGTTCATAAGGTTGCCTATTTTTTTATCACCCCTTAGCATGGTTTTCGTTCCCAATGATTGTTGTCACCTACTCAACCAAATCGACAATGTAAAAATCTTGGGCGTTATTTTTAAACGAATAAGGATGCCGATCATGAATTTAGTTAAAACTCTTTTAGCGACTACTTTTGCTCTAACTGCTGCAACTGCTTCTTTTGCTGCAACTGCTGAAAAAGCGGCTGATGAAGCTGAAAAAGTAGTTGTTTCAACTCAAGAATCTGCAACAACTGAAGATGCTTCTGCTGCTGCTCAACCGTCTTCTGAACAACCTGCAACTGAAAGTGCTGCTGAAGGTTCAGCACCAGCTGCTCCACAAGCAAATCAATAAGATTTGATTATCTCTCAAGATAACAATTTAAGTTAAGTTTGGTTAACTTAGTAAAAAAGACCAGATCATGCTGCGATCTGGTCTTTTTTATTTCATTTAGTATCATGGATGTGTTGATCATTCGTCGGTGGGACCACACAGAACACAGTATATAAAACCAAATATTTCTTGCTTGATTGTGCAAGTCTAAAGTGATCAATAATGTTACTGGAAAAATAGAATATAAAAGCTGCAACCGACCAAAAACATTTGTCTGAAAGAACTAAAAAATTCCAACTCATTAAATTTAAGAATGCTTAAACTATTCAGGATTCTTTTATTCAAAATTGAATCAAAAAGTACAAATAAAATTTAGTTATACAGCTTGAAACCATTGTACATCTTTGACCGAATCACGCTGCTGAATTAGCTGAATAAATGGCTTAAATTCATCTAAATAGGGAATAATTTTAAAAGAAATCGCAAATACCAACCAATATGCTAAATATAAATCAGCAGCAGAAATTTTATCACCCAGTAAATACGGTTTCGCTTGACTCAAACCTTGTTTGATAAAATCATAAACTGCTTGCTCTGTTCCCATGCTTAAACTACGACGACGAGCTTCAATTTGCTCAGTTGAAACATTTAAACTTTTAATGTCCATCAACTCGGTGAGTGGACCATGACAAAAAAATAACCATTTTAAATATTCACCCCGCTTCGGATCATCTAAAGCAGGGGCAAAACCCCGATCAATATACTTATCTGCCAAATAAGCAAAAATAGCAGGTGTCTCAGAAATCACTGAATCATCATCTATTAAACATGGAACTTTCCCCATCGGGTTAATTTTCAGATATTCAGCTTCTTGCATGTACGCATAATCAATTTGTACCAACTCAACTTCAGGCTCAATTCCAAGTTCAATCAGTAAAGGTAAAATGGTATTGCCGCGAGATTGCACATTTGTATAGAGTTTCATTATTTTTTAATCCATTTCAGGTAAATATGATTTTTTTAATTTATTGAAATACAAACGACATAACTCGATTTAATATTCGACCAAGAAAAATTAGAGTTACATCCTTTGACGAATTTATCATTTCTTTTTATTTAATCCTATAGAAAAACGCTATTTTCTCATTCTCAAAAAGCCTTCATCTTTATACTGTAATGAATTGAGCATTGTTCAAGATTCAAACTAACCAAATATCATGAGCTTGCTTTAAGCTAAGCATTGATGTAAATCACTCTCTTTGAAAATCTATAATTCAAAGCATGAATAGAGATTAAAGCAGCCTATTCCAAAATTCCCTTTTTAAAACGACTGATGCATAACATCAACCTGTTATATGCGTTACTTTTGTAGCTTCAATTTTATCTCAAACTCCTCATTAGATTTTTAGATAATCTTTTTTATTGAAACACTTATATAAAAAAAGCATACTCAACAGATTAAGTATGCTTTTCTGCTTAAATCTTTCTCTTTACACAGCATTAAGGCATCGTTGGAATTTCTTCAGGACGCATATCAAAGACCAAAACCTCAGCATTTTGACCATAACGAAAGCTTAATTTTCCACCTTCACGGATTCGTGCAGCATCACCTGTAGCAAATACTTGTCCGTTGACTTCAATTTGCCCTTTCGCGACGTGTAAATAAACATAACGCCCTTCTGGGATTTGAAATTCGGCAGTTTCATCGCCATCAAATAGACCTGAGTAAATCTTAATGTCTTGTTTAATGGCTAATGCTTTTTCGCCACCTGTCGGTGAAATCATCAAATGCAATTTTCCACGTTTATCTTCGGGAGAAATATGCAGTTGCTGATAACTTTGTTCAGTGTTGGCTTGGTTCGGTACTACCCAGATCTGTAAAAAGTGAACATTTTCTTGTGCAGAATGATTATATTCACTGTGTGCCACACCACGCCCAGCACTCATCAACTGAATATCGCCCGGTACGATAACCGAACCTGTCCCCATCGAATCTTTATGTTCTAACGCACCCTCAAGCACATAGGAAATGATTTCCATATTTTGATGTGGATGTGTACCGAAGCCTTTTGATGGCGCAACAGTATCATCATTAATCACCAATAAGTCTGAAAATCCCACTTGTTTTGGATCCCAGTAATCGGCAAATGAAAAACTATGACGTGATTGTAACCAACCATGATGTGCTGCACCACGTTGATGAGATAAACGCATATCAAACATGATCTTTATCCTTATATAATTTTCTCTATGCGCTCATTTTATCGTAATGCTATAAGGTTTGATTTAGTAAAAACAGAAGGTTTCGTATCATTTTTAGAACGATAGTTCAGCTAAAAAGGAGTCTGCTTATGAAACATATCATTCATTTTTGCTCTTTTACTAAACTTTCATGTAATACATTTGCAAAACGATAGGTATGCGCAATCAATCGCTCAATCCAACGCTGCGCTGCTAATAGTTCTAAGCTCTTTGCTGCATTAAGTTGATTTAACAGGGTATATTCTAAAACCTGATTGCGTATTTCAGTACGATGTTTGCTCGCCCATTTTTTCAAGCTATTCAATTCAGTACGTAGTTTTTCGATTTGATTGGATTCCCTCAAATCTTCTATAGTCTTAATATAACTCTCTAAAATATGTGAATAATCCAAAGCCAATTGGAAAATCGCAGGATGCATTCTTAACAAAGCTACATTATCAATTTTTTCTAGATCACTACGTAACACCCTAACATAGACCATAACTCTTAAAATCGCTAAAAAATGCTGTTGTAGTTCTAGATTATGGGTGATTGTAATTTTTTCTAAATATGCCTCTAAATGTAAAATAATATCATCTAATCGTTTAAGTTTGGTTTTATCAGGCAATATACCATCTCGAAATACGCTGTGTAATTCCTTGAAAACTTCAAATAAAATATAGTCTTGTACAGTTTCTGCGGCTTGAATCGCCACAATAGGGAGTTGTAAGCTGGCTTCATCTAAACACCTTAAAATACTTGGTGAATGTTCTGGCAATAACCGAATAATTAAAGTTTCTAAAGGCTTCAACACAGGCATAAAAATACACGCAGCGACCACACTAAATGCAGTATGAAACAACGCCACCACCACCAACGCATCCCAACGACTCAACCAAGATGTATGCTGATATAGCCACAACAGTACTGGGGCTAAAAGTACAAATGCAACTATTGCAGCCACCAAATTGAAAATGACATTGACTGCAACGGTTCTTTTGGCATTGATAGATGCACCAATTGTAGAGAGTATCGTAATGCCCACTGCCCCGACATTTTGCCCAATCACTAGATATAACGCCTGAGACAGATCAATTGCACCACTCGCCAAAGCGGCTAAAGTTGCCGTGATTGAAGCACTAGATGACTGTAAAATCAAAGTCATCACAATACCAATAGCCACTAAAAATAGCTTTGCCCAAACACCATCGGCACTTAAAAATGAAAGATCAACACGATTTGAAAAACCTGCCATTGCCTCTTGTAAAATGGCAATACCAAAAAAAATCATGCCAAATCCTGCCAAAATCAACCCAAATAATTTCAGTCGATCTTTGGCAACCAAATGCAGCATCGCACCAAAACCTATAAATGGCAGCGCAAACATAGAAATAGAAAATTTTAACCCCAGAAATGCTACCAACCAACCTGTACTAGTTGTACCAATGTTTGCCCCAATCACTACGCCCATGGCTTGAGCAAAAGTCATCACGCCTGCATTCACAAACCCGACTGTCGCCACCGTAGTCGCTGTGGAAGAGTTGACCAAAATCGTCAAGCCAATTCCAGATAACAACGCTTTCACAGGGGTATTGGTAAACTGGGTAAATAAATGTTTGAGGGTTCCGCCTGCAATGTCTTTTAGACCATTGGTCATTAGCGTCATGCCCAATAAAAACAAGCCGACACCACCGCATAATTCTGCAAATACTTGAAGCACACGCCCCCTCAATCAAGTTTGATTAAATACAAGTCTGTTTCGACAAAAAAAATCGTCTTATTACATATTCAAATACTTATTTGTAGCATTAATATACTTAACTTTATACCCTGCGAGCATTAGCGAAATATATAAAATATTAAATAAAATCAGTTTTTTCTATTAACCATGCGAAATACTGTACTGCATAAAAATGGCATAATTTATCCAAAACTTATTTAAACTAAAAATGCTCTCTATTTCAGGGCATTTTAAAAAAATTCTATTAAATTCAGCTAATCAAATTATTCATCATTTAAAGCACATTCAAAGCTGCTTGGGTTTTGTGAACACCGTACTTTTTTCAAAATTCGCATCATGGCAGGATCATAATATCCATCTTTGGTCATTTGAATACGCGCTTCTCGCATAATTTTAATATAACCAGGTTTATCTGCTTCTCGCATTTCCATCCAATATTTTGCAGGAATTTCTTTTTCAAGTTTATCTACAAAATCAAAAGCAGGACTAAGCTGTTTAGAAATCATTTCACGGGCAATTGGTCCCATACCCGCAGGGAATTTATTACGGTGCATGATCAACGTACCTGTCACTTGAATCAGCGGAAATTTGATAATCCCACCCACAGTTTTACCTGTTTTGTCATTCATACCTTTATGCAATTCCAAAGGTTTAAATAACAAGGCAGGTCCAGCCATGATATCCACCTCTTTATTGTTAAACTTTCCACCAACGGTCAAGAGATCAACTGAAACTGGCTGGGCACCTACATTTTGCACTAATTTCTTTTGCGTTCCATCAAAGTTCATTACCGCAACTTTTTTACCAGCCGCTTTTGCCAAGGTATCAATACGACGGTCATTCACCATGATATATGCGGCACCTAATGGTACGATTCCGACCACCTCATAGTCTTTATTTACCATTTTGGCATCGTATTCGGGACGTGCTAATAACTGAATCACAGATGACAGTTGTTTATAACTTTGCACAGCCCCAATCGCATCAATACTGCCGACAAAAGAGTTAAATTGTCGGGCACGTAAATTACTGATCCCTGCACCATCACAGCGTTTACTGCGAAAGTCCTCAGTAAGCACACGTTCATCGGTATACACTTTTAAATTTAATTCAGTGGTGGCTTTTTTCTTTAATTTTGGATAATCAATATCAATCCGCATTTGCAATTTTGATGGGCGGGTAATTTTTAAATCTACCCCAAACTGTTTGGCGACTTGTGCAATACGGGGTAATTCACTGATATAACTGGTCGCTTGTTCAAAGGCTTCACCATTTGCACCATCGGGTGAATATACACATAACGTCACTTGCTTCGGAATTTGCGCCCATATTTTAGGGTCATCCATTAGTTTTTTAATTTTCTGTTGTGAATGTTGCGAAAGTGTTAAGTCTAATTTTGGTGTAGGGGCTGCATATACCGAAAATGGCAATAAAAAGCCGATTGCCAAGCACGTATTTTTACACCTCTGTAGATTAAAATTTGTCCATTTTAGAGGGTTTTGTATTTTCATTTTATGATCCATTTTTTGTCAATCTGCTTGTGAATATCATCATCTACCCACAAATCTTCCTTAATATTCATGACTAAGTTAAGAGATATATCAACAGATTCAATTGACTATAAATATCCAAGGTTTGTCAAAAAAGTAAACTTTTAAATTCTAGGTATCATATTTTATTATTTTATTATTTATCAAAATCTTAAGTTAAATAAAAATTTTACCATTTATCTGATTATTGTTCTTTTAAGGTTACGTGCAAATAAAAAAGTTCCCGAAGGAACTTTTTTATTTAGAAAAATAGTGCGTTGATTAAATCATTAGATGATGATTTGATTATTTTGCAATAATTCTTCAAGTGTAAGATCAGTTGTGGGATGATTTGCTAGCAACAATTCAGCACTTTGAAACTGTGCAGCTTTGTCATCATGGTCAATCGCAATCAGCGCTTGGTTATGTTCTGCATCATAGCTTACGGTTAAATACGCATTGGTATTTTCAAGACGTAAATGATCATCTAAAAGTTTTGATACATCAATTTGATCTGTGCTAGCAAAATCATTCACTGTTGTTAATGTATTTCCATCCAAATGATCATCGCTCAATACATTAAAGATCAGATCTGGATCTTGCTCAACTGCAGTATTCTCCGTGAACGCCATTGCTTTAAATGCTACGTTTGAAGGTGGATACAAGGTCATATCGAATACCAGTTCTGAACTTGCTGTTGAACCATTAGATTGCTCTGTTGCAACGGCCTCCACTTTCACTTTTAGAGCTAAAGAAGAATCTGTCACCACAAAATCTGCTGGAGCCACTGCAACCAAGCTTGCACCATCTAAAGCCCCCCCATTCACAAGAAAACTTAATTGACCATTTGCATCTGCTGTGCCAAGTAAAGTACGAGAACCATCTGATGCTAATGCATAAATCATCATACTTTCAATTAAACCTGAGAAATTCAAGGTTAAGCTTTCTGAACTATCTCTATCATTCAAACTTGTACTGAGTAATCCAAGTGAAATGTCCTGTCCAACTTCACCACTTAAGTTGAAATATGGTCGATGGAAACCATTTTCATCTTTATCCGTTACACTCCCTTGGATCAGATCAGACACTTTCCATTCCACAGATGGATTGGTTTGTTGATAGAAGTCATTCAAACCTGACAATGCGGTGTCTAAATCTGGGTAATAACTGATTGTGTCACCATGTGACTGATCAACCAATTGGAAATCATAGTTTCCGATCCCTGCTTGGTTATGCATATAGAAGTCAAAGGTATAGAAGCCTGACTCTGTTGCAGTAAAACTACGATCTACTGAAGTACTTAATCCCCCCCAACTCACAAAGACTGGATCTTCATTTCCAATAATGAGCATACCACTATCATCTGCTACACCTTTATAGTTATAGGTATGACCTTTCTCAAGATAGACATAACCTGTTATTGCAACACCTTTATAGGTTGCAACATCACCATTAGTCAAACTAGTTGTGCCACCACTCGTTGCTGGTTGATGTGTAGTATTACGATCACTGGTTAAATACTCAAATACTGTTTTTAAAGTATCTGCAGGCATACCATTACCCCCACCTTGTAACAAGTCGTAGGTTTTACCATCAATGGTCACCTTTTGCAGACCATTCCATGTTTTAATATTTAAATTAACAGCAGTTGGCGCCCAATCTAAAATATCAATAGATAAATTAGGCTTGTCTGCAACCGCATTAACGATCACATCCACTGAGCCCGTAGATGTATTCACACCATCATGTACTTCAAAATCAAGTGTTGTATACACGGAATCTGAACTTGTTGATGCCTCATTCAAGCTAGGTTTAAAGCTTAATTGACCTGCATCAATATCAGATTTAGTTAAATCCGCCAACATATTGATATCTGTCACAGCCTGACCATTTAGATACAAAGTACCATTGGTTGGCAATGTTGTGAATGAAACAGCTAACTTATTCAAATCCGTACTGTTATCCGTAATACCTAATTGCGCCCAAGTAATCACAACCGAAGTATCTTCCTCAGTTGTAATTAAAGTCTTTTCAATATCAGGTGGTGCATTATCAACATCTTCAGCATCTAAACCTTCTAAACCAAGGTTGCCCACTAAATCTTGATAACTGCCCTCAGGCACTGTCACAGTGATAATGTCATCAACAGGCATATCTATCATTGCATCAAAGTTTAATGCACTACTATCAGACATATTCCAATTTACAGTGATCACATTGCCTGAGGTGTCTTTCACAGTGACTTTCGACAAATCAATACTGTTTGGGTCAACATCACTATCATATTTCAGGGTAATTTTACCTGTTGCATCAATCTCTACAGTGACTTTTGGTGGTTCAATATCGACCATAACATCACGTAAAGCTTCATCTGATGTCACACCTGATTTATTCGAGGTCGCTTGTGCAGTAATATCAAAATCTTTCGCAACATCTGCTTTCGGTACATTCACAGACCAAGTCCCATCCGCATTCACCGTTACTTGTGAACCTGAATAAGTCTTGCCCGCAATTGTTACCGTCATGGTGACATCTGGGTTACTGACTTTACCTGTGATTGTGACTGTATTTTCTAAATCAGAATATTCAGCTTCATTGATGACATCATCACCAGAAACTAGATCAATCGAAACAAATGGTAAGCTGATAATATCTTCTATAGGTTTTTCATCTTGATTGAGTGTTGTTGCTTGAATTTTATCTTGCTTGCCTTCAACAATCGCTGTTGTTAGTTCCCAATAACCATTTTCATCAGAACGGATACCTGTAATTTCATCGCCATTTGGCAAAATCACAGTAACCTCTTGATTTGCCCCAGTCATCCCCGTAATCAGCTTATCATTTGAACCTGCAATCTGCGTGACACTGGTAATTTTGATGGTAATGTCACGGTCTGCTCCAGCAGCGCCTGCATTATTGGTTAAATCGGTATAACTTTGATCTTTAACCATCACCTCAACTGTGTTGCCTTTTTCAGTATTTTGAAGTTGAGCCGTCCAAGTACCATCAGCATTTTTCACCAATGTATCTGGTTTTAACATTCCACCTGTAACCACAATATCAGATGCATCAAAACCTTGAATTGGTTCATTAAATATAAAGGTCACTGAAGTTCTATCTTCACTAATTTCAACAGTAACTTTTGGTGGTAAGGTATCCACAGGTGCGGTCTTATCACCACCTGTTCCTGGATTACCCACTTCATCCGTATATGTAGGATTACTCTCTTCATCTGTTGGTGGAACTTCAACAGTGATGTCTGTGTCAACATTTGGTGGCACTTTACCTGTCCAGGTTAAGCCATCTTCATCAGGAGTGAATTCGACCTCAATTGGATTACCTTCTTTATCAGTAACTTTAAAATCATCTGGCGTGATGCTTTCTGGATCAACATCAGGATCAAACGTTACGGTAATTTTGCCATCAGGTGTAATGTCAATATTCACACCTGGCGGCACTGTATCCACGGTCCCCGTACCTTTACCTGGTTCACCAACATTTCCAGATTCATCCTTATAAGTTGGAGGAATCTCAACATTTACCTCGCCTTCAACATTTTCTGGAACTTTACCGGTCCAGGTCAATCCATCTGCACTTGGGGTCAAGGTGATTTCGATCGGATTGCCGTCTTTGTCCGTGATCACGATGTCTTTTGGATCAATCGTGGTTGGATCTACATCTGGATCAAAGCTAACCGTGATGTCTCCTTCTGGTGTGATCTCTACTTTAACGGTTGGTGGCAGCATGTTGACCTGGTTCTCACCTGTGCTCGGTTGACCTGGGTTACCCGACGTATCTTCATAACTGCCTGCTGGCACAGTCACGGTGACTTTGCCTTCAACGTCTTCTGGAACTTTACCGGTCCAGGTTAAGCCATCTTCACTTGGTGTTAATGTAATCTCAATCGGATTGCCGTCTTTGTCGGTGATCACGATGTCTTTTGGATCAATCGTGGTTGGATCTACATCTGGGTCAAATGTAACCGTGATTTCACCTTCAGGCGTGATCTCTACTTTAACGGTTGGTGGCAGCATGTTGACATGGTTCTCACCTGTGCTCGGTTGACCTGGGTTACCCGACGTATCTTCATAACTGCCTGCTGGCACAGTCACGGTGACTTTGCCTTCGGTCTCTTCAGGGACTTTGCCGGTCCAGGTCAAGCCATCTTCACTTGGTGTTAATGTAATCTCAATCGAATTGCCATCTTTGTCGGTGATTTTGAAATCGTTTGGGGTGATGGTGCTTGGGTCTACATCTGGATCAAAGGTGACGCTGATGTCACCTTCTGGTGTGATATCTATCTTAACTTTTGGAAAAGTTATATCGATCGTCCCTTGATCTGTTGCTGTTGTGCTATTACCAATTGAATCCGTCACTTTGCCCGTAACAGTAAATTCACCTTCAGGCAAAGCATCTGGTACATCTACAGTATAAGTACCATCATCTTTGACTTCAGTAGTTACTGTTTGCGTATTACCATTTTTATCAGTAATTGTAAGTTCAATTTTACTTCCTGCAGGTACATCAGTCTTACCCGTAATTGTTGGTGTTGCATCATTACTTTTCTCAGGAACTTCAACTGTTAAGGTTGGTAGAGTAGTTTTAATCACCGCACTATCTTCTGGAGAAGATTCTGATTCACCTTCTTGATTAGTGATCGTTGCAGTTACTTTAAGCTCATTGCCTTCCGTAGGACGATCAACCTTGATTGTCACTTTACCAGAATTTAAATCTTCCCTTACTAGGACATGTGTATATTTTTTACCAGATTGATCCGTTACAGTAATTGTGTCGCCAGCTTTTGCACCTATTGGAATTGAAACAATCACACCAACTTGGTCTTTATTCCCAATTTCAATATTAGACAAGAAGCCATCATTATTTTGATCATCTAAAATTTCGACTTTAGGTGCCTTTAATACAAATGTTGGCTCATTTTTTGGTTCTGAATCGCTTTTATCATCATCAGTCGCTGCGATGATTCCTCCCGTAACAAGTCCACCTACAACCCAAGGTAATGGACCGACACCACCAGTACTGGTACCCGTAATAATTGGAAGAAGCTCTTCAAGGCCAGTTATCTCTTTAAAGCTGGCTACACCATCTTGCCAAAAGAGCTGCTCAAAAGCACAAACAGTACCATCAAATACGAGATCAGATGTTGCACCATCAGCAGCTTTCACAAAATAATTTTCAATTGTGATGGTTTCACCATTTTTTAATCTTATTATGAGGTGATTACCATCTTGAATAATCTCTAAAATCTCTTCTTTTTTTATATTAGGTTGAATAATCATCACTTTATTTAATTTTATTATATTTGAACTGATATTAACTTTCTCAAGAGATGATTTATCTATTAACGTGATTTTTTGCATTTTAAATGCCCAATTATTAGTAACAATTGGTAAGATATATTATCAGAGCGATATTTTTTGTACAATGAACAACACATACCAACACGCTTAATAGTTTACCAAATAGTAAAATATTATGTGTCGATATTTAAATTTTTCTAACAGGACATCATTATGCTAAAGAATGCCACTATTTCCATTGCAATAATTGCCTCTTTATCTGCTTGCACTCAATTAAAAACTGTAACCGCCAAAAACCAACCAAAAAATTTATTATTTATAAACAATGAATTAAATACAAAACCCGTTAATGTTCAACGTGATGATAAGCTTTGCGATGAAGAAAAAGACAGCAATAAAGACTGTCCTATTAAATTTTACATTGATGATTTCAAAGCCGGTGACTTCTATATAAATAATGCAACTACTTATTATTTAAAACCAAATGAATATGTACTATCTGTTAAAAATTGCAAAGAAGAATGTAAAACATATCACACAAAACTCATTATTAATGAGCAATTTCAAGGTGTAAATATTGTATTATCTTTAGATAATGAGAACCGTCCTTTTATTATCAATAAAAAATCATAATTTATAATAGACCCAGTTTATTTAAAAATTGGGTCTATTAAAAAAATAATTATTTTTTATAATTAGTTATTCTTAATAATATACATTAAAATAGAGTAAGTACTTTAAAAAATTTAATTTAACGCATTTATTCAACTTATATATTTTATTCTTTATATGGGCAGTTTATATTTGCTATGATTTAGTGATGTAATTAACATTTATTAAAGTATTATGTCTAAGCAAACCTTACAACTTCGTAAAAACTTAAAAGCTCAGCGACGACAACTATCAAAATTTCAACAACGGCATAGTGAACAATCTGCCTTTAATCAACTCAGAAAGAGCCCACAATTCAGGACGGCAAAAAAAATTGGTATTTATTTGGATGGTTTTGGTGAGCTGCGAACCCGTAAAATAATTGAATATTGTTTTCAACAGCATAAACATATTTATCTGCCGATCATCTGCAATATGAATAAAATATTAGTCTGGGTAAAAATTTCAAAATATCAATATCGTAATAAACGCTTTGTCCTGCACACACTTGGTATGCTTGAGCCTATGCGCAATCGAGGGCTGCATGTTTCACATTTAGATGTTCTTTTAATGCCTTTATTAGCATGTGATCCCGTGGGTACACGGATGGGCATGGGCGGTGGTTTTTATGATCGTACTTTGGCTTCTGCGCCTTATAAACCCTACCGTTTAGGACTTGCGCATGATTTTCAGTTTTTAAATACCAATTTACATCGCAATCCTTGGGATCAAGCCTTACATGCGCTAATTACCCCTACAAAATATAAGTGTTTTAAGCGTCAACTCAGCCAATCGTATATTTTATGATGTATTATTTATCAGATACTTGACAAATTTTATGCAAATTATTTTGTGAAGCCCTTGTAATTTTAGAAATACCCATCACTATAAAAAACATGGCAACACCGTTGTCACTCATTAGGAGTGCCCATGTCTGAGATTATTATGAATCAAGAAAACTTAGAGCCACAGGTTCCAAGTGTATTACCGCTTTTAGCGTTACGTGATGTCGTGGTTTATCCACACATGCAAATTGCGCTATTTGTAGGTCGTGAAAAATCGATCAATGCAGTTGATGTGGCTCGTAACAGTGACAATTTAGTATTTGTAGTTGCGCAAAAAGATTCGCTTACAGAAGAAATTGATCACGACAACTTATATCAATATGGTACTGTCGCTAAGATTGTACAAGTTGTGAATCATGAAAATGATGAAAACTGTATAAAAGTATTAATTGAAGGTTTACATCGTTCAAAACTGGTTAAAATCATTGAAAATGATGAATATTTATCAGCTGAACATGCATTAAGCCCAATGACTGTATCGATCGATGAAGATACACAAAAAACACGTGTCGAAGAATTACGTGCCTTATTTGCTCAATATGCAGAAGCAAAATTACGCAATGCACGTGAGTTAATTGCAGCAGCAAATAAAATTGATGATTTACTGCAATTGTTGTTCTTTGTTGCAACTCGTGTGCCTTTGAATATTGACGTAAAACAAAAATTCCTCGAACACGATGAATTTGAAGCACATTTACAAGAGCTAATGACTTATTTGCTGCAACAATCTGAAGAACAGCAGATTGAGCAAACTTTGCATGATTCTGTAAAACGTCAAATGGAAAAGAATCAACGTGAATACTTCCTGAATGAAAAGATGAAAGTAATTCAACGTGAACTTTCCGACATGAATGGCGGTGCAGAAGATGACGTTGCAGAAATTGAAAAACGTTTAGCAGAAGCTGATTTACCTGAACACGTGCGTAAAAAAGCGGATGCTGAATTCCGTAAACTAAAATCAATGCAACCAGCATCAAGTGAAGCGGCTGTGGTGCGCAACTATTTAGAGGTGATCTTAGATACACCTTGGAATAAAGCCAGCAAAGTCAGCATTAACTTGAACAAAGCGCAAGAAATTTTAGATGCAGACCATTATGGTTTGGATGAAGTTAAAGAGCGCATTGTTGAATACTTAGCTGTTCAATCTCGCGTGAAAAAACTCAAAGGCCCGATTCTTTGTTTGGTTGGTCCTCCTGGTGTCGGTAAAACTTCACTCGGTGAATCGATTGCCAAAGCAACAGGTCGTGAGTTCGTGCGTATGGCACTTGGTGGTGTACGTGATGAAGCGGAGATTCGTGGTCACCGTCGTACCTATATTGGTGCGATGCCAGGTAAAATCGTGCAGTCTTTGACAAAAGTTGGTGTCAAGAACCCATTGTTCTTGCTCGATGAAATTGACAAAATGGCACAGGACTATCGTGGCGATCCAGCTTCTGCGTTACTTGAAGTATTAGACCCATCACAAAATGGGAAGTTTAACGACCATTATTTAGATCTTGATCTTGATCTTTCCGAAGTAATGTTTATCTGTACAGCAAACAGTATGAACATTCCTGAAGCTTTGCTTGACCGTATGGAAGTGATTCGTCTTCCTGGTTATACCGAAGAAGAAAAAGTCAACATCGCAGACCGTTACCTTGTTCCGAAAGCAATCAAGAACAATGGCTTACGTGCTAAAGAATTGACTGTTCATGAAGAAGCGATTCGTGACATTGTCCGTCGTTATACACGTGAAGCAGGTGTACGTAGTTTAGAACGTGAAATTTCTAAAATTGCACGTAAAGTGGTGAAAGAGTCAGTCAGTAAGAAAGCTAAAAACTTGCAAATTGATGTCACGGCTGAGAACTTACCTGATTATTTAGGAGTACATAAGTTCGACTACGGTATGGCTGAAGAAGAAGCGCAAGTGGGTCGTGTTAACGGTCTAGCTTGGACTTCTGTGGGTGGTGAATTACTCACGATTGAAGTTGCTGCTGTAAAAGGTAAAGGTAAATTTATCACTACTGGCTCACTCGGTGATGTGATGAAAGAGTCGATTACTGCAGCAATGACCGTTGTGCGTACACGTGCAGATGAACTCGGTATTGAGTCATCTCGTTTTGAAGAAACCGATGTACACGTGCATTTACCTGAAGGTGCAACACCAAAAGATGGACCTTCTGCTGGTTTAGCACTCACGACTGCACTTGTGTCTGCATTTACAGGTATTGCGATTCGCCCTGATATTGCCATGACTGGTGAAACCAGTTTAGGTGGTCGTGCAATGCGCATTGGTGGCTTAAAAGAGAAACTTTTAGCAGCACATCGTGGTGGCGTGAAACTGGTGTTCATCCCACAAGAAAACGTACGTGACTTAGCTGAAATTCCTCAAAATGTAAAAGAAGGTTTAGAAATTAAAGCTGTGAAATCAATTGACGATATTTTACCTCTCGCTTTAGTTGAACAACCTAAACCGCTAGTTAAAGCACCTATTGTAAAACCAGTAGATGAAGGCAAAGCTGCCCGTCATTAAATAAAAACCCTTGATTTACAAGTAAAAAAAGCGCCTTAGGGCGCTTTTTTTTATTACTATATCATAAGCTTAAAATATTAGTTAAAAAACAAACAAAGTATTTCCTAATCGTGCTATATTTTTAATGAGATTCATTTGAATGAACACTTGAAATAATATCACTTAACCTCATTAATTAAGTATAGATACGATCAGAGATCGTTTCGTTAACATCAATCTGTATCTCCAGATGGATTGGTGTTAGAACGCAGTCCTAGCTCCTTTAGGACTGCGCTTTTTTATACAATTAAAAAAATTGACCATATACCCAATGGCTCTCGCTATTGTTTTTTAATATAGGCTACAATTATTTAAGCTAATTTATCAACATTTTTATGACGTCTAAAAGCTGTTGGGTAAATAATCTGTGCGATATAATTGCTTAATTTTTAGGATCAGCCTGTGGTTCAATTAAAATTACAATATGAGTTGCATGACTCTAAGAATGTCAAGATTAAAAGCAAATAGCTGAGTTTTACAGATATCGGGGCGAATTCAAACATGAGGTGCGACAGTTTCAAAAGCCATATGATAATCAACAAGCTGAGCAAATTTCTCTAATGGTGTAAGCCAATCTAACGCCTTTCTAGGACGAGTATTCAGTGACATGGCAACTTGATTTAAATAATGCTGATCTGCCTGATTTAAATCAATCCCTTTAGGTAAATATTGCCTAATTAAACCATTCATATTTTCGCATGTGCCTTTTTGCCAGGGTGAATGTGGGTCACAGAAATATACATCTATGCCTAAATCTTCTTCGAGTATTTTATGTTCTGACATCTCACGTCCACGGTCATAGGTCAACGTTTTACGCAGTTCTGCAGGTAAATATTTCAGAGCTTCAGTTAAAGCCTTGCGCACTGATTCTGCCTTTGCATCAGGTAATGTTGCCAAGATACAGAGCCGTGTATTTCGTTCAATAAGTGTTGCTATCGAACTTTTATTGTCTTTACCTTTAATTAAATCAGCTTCCCAATGACCCGGTATTTTTCTTTCTTGAACTTCGGCTGGGCGCTCATGAATAGTTTTAATATCCTGTAATATAGAATCTTTTTTAGGTTCACCGTTAGCTTTTCGCTTTTTATTTTCATGACGTAGACAGGATAATAAGTCTTTTTTCAACTCACCCTTGGGTAATGCTCGTATCGTTGAATAAATCGTTGTATGGCTTACATTCATTGTTTGATCCAAATCAGGAAATGTCTTTAAACGCTTTGCTATTTGCTGAGGAGACCATAAACAACGGATCGCTTCAACAATAAATTTCCAGAGGATTGAATCGATTTTGAGTTTTCTGTGACCACGTCTACGTCTAGCAAAAGTGTTATCAGAAGCATATTGAGCTTGATAAACGTCATTGATGCTATTTCTTTTAAGCTCACGATAGATCGTACTAGGATGTCTTTTAATGAGTTCAGCAAATTTTCTGGCTGAAAAGCCTTCTTTTCTTGACTCAAGCATTAATGCAGTACGATCTTCAAAGTTAAGATGATGGTATGACAATTTTATATACTCCATAAACCCTTTAAATTAATTAGGTGGTTTATGTCGCACTTCAAGTTTTACTCTGCCCTCCATTGTTTTCAATTTATCGGATTTCTAAAAACATGAGATATATGTTTCAATAAAAGTTTTTAAGAACTTTATACACCAAATACCAATGCTTCACTTATGATAAAGTGGATTAAAATTGCAGAAAATGGGTAAATCCATAAAAAATGTCAACATCTTCAAATATACAATTGTATTTCAATTTCCGTTGTTTATAGTTGGAACATTTTTTTAAATCTCTACACTCAAGGTTAGATTTATGTCTACTGCTCATAAAAAAGCATCCTTATTGCAAAAAGTCAGTAAAGGACTCACAGTTGGTTCAGTCATTACAGGAAGCACGTTTTTACATGGTCCCCCTGTTTTGGCACTCGGTTTTACCAAGCTGTTTAAAAAATCAAAAAAAGTAGACGAAACCAATATTCAATTGGCCAATAGCTGGATTGGTGTAAACAACCACCTGATTGAAAAGGTGCTGCCAAACCTAAAGTGGGATATGGGTATAGGAAGTTCAACCGCCCTTTTTGGCGAGTCTGGCGGGTAGGAAGCGGCCGCGCAAGCGCCGCTTTGGGCACAGATCGGGCACAGATCGGGGGTTCATGCGTGGGTTTTCGACATCGCGGGGCCACGCAGCGGCTCAGTGCGTAGCCATTTCTCACCGAATCCCGGCACAGGGCCGAGCGCAGCCCTGCGGGGTCGTGGCCGCATCGGATCGGACTCTGGCTTGGCTGCCGGCTGTGTGGCCGGCGCCTCATCACGCGGCGGGCGGCGGGGCGCGCGCTGCGGGCCGGTAGTGCGCTTGCTCCAGCGCGCCGTGTTTCTCGAAGTGGGCGAGGATGGCGCGAATGGCCTTGGGGTCTTCGATGCTGGCGACGATCCGCACCGCGCCGCCGCAGTGGGCGCAGGTGGTGATGTCGATGGAAAAGACCCGCTTGAGCCGTTGCGCCCAGCTCATCGCACGGCGCTTCTGCTCGGGGCTGCGCGGCTCGTCGTGGGCGCTGACGTCCACTGGCGCCGCATCGCCCGCAGGCCGCCTGCCGCGCCCCGAGGGCGTCAGCTGCGCGCGCAGGTTTGCATTCGGGGCGAATACGCCGTGGAAGCGGGTGAGATGCGCGCGTGGCGGCGGGACCAGTGCCGCCAGCTTGGCGATGAAGTCCACCGCATCCCATTCGACATGCGTGGTGCCATTGCGCCACGGCGTCTTGAGCTGGTAACGCACCCTGCCCTGTGGCGAGATCGATAGCCGCTGCTCGCTGATCGCCGGGCGCGTGATGTAGCGGCACAGCTTTTCGAGCTTGTGGCTTTCGTGTGCTTCCGCGGCCACGCCGGCATGCAGCGAGAAGCCGCCGACCTTGCCGGCGTCGCCCTCCAGCGGACCGGCGTCGCCAGGCAGCGTTTGCAGCGTGACGACCTTGCGGCCAGCGTCGCGACCGGTGGCGATGCGGTAGGTCATCGAACTCATCCGCAGCCCATCCATGCCGTCGTCGCTACCCGCGCTGTCGGACAGGAACACGGATTCGTCTTCGCCTTCGAGCCAGCCGCGGCGCGACAGGTGCCGGCACACGCGATGCGCGATGGTGTTGGCCAGTTCCGTCAGTTGCGCCGATGTGGGCGCACGGGTGCGGTGCAGGCGCGGCTTGCGCTGCGGACGCTCGGTGGTGTCCTCGTACACGCCGTCGAGCCACAGCATGTGGAAGTGGATGTTGAGATTCAGCGCGCTGCCGAAGCGCTGGATCAGGGTCACCACGCCGCATTGCGCCGTATCCCGCGGCACGCCGGCCTGATCGGCAAGCCAACCGGCGATCACACGATGCACGATGCCCAGCACCGGGCCGATCGCCTCAGGCTTGCTGGCGAACAGGAAGCGCAACGGGTACGGGAAACTCAGCACCCATTGCCGCACCGGCCGCGGGCCGAACACCTCGTCCACCAGATGCCGCGCCGACTCGGCCATGCGCCGTGCGCCGCAGCTCGGGCACAGCCCGCGCTTCTTGCAGGAATACGCCACCAGCCTCTCGGCACGACAGTGCTCGCAGACCACGCGCAGGAAGCCGTGCTCGAGCACGCCGCAGCGCAGGTAGGTCTCGAACTCCTCGCGCACATACTCGGGCAGCGGGCGGTCTTCGGCCTCAAGACGCGCGATGAAGTCCGGGTAGTGCGCCTGCACTAGCGCGTACAGCAGCGTGCGCTCGGGCAGGTGGCGCGCGTAACGCGCAGCGGCGTGGGCGGCCGGCAGTGGCGCGCACACCTCGGCCTGCCGCCGGGGTGCGGTCAGGCGCGGCACGCAGCGCTCCGTTGCAGGGACGGCTGCTCAGGGTTGCGCCCGCGAGCACGCGTTCATATCGGCGTTTTCTGATCTTCGCGTCAGACATTGCCGCGGGGCGGGTAGGAAGTCTCCCGCCTCGGACGCCAGAACGCACAAAGCCCGGCACGAGGCCGGGCTTTGTGGTCTTGCTTGATGGATCGCGGGGCTTAGAAATCCATGCCGCCCATGCCGCCGCCGGCCGGCATCGCCGGCTCGTCCTTCTTCGGGGCCTCGGCCACCATCGCTTCGGTGGTGATCATCAGGCCCGCGATCGACGCGGCGTTCTGCAGCGCGGTGCGGGTGACCTTGGTCGGGTCCAGGATGCCGAACTCGATCATGTCGCCGAACTCGCCGTTGGCGGCGTTGTAGCCGAACGCACCCGAACCTTCGACCACGCGGTTGAGGATGACCGACGGCTCATCGCCGGCATTGGTCACGATCTCGCGCAGCGGGGCTTCCATCGCGCGCAGGGCGATCTGGATGCCGTGGTTCTGGTCTTCGTTCACGCCCTTGATGCCGGCGATCGCCGCCTTGGCACGGATCAGGGCGACGCCGCCGCCCGGGACGATGCCTTCCTCGACGGCCGCACGGGTCGCGTGCAGGGCGTCTTCGACGCGCGCCTTCTTTTCCTTCATCTCGACTTCGGTGGCGGCACCGACCTTGATCACCGCAACGCCGCCGGCCAGCTTGGCCACGCGCTCCTGCAGCTTCTCGCGGTCGTAGTCGGAGGAGGTCTCCTCGATCTGCGCCTTGATCTGCTTGATGCGCGCCTCGATGCCCGCGCCTTCGCCGGCGCCATCGATGATGGTGGTGTTTTCCTTCGACACCTGGATCTTCTTGGCGCGGCCGAGGTCCTTGATGGTGGCCTTCTCCAGCGACAGGCCGACTTCCTCGGAAATCACCACGCCGCCGGTCAGGATCGCCATGTCTTCCAGCATCGCCTTGCGACGGTCGCCGAAGCCCGGGGCCTTCACCGCGCAGACCTTGACGATGCCGCGGATGGTGTTGACCACCAGGGTCGCCAGCGCTTCGCCTTCGACTTCCTCCGCCACGATCAGCAGCGGCTTGCCGGCCTTGGCCACGCCCTCGAGGACGGGCAGCAGGTCGCGCACGTTGGAGATCTTCTTGTCGTACAGCAGGATGAAGGGATCATCCAGGTCGGCCGACATCGACTGCTGGTTGTTGACGAAGTACGGGCTCAGGTAGCCGCGGTCGAACTGCATGCCCTCGACCACGTCGAGTTCGTTGTCCAGGCCGCTGCCTTCCTCGACCGTGATCACGCCTTCCTTGCCGACCTTGTCCATCGCCTGCGCGATCAGGTCGCCGATGTTGGCATCCGAGTTCGCGGAGATCGCGCCGACCTGGGCGATTTCCTTGCTGGTCGACGACGGCTTGGACAGCGACTTCAGTTCGCCGACCGCGGCCTTCACCGCCTGGTCGATGCCGCGCTTCAGGTCCATCGGGTTCATGCCGGCGGCGACCGCCTTCATGCCCTCGCGGATGAACGCCTGCGCCAGCACGGTGGCGGTGGTGGTGCCGTCGCCGGCGTTGTCGGAGGTCTTGGAAGCGACTTCCTTCACCATCTGCGCGCCCATGTTCTCGAACGCGTCAGCCAGTTCGATTTCCTTGGCGACGGAGACGCCGTCCTTGGTGATGGTCGGCGCGCCGTAGCTCTTCTGCAGCACGACGTTGCGGCCCTTCGGGCCGAGGGTCGCCTTCACGGCGTTGGCGAGCACGTTGACGCCGCGCACCATCTTGGAGCGCGCGTCTTCGCCGAAACGAATGTCCTTGGCAGCCATTGCGAATTACCTCGAAAAATTATTCGGATGAGAAATGTGTGGGAGCGACGCGCGATCAGCCGAGGATCGCGAACAGGTCGTCTTCCTTCACCACCAGCAGCTCGACGCCGTCCAGCTTCACTTCGGTGCCGCTGTACTTGCCGAACAGCACCTTGTCGCCGACCTTGACCTGCGGCGCGCGGACCTGGCCGTTGTCCAGCACCTTGCCGGTGCCGACGGCGACGACTTCGCCCTTGATCGGCTTCTCGGTGGCCGAATCCGGGATCACGATCCCGCCGGCGGACAGCTTCTCTTCTTCCATGCGCTTGATGACCACGCGGTCGTGCAGCGGCTTGATATTGGACATGGCAACCTCGGTAAATGGTTGATTGACGTGGAAAAACCCGGCGATTTTAGCAGTCGCGCGAAGCGAGTGCCAAACCGCGGACAACAGAACCGGGCGAACCCGGCATGCCACCGAGATGGGGCGGGCCCGCCGACTTTCAAGGGCCGCACGCGGATGTCCGCCAGGCCCGCCGGATCGGGGCAGCCGCTACCCTATGCCGGTGAGCGCCCTGATCTGCTTCTGCACCTGTCCCGACGCCGACAGCGCCGAGCGCATCGCCACCGCGCTGGTGGCCGAGCGCCTGGCCGCCTGCGTCAACCTCCTGCCCGGCCTGCGTTCGGTCTATCGCTGGCAACGCAAGGTCGAGGCCGCGGCCGAGGTCCTGCTGCTGGTCAAGACCAGTGCCGAGGCCTACCCCGCCCTGCAGGAACGCCTGCGCCAACTGCATCCCTACGAACTCCCGGAGCTGCTCGCGGTCGAAGCCGCGTCCGGCCTGCCCGAATACCTGCAATGGCTGGCCGCCGAGAGCCGACCGGTAAACTGAGCCAATGACCGCATCCACGATCCGCCTGCGCCGCTGGCTGGCCGGGCTCGCCCTGCTGCTTGCGCTGCCCGCGACCTCGGCCGTCGCCCAGGACTTCGAACTGCCGCCGGTCGACGAGGTCTTCGTCCTGTCCGCGCAGGCCACCGCGCCGGACCGCATCGAGGTGCGCTGGCGGATCGCCGACGGCTATTACCTGTACCGGCACCGCACCTCGGTCAAGGCCGATGCCGCCTTCACCGGCGCGACCATGGCGCTGCCGAAGGGCAAGGCCTACCGCGACGAATTCTTCGGCGACGTCGAAACCTACCGCAAGGAATTGCTCGGCACCCTCACCGGCACGCCCGCGGCCGGCGCGAGCGCGACCACCCTGACCGTGAAGTACCAGGGCTGCGCCGATGCCGGCGTGTGCTACCCGCCGCAGACCCGCACCCTGAAGGTCGCGTTGCCGGGCGAAGCGGGCGCTGGCGGCTTCGGCTGTAAGGCGCGCGGGCTGCATGATTATGTCGTCAAGAACGGCTCTGCCGATCATCCCAACGCCGAGGTGAAATTCGCACTGGGTGATGTGGTCAACACCATGATCGGCTGCACTAATGGTGAAACGATCATGCTGTGCCACGACACCTCGCTGCCGCGCCCCTATTCTCTCGGCTTTCGGGTGCAAGGCACCGAGGGGCTGTGGATGGACGTCAACAAGTCGATCTATCTGGAGGGCAAGAGCCCACAGCCGCACCGCTGGGAGCCTGCCGAGGGCTGGTTTGCGAAATACGATCACCCGCTATGGAAACGCTACGCCGATCTGGCGGCAGGGGCCGGGCATGGCGGGATGGACTGGTTCGTGATCCACGCTTTTGTCGAGGCGCTGAAGGCCAAGGCCCCGATGCCAATCGACATTTACGACGCGCTGGCCTGGAGCGCGATCACGCCTCTGTCGGAACAATCGATTGCTGAGGGCAATCGCACGTTAGATTTTCCCGACTTCACCCGAGGGCAGTGGCGCACCCGCAAGCCGATCTTTGCGCTGAACGACGCCTATTGATCGACGCGATTTAGGCCAAGCGCACCGCAAAGGCGAAATTGGTAATCTTGTCGGTATCCTTGACGCCCGGCGCGCTTTCGACGCCGCTGGAGGTATCGACCAGCGGCGCTCCGGTGCGCGCAATCGCCTCGGCAACATTCGTCGGATTTAGCCCGCCTGCCAGCCCCCACGGCAAGGCACCGCGATATCCGGCCAGCAGCGACCAGTCGAACGCCAACCCCATGCCGCCGGGCAGCGCGCCTTTGGGGGTCTTGGCGTCGAACAAGATCAAGTCCGCCGCCCCGGCATAGGCTGCGGCGCGTGCGACATCGCTGGCGCTGGCGACGGGCAGCGCCTTCCACACCGGCTTGCCAAACCGCGCGCGCAACTGGGCCACGCGTTCGGGCGATTCCGAACCGTGCAGCTGCAGCGCGTTCAGCTTGGCTGCCACCAGTGCGTCGGCGATGACAGCATCATCCGCATCGACGAACAAACCGACCATGGCGATCTGGCCAGCTGCGCGCGATGTCAAAGCGCCCGCGACATTCGACGTAACCGCACGGGGCGACGCTGGATAGAACACCAACCCGGCATAGTCCGCCCGCGCCGCGATGGTCGCATCGAGCGCCTCGGGTGTGCTGATCCCGCAAATCTTGATTTTCGCGGGCATGCGGTCAGTCGGGGTTCTGGATCAGCCGCACCAGCGTGCAGTCGGGATCGATCAGGTAGCCGATCCTCAGGCCGCTCGCCTCCAGTTGCGGAGCTTTGAAGCGCGGCCAGCCGGTGCTTTTTTCCTCGGCTCCCGCCGCGTTCACCAATGCCACCATGGCATCGAGATCATCCAACCGCAGGCAACAGCCGAACGAGCTCGTAGCTGGGTCGAGGTCAGGATAGGGGAAGAATTCGAGCTGCAAACCGCCGCGCTGCAGGATCATCCAGCCGCGATCCTTCCAACTCGTCGCAAAGCCCAGCTTCGCATAAAACGCCTCTGTCACATCGAAATCGCGCGATGGCAGATTGGGGGTGACGTGGTCAGCCATGGCTCAGCGCAGCTTGTCGGCCATGCGGGCCGTATGAGTGATTGCGGCGCGGCTATCGGGGGCGGAATGGCTCATCACGATCATGCTGGCCTTGGGGAACGCCGCACCAAACGCGCGCGCTGACGCGGCGTAGTGCTCAGTGTCGGCATCACCGAGATTGCCGAGCGACTTGGCCTTGCTGTCCTTGATCAGGCAGCCACCAAAAGCGATGTCGGTGCCGTCGATCCCAACGGTGATATTGTCACTGGTGTGGCCGGGGCCGGGGTAAAATACCTTGAGCGGGCCAAAGTTGGGCGCGGTTGCTGGTTCGACCCAGCCATTGGCGGCGAAAGTCAGGCTGTGTTGCGCCGCAACCATCCCCTCTTGCGGGGCAAGCTGGTTCGACAACGCATTGGCATAAGTCGCAATCCCCGCCGCATGCAGCGCGTCCATACCGCCCATCTTGTCCTGATGCGCGTGAGTCACCACCGCCAGCGCGACCGGCAGGTTGATCTCCTGCTTGATCCAGTTGAGGATCTGGGCGGTCTGGTCATCGGTCCAGGCGGTATCGACCACCAGCACGCGGCCGCCATCCCTGACGATCAAACCGTTGGAAGCGACTGCCCCGAAACCCGGCATGTCGAGATAGGAAGTGTGCTGCCAGACATTCGGTGCGAGCTGGCGGAAAACCAGATCGCCAAACCGTTGGTCGCCAGTTTCCATTTGCTGGCCAATCGTCGGGCGGATTTCACCGGGCATGCACCCGCTCAGCATCAATGCAGCGGCTAATGCGGTGCTCAGCTTCGCGACCGGGTGCATAATATTGGGCAATTCCATCAAGTTTTCCTTTTATTCAGCATTAAAAACCCCGCAAATGCGAGGCCTAGTAAATAGATGATCTTAATTTGGTTCACTGTAGCAAAAATATGGGGCGAATTCAAACATGAGGTGCGACAGTTTCAAAAGCCATATGATAATCAACAAGCTGAGCAAATTTCTCTAATGGTGTAAGCCAATCTAACGCCTTTCTAGGACGAGTATTCAGTGACATGGCAACTTGATTTAAATAATGCTGATCTGCCTGATTTAAATCAATCCCTTTAGGTAAATATTGCCTAATTAAACCATTCATATTTTCGCATGTGCCTTTTTGCCAGGGTGAATGTGGGTCACAGAAATATACATCTATGCCTAAATCTTCTTCGAGTATTTTATGTTCTGACATCTCACGTCCACGGTCATAGGTCAACGTTTTACGCAGTTCTGCAGGTAAATATTTCAGAGCTTCAGTTAAAGCCTTGCGCACTGATTCTGCCTTTGCATCAGGTAATGTTGCCAAGATACAGAGCCGTGTATTTCGTTCAATAAGTGTTGCTATCGAACTTTTATTGTCTTTACCTTTAATTAAATCAGCTTCCCAATGACCCGGTATTTTTCTTTCTTGAACTTCGGCTGGGCGCTCATGAATAGTTTTAATATCCTGTAATATAGAATCTTTTTTAGGTTCACCGTTAGCTTTTCGCTTTTTATTTTCATGACGTAGACAGGATAATAAGTCTTTTTTCAACTCACCCTTGGGTAATGCTCGTATCGTTGAATAAATCGTTGTATGGCTTACATTCATTGTTTGATCCAAATCAGGAAATGTCTTTAAACGCTTTGCTATTTGCTGAGGAGACCATAAACAACGGATCGCTTCAACAATAAATTTCCAGAGGATTGAATCGATTTTGAGTTTTCTGTGACCACGTCTACGTCTAGCAAAAGTGTTATCAGAAGCATATTGAGCTTGATAAACGTCATTGATGCTATTTCTTTTAAGCTCACGATAGATCGTACTAGGATGTCTTTTAATGAGTTCAGCAAATTTTCTGGCTGAAAAGCCTTCTTTTCTTGACTCAAGCATTAATGCAGTACGATCTTCAAAGTTAAGATGATGGTATGACAATTTTATATACTCCATAAACCCTTTAAATTAATTAGGTGGTTTATGTCGCACTTCAAGTTTTACTCTGCCCGGTATTTTTAATTCCATTCATTTTTTATTCTTCAACATACTTAATTTATTTTACCTGCTGAGAAATATCACACACGACCTGAGAACATTTCAATATAGGGTTATACTATAGATTGCTATATGACAATATTAGTTTTTTATGAAAATTCGCATTCTTACCATTGGTCAAAAAATGCCTGCATGGGTTTTAACGGGTTTTGAAGACTATTTCAAACGCATTCAACCCTTTGTACAAACTCAAATCATTGAGTTACCGATGGCAAAACGTGGTAAAAATGATTCTGAAGCGGATATTTTAAAATATCGTCAAATCGAAGGTGACAGCATTCTAGCGCAGCTGAAGCAAAATGAAGTTTTGATTGCACTTGAAGTCGGCGGACGTGAATTTAGCACTGAAAAATTGGCTGAAACCATGAAGAGTTGGATGCTTGAAGGCAACGACGTAGCCCTAGCAATCGGTGGACCAGATGGTCATTCAGAAGCTGTGCGTAAAGCCGCTGCTTGGCATTGGTCATTATCTAAACTGACCTTGCCACATCCACTGGTTCGTGTCATGTTAATCGAACAGCTTTATCGTGCGATGAGTATTAACCACAACCATCCTTATCATCGTGCAGGCTAAAGCCATTAGCGTTCTATTTCTGCAACAAGATGTTGAATAAATTAGACTGATATGGATTGCTATTTTTTGTCATGATTTTGCTTTAATTAATGCTTTTGCTTAGGTGCATCTCATATGAATTTACAAACATTACCAGGTTTATTTATTTCTCATGGTTCACCTATGCTTGCTTTAGATCCAGAGCAAGTTGGACCTGCTTTAAACCGTTTAAGTTTAAACTTGCCGAAACCACAAGCAATCGTGGTAATGTCAGCACATTGGGAAAGTAATGCCTTAGAAGTAAGTACTGCAATACGTCCAGAAACTTGGCATGATTTTCGTGGTTTTCCGCCTGAACTGTATGAGATACGCTACCCTGCATCAGGCAATCCAGAATTAGCCGAAGAAATTTTACATTTGCTTGCAGAAGCGCATTTGCCGGCACATGCCAACAGTACACGTCCTCGTGATCATGGCGTGTGGATGCCATTGTTACATATGTATCCTGATGCGGACATTGCTGTAGTTGAGATTTCTCTGCCGATGCATATGAATGCAGATGATATTTATAAAATCGGACAAGTTTTAGCGCCTCTACGTGAAAAGCAAATCTTACTGATCGGCTCAGGCAGCATTACTCACAATTTAAGGGAATTAGCTTGGCATGGTGATGCAAGTCAAGTGCCTGAATGGGCATCCACTTTTCGTAACTATGTGGTAAATAAACTCACGCATCATGATTATGATGCAGTTTTAGATTGGTCAAATATTCCATTTGTACAACGCAATCATCCAACCTTAGAACATTTTGCACCTTTGTTTTTTGCAATGGGCACAGGTAGTCGTTTTAGCGTCGTGCATAGTAGTTTTTCAATGGGTGCATTAGGTATGGATATCTATCGTTTTGATTAAAATAAACTTTGGTCATTAAGTCTAAATAAAAAATATTTTTAAATATTTATCATATGGATACATATTGAAACCTAAAATATCAATTGTATCCATCCCTTTTTTACCTAAATCGCTTAATCTAAGCTTAAATTTATTCAGTAGTTGTTTTGATAATGAAATTTAAATATTTAGCAATCGCTTTGTTCCCTTTTGCACTTGCTGCTTGTCAATCAAGTGATCTTCAAAAAGCTGGAGATATTGCTGTGTCTATTTTACAACAACAAAATGCAGATAAAACCTTAGCTGCGTATCAGTGGAGTGCCAATACACCTAATGCACCAAAACCATTGGTGTTAAATTTTAGCGACAAAGGTCAACTCAGTATCTCAACCAGTTGTAATGGCATGAATACCACATGGAAAGTTGAGAATAATCAAATTATCACGGGCAATCTTGCTGCAACGCAAATGGCTTGTCCAGCAAATGCTATGGCACAAGAAGGCATTGCTGCTCAATTATTTGAAAATGGTAAAACTGCATTTATCTTAAATACCAGCAATACACAAAGCCCAACCTTAACCATTACTTCAGCAAAAGGTGAAAAATTCGTTTTCACAGGAAAAATGACACCTGAAACCCAATACCAAGGTCAAGGTGAAACTATTTTTCTAGAAATTAGCCCAGAAACCAAGGAATGTTCTGCGGGTGTAATGAAGAAGCAATGTTTACAAGTGCGTGAAATTAAATATGCTGAAAATGGGGTAAAAACCCAAGTCGATAAAGATTGGACTTTATTCTATGACAATATCGATGGTTTCACACATAGACCAAATGAGCGCCAAGTGGTTCGTCTCAAACGTTATGAAATTAAAAATCCTGCCGCTGATCAGTCTAAATATGCCTATGTACAAGATATGATTATTGAGCGTGAAGCGATTAAAGGCTCTCTTTAATCCTTAAATGATCAAAAATAGATTTAAAACCGATGTTTAGGCATCGGTTTTTTAGTATTAAATTTCTATAACTCTCATCAGTGAAATGTTGTCATGAAAATAAAAATAATAATACTCGCATTATTGTGTACGGCATGTCATGAAAAACTACTATCCGTAGAAGAAACTCAAAAATTACTCAGTCAATATATATGGTCATATACACCGCCAAACAATGATATTCCGATAGAGCTCACTTTTAAAGATAATCAACTAGGTGCATATGTTTCCTGTAATTATATGGGAGGCACTTACAAAGTTATTGAACAAAAAATAATGATCCCTATATTTTTTGGTGATGCTCAAGCTTGTGCGCCTCATATCATGCGACAAGAACACTTTATTAAAATGTTTTTTTTACAGCCCATTCCTTTTAAGATCACATCACGTTCAAGTAACAACCCTAAACTGATTTTTCAAAAAGAGAAACAGGAGTACATATTTGTAGGCACTAAACTTTCGCATAAAAATAAGTCTTAATAGGAGTAACATATGAAAATTACAACATGCTTACTGTTTTCTTGTGCATTTTTATTGATTTCTGGATGTCAAAATATAGCCGTTGAAAAAGCCTCCATAGCACCTAGTGTTTTATCATCACGTCAATTCAATGAAATATTACAACAACATACATGGGCATATACGCCACCGAATAGCCCTGTACCTATCCTTGCTAATATTTCATCTCAATCTATCCATATCTATAGTGGCTGTAATCAAATCTCAAAGCAGCATAGATTGAATGGTCAACACATCCAATCAAACAGTCTACAACATCAAACATTAATGGGATGTGGTAATTTACAAGCACAAGAAAATTTAGCATCGAAAATTTTTAGTGATGCTGATTTAGTAATTTCTAATCCAGAGAATCAAATCAAACAACTGAAAGTCACGTTAAAAGATGAAACAAATTATACCTTTCAATCCATTCCTTATATTTCTGATCTAAAAAATTATGATGCTGAATTGCTGAAAAAATTTACATGGCAACAAATATCCGATGAATTTAGCCCTGACCAAATTCAAGCATTACTTTTAAATTTCACAACTGATCATATGCTTTTTTATGCTGGGTGTAACGGTATGAGTATACAATATGAGATTGAAAATTATCATATTATCCCAAGGGGTGACTTTAGAAGCCAAGTAAAATTTTGTGGTAATCATCATCATGAATTACGCATTCGGCAAAACCTGTCAAAACCAATGGGCATCCGGTTAGATTATTCCACTATTTTTCCAAAATTAATTTTAGAATCCAAATATCAGCCGAATATGATCTTTCAAGCGATTCCACGAAAAGAAAATCTTAAATCACTTTAATTTAAGTTCATAAAAAAACCGATGCATTTGCATCGGTTTATGCAGTATTTTAAGCTAAAACTTAGAATACACCTTGGGCTAACATTGCATCTGCAACTTTTACGAAACCAGCAATGTTTGCACCATTGACATAATTGACTGTGCCATCTTCTTGAGTACCGTATTTCACACAGTTACGATGAATTTCTTTCATGATCGCATGTAAACGCTCATCTACTTCTTCAAATGTCCAACCCAAACGGATCGCATTTTGTGACATTTCAAGACCAGAAGTTGCGACACCACCAGCATTTGATGCTTTACCTGGTGCATAAAGAATTTTTGCTTCTACGAATTTCTCAACCGCTTCCAGTGTAGAAGGCATATTTGCGCCTTCAGCCACACAGATCACGCCATTGGCAAGCAATGTTACTGCATCTTGTTCATTTAACTCATTTTGAGTGGCACAAGGCAGTGCGATGTCACATTTGATAGACCAAGGACGTTGACCTTCAAGGTATTCAAATCCATGTTTAGACGCAAACTCAGAGATACGACCACGTTTGACGTTTTTAAGATCCATTACTTCACATAAAAGCTCATTGGTAAAACCATCTTTCACGTATACCGTACCGTTTGAGTCAGAAAGTGAAACTACTTTTGCACCCAAATACATTGCTTTTTCAGCAGCAAATTGTGCAACGTTTCCTGAACCTGAAATCGTTACTGTTTTGCCTTTGAAGCTATCGCCACGAGTTTTCAACATTTCTTCAGCAAAATACACTGTGCCGAAACCTGTTGCTTCAGGACGAGCCAAAGATCCACCAAAAGATAAACCTTTACCTGTAAATACGCATGAAGTGTCATTGCTGAGCTTCTTCATCATACCCGCCATATAGCCAACTTCACGACCACCTACACCAATATCACCTGCAGGAATATCAGTATTTGAACCAAGATGACGATAAAGTTCAATCATTAATGCTTGGCAGAAACGCATGATTTCGCCTTCAGACTTGCCTTTCGGGTTAAAGTCTGAACCGCCTTTACCACCGCCCATAGGCAACGTTGTTAAGGCATTTTTAAAGGTTTGTTCAAAACCCAAAAATTTTAAAATTGAGAGGTTTACAGATGGGTGGAAACGCATTCCCCCTTTGAATGGTCCAATTGCAGAATTGTATTGAACACGGAAAGCACGGTTAACTTGAGTTTGACCTTGATCATCTACCCAAGAAACACGGAATTGAAATGCACGTTCTGGCTCTACTAGACGTTCAAGTAATCCATGATCTGCATATTGTGGGTTCTTTTCAATGAATGGCCACAAACTGGTCATTACTTCTTCCACAGCTTGTAAAAACTCTGGTTGATTTGGATCACGTGCTTTTACGTAATCAAGAAAGTCATTCAGGCTTGTATATTTCAACGCTCAATCCTCAGCAGAAAGGTGTTACAAAATTGGTCAAATTTTCATGACAATGATAAATTTTGGCGCAAAGTATTAAATATCTTTTGTAAAGAATCTACAATACTTTTTCTAATGTTTTTTCAAATAACATTTAAATTCAAGATTATATTTTATAATCAAACCTGTCATTTTTGCCAAAAACAACATACTTTCATATGCTTTAATTTGCCAATTATGCGCTATTTTCGCACAATTTACGACCTAAATTAGCGCAAACAATTCCCTCTAGATTCATGCTAAAATTTAACGACCTAACTGGCAGATTTTTATACTTTTAAATTACATGACGTTTTCTATTTCCCTCATACAACAAATCGATGCTCTCCTCCCCCAAACGCAATGTGGTTTATGTGGTCATCGAGATGGGTGTTTACCTTATGCTAAAGCAATTGCTGAGGGAGAAGATGCCAATAAATGCGTTCCTGGAGGACAACCCGTAGCTGATGCTTTGGCAAATTTACTACAACGTGAAACATTAGCAGCAGAGCCAAGTGTTTGGGCTATTCAAAGTGATGGTCGCCCACAGCGCATGAAAGCGGTGATCCGTGAAGATGAATGCATTGGGTGTACCAAATGTATCAGCGCCTGCCCTGTTGATGCAATTATTGGCTCAGGTAAGCTGATGCACACAGTTTTAACGGACTTATGCACAGGATGTGAGCTTTGCATTCCGCCTTGTCCAGTCGATTGTATTGACTTAGTAGAAGATACCCAGCCTATACTGACAGATTCGCAGCGTATTGCTGAACAAGATGATTTACGTCAGCGTTATTATGCACATATTCAGCGTGAGGAAAGTCGTCGTCTACACCGTAAAGGCCCTGTGGTACGTGCTGAAATTGATACGGAGTTATTTGCACAATATACTGAACAAAATCAACAACTCCCTGCAATTGAGGTCATCGAAAAATCAGAACACGCCAAGTTAGTTATGGATGCTAAAAGCACCATTGAACTTGCCAAAATTCGCACACAAATTAAGAAGTTAGAAAAACAATTAAGCGTACGTGCAGATGAGAAAAAACAACAGCAATTAGATAGCCTTTTACAGCAATTATCTGATTTACAAGGGGTTAAAGCATGGCTGTAAAAAACATGACTAAAAAGCAAATTCAAATATTTTTTGAACGCTTACGTGAGCAACGCCCAACCCCTAAAACTGAACTTAATTATTCTTCACCTTTTGAGCTTTTGGTGGCTGTAACCTTATCTGCACAAGCGACGGATGTGAGTGTGAATAAAGCTACAGACAAGCTTTTCCCTATCGCCAACACGCCTGAGGCAATCTATAACTTAGGTGTAGAGGGATTAAAGGAATATATCAAAACCATTGGTTTATATAATTCTAAAGCTGAAAACGTCATAAAAGCTTGTAAAATGCTAATAGAACTGCATAACAGTCAAGTTCCTGATAACCGAAAAGATTTAGAAGCGTTGCCTGGTGTCGGGCGTAAAACAGCCAATGTTGTACTCAATACCGCATTTGGACAAGCAACGATGGCCGTAGATACACATATCTTTCGTGTAGGTAATCGCACAGGTTTAGCTGTTGGTAAAAATGTTTTAGAAGTTGAACATCGACTGATCAAAGTCATTCCCAAAGAATTTATTTTGGATTCGCATCATTGGCTCATTTTACATGGGCGTTATACTTGCATTGCACGTAAACCTAAATGTGGTGAATGTATCGTGTCGGATGTCTGTAATTGGACAGATAAATATGAGTTTGGTGCTGTTAGAGAAATTAAAGTGAAGAATGTAGAATAAAACTACTTGTTTTTCTTCTATAAACTCGACTTTTATCGATACAAATACCTATATTGAAATTAAAAAATTTCAGTACTATCCTCCAGTCTAATTAACCTGAGTTCGATGAATATTATTAGTTTGCAATCAAATTTTTAAAAGTTGGTTTGCTAGTATTTAAACAATAGGCGACTACTGCCGACATAATATTCACCATAAAATTATTAACCGAACGATGACGTGAATGATCTATTTGATGCAAATTTTTTAATTGGTCATTCACTGTTTCTATCAAACCACGTCGTGATAATAATTGCTTTTCAAATAATGTTTGTGACTCTTTCTGCTTCATATTTTTTCGTGAAGGTGTTAATAATTTTAACCCTCTTGCGATTAAAGCATCTTTTTTTGTTTTACTTAAATATCCCTTATCACCAAGCAGGATACCTTTAAATTCTGAAGTAAGCTCCTCAAGTACTGCAACATCGTGAACATTGGCTGATGTGACTTTTAAATTAATAATCTCTCCTAAGTTGTTGATCACAAGATGTAATTTAAAACCGTAAAACCATCCTGTACTACTTTTTCCACGATTCGCAAGGTCTTTAAACACACGATGTCGTTTAATTCTAAGATTATGACAAACAACAAGCTTAGTTGAATCAATGATACAAATTCCTGTATCTGCTCCTTTAATTTGATTAAAGAAACAGCTAAGTGCTTGCAAGCAACGAGGCATAATTTCAACAAAACGGTTATAGCTAAGAAGTTTAGGGAAAGCAGATTTCCAAAAAGGAATGACCATATGACAATAAAAATATTTAAAGAATCTAAATCCAGATTGGTGGAATAAAATCACGATTGTCATGATTTCAGATAAGCTTAGGGCAGACTTCTGTAACCTTAAATTTTGATGTGGAATGAGAGATTTTTCTAAAGATTCATCAAATATTTTGCAAAAATCATCTAAAAGACAAAATAATTCTGTAATATGATCCATAGAAAGCCTTAGGTTGTAATGTTTTGTCTTGAGAACCAATACGTTACAAACTTTAGGGCTTTTTTTCTACTCTTTTTTTGATCGAACTCAGGTTAATTATAAATTACTAACTCAAAAAGTGACTGAAATTCTCATTCGACAACGGGATGATAATGATGTGCATGACTTTAGAGCCATTCGTTTGTCCGCACTTCAAAATTCACCTGAAATGTTCGGTGCAACTTATGCCGTTGAAGTCACACGACCATTGAGCGTATTTTTAAACGTTATTTCCAACAATGCTATTTTTGCTGCTTATCATCATGAGCGAATTATTGGTATGCTTATTTTTCAAAAAATATAGATCAAGTCAATCTATATGTTTTTTTGTTGAGCCTGAATATCGAAATCAAGTAATCGTGCAATTACTTTTTACAAACCACGATTGATTATGGGGAAGCATATGTGTAAGTTAGGTCATACTTTCAGTGGTTGCTACAAATGTTCTTGCTATTCACTTATATCAAAAACTTGGTTTTCAAATAGCAACTCAAGCTGTGAAAAATAATGAACATGAAATCGAGATGATTCTCTTTTATTAATTTATTTTACAACGACAAGATCATATTCTTTGCGAAAATGAATATTTCCACCATGTGCATCACGTGTTATTCCTTCTAAAACAATATGGTATGTGCCTGATCGGGTTGGTGTCCCTTTTATTTCAATTGTGTGATCACTATAAGGCACCCCACCTGCATTAAGATCAACACTTAATCCAGAATTTGTAGGAATAGAGGTGTCAAAGTATAAACCATCAATCAATGTGACCTTTTCAATCTCAATTTTTGCACTGTAATATTGCCCTACTACAGCATTGGATAAAGCTGTTGGCATAATTTTAATCTCTTGCGTACAAGCCATTAAAAACATGCAAAGTAATAAACATAAAGCTTTCATTTTCATAAAAATTTAGATGCACTATTTATTTTTATTTTCCAGATCTCTTTTCATTTGTTCTAATCTTTTCCACTCTTCAGCCACTTGCGGATGCATTTGATAGTTGCCAGATTTTCGCATTTCTCTACGTTCTTGTAATTCTTCTTTTTGTGCTTTGCGCAAGAGCTTAAAACTCATAAACAATAATCCAAGTAAAACAATCACGCTTACAACAACCAAACCAATAAGTGCAATTTTCATTGTCTATCGCCCACAAAAAAGAGCCCTAATATGAATGAGGACTCTTTCTTTGTCAAAGATTTCTAAGACTGCTTACAATCTTAGACATCTTTTAAGACTTAACCAAGAATAGCAAATAAATCAGTTTGAACTTCTTCTATAGGACGAAGACCATTTAATTTATTATAAGTGGGTGCATTTTCACCAGAACTCGCACGACCTTGATAGAAACCAACCAATTGTTCAGTTTCAGCATGGTACGAACCTAAACGTTTACGAATCGTTTCTTCTTGGTCATCAGGACGTTGAACCAGGTCTTCACCTGTTTCATCATCTTTACCTTCCACTTTTGGTGGATTGTAAATGGTGTGATAGACACGACCAGATGCAGGGTGCTGACGACGACCTGAAAGGCGTTTCACGATTTCTTCATCAGGTACATCAATTTCGATCACATGATCAATTGCAATCCCTTCTTTTTCCAAAGCTTCTGCTTGAGGAATAGTACGTGGGAAGCCATCAAAGATACAACCATTGACACAATCAGGTTGTGCAATGCGTTCTTTCACTAAACCAATGATCAGTTCATCTGATACTAAGCCACCAGATTCCATTACATTTTTAGCTTTAAGACCTAATTCAGTACCTTCACGAATCGCAGCACGGAGCATATCACCGGTTGAAATTTGTGGGATATTGTAGCGCTTACAGATCAACTGAGCTTGAGTACCTTTGCCTGCTCCAGGTGGTCCGAGTAGGATAATGCGCATAAAAAACATCCTCTTTTAAAACAATATGTATAACACCTCGGTGTCCTCATCTATTGAGGAGCACTGGCGTCTATTTATAAGAAAGCAACAAACAAATGGATTAGACCTGCTAAGAATCCAGTAACACCACCCAATACAATCAAAAGCCATTCATCTTCCCTAAAAGCAGGACGTAATAGATTTTGGAATTCTGTTGGCGTAAGTTCACGGATACGCTCTCTAAACATTTGAAAGATTTTCTGTGCACGGCTCGCATTAAAGGCTGGGTCGCTTACAGGCACCATCGTAATTTCAATGGAACGATCAATCAAGTCTGTTTTAAGTTTAGCATATTCAGAAGGACCAATAGAAAGTTGTAATGCTGTTCGTATTAATGGCGTTTCCATGATACTGTTCACATGACGCTTAATAATACGGCGTGTTTTATCTTTTCTTGGTCCATACATCATTTCAGTCATGATGGATTTTAGCGTAATCAAATCTTCTGTCACAACACTTGCAAACACATCGGATACTTCATCTTGACGTTTCATGAATGCACCTTGCACATTATATGTACCGATGCGAGGAATCACAGGCTTGATCCAAGGAAATTTACGATCTTTAGTCAACTCAAAAAATTGTGGGTAACGCACATAATGTGGGTACACTGGGTTAAAAACCATCCAAATTGCAATCCAGTTGGTTAAAAAGCCCCAAATCGCAGCAAATACAGGTACAGTACGATGGTCAGGAATCAAGATATATACTGCCATTTGGAAAATACCAAAGAACATACCAATGAGTGCACTGATATGCCAAATGAAGTTAATTTCTTTCTGCCCCACTTTTAAGAACATACGCACCATTAAACGGCGATCACCTTCCATTTGACGTACCACCATTTCTCGCATGTCCACCAATGACTCGACGTTCATGGTCAGCTCAGTCACCAAACCTTTTAAAATATCAGGCATTTGCTGATGTGCTTGTGCATAGATTCTACGCTTTATGGAATAAGGTAGATTTTCCCAAAGTACCGCATTACGATCCATCATCACTTCATCAATAAGATGCTCAAGCTCAAAACCTACTTGCTCCCCGATGATACGTGCCATGTCCTCTGGTTCCATGGCATTTAGGAACTCGTTTAATGAACCTAATTTAGATAAAGTATTATCCGTAATAATCCCAGAAATACGACCTGCTTTACGTGGAACAATCCCCTGCCAACCCACAGGCAATGGACCAATATGAAAACCCCAAAATTTAATTGGGTAGAACACCATTTTTAGTGCCATCCATACATGTATCCACGTCACAAAAGCAGTTACTGGAACGATACTTAAGATCGCTAGATGATCAGGTCGACTAAAAAAAGCTTGCCACAAATCGCTAACGTATTCCAACATGCATGACTCTCATATTTATTTCTATTCGCGGTCTAAAAAGTTACATCTACAACTCAAAGTCCAAAACTTAAACTATAAGCAAATTGAATCTGTGGTCTCGTTTCTTCAATCATGTTGCCACCACGATCATGTAATTCACTACCCGCACCAATACCCACACTAAAAGTGCTAATGCGTTCTTTATTTAATAAAACATAAGACAAGTCTACGCCTGCCCCATATTGAACTTCATCACTATTATCTACTTTTTTACTTTTCAGTGAACCGCCATAAACGCCAACATAAAAACCATTTTTGTCAGTACCATTTAAATACGCAGGATAACGAAAACCAATTTGTCCACCTAACTCGTGATCACCATTGATAAATGCCCCTAATTTGGTATAGGCAATCCCATAAGGCGTGACCCACTCACCGTTTATATGGGCTAATTTTTGTGTTAAACCTGCGCCTACATTGAAAGTTGCAGCATCACTTGATTTTAATTTTGCTTCAGGTAAATAATCTTGCCACTCTGCATGTGCAACATTCCCTAATCCAAAAAATAATATTAAGGGAAAGATTTTTTTCATTATTTTCTCCATTGTCCCTAATTTTGGGTCAAACATAATCTTCCATATTTTTCTGACTTTAACAGAATTATCAACTTACGCATATGCAAAACACTAGAATTTTTATGTCGCTAAAGTCAACATTTAGCCAATGTTGTTATACCATTTCTATCAAATAAACTCGTATTTTTGCAGATTTTATGCAGTAAAAAACGAATATTTTCATTCTTAGTACAATTCTAAGGTAAAATGACTGCCCGCACTATTTGCCAATTTAGCCCAGTAAGTCGACTTTCATATGAAACAACAGTTTCCTTTAAAAAATGTTCAGCAAGAAAAGCGTATTTTTCGAAGTCGCATTTTTTTTTCGATCGGTATTGTTTCATTTTTTTTACTCTTACTTGTAGTTCGTTATGCTTATTTACAAATTTTTCATTTTGAAGAGTTTAGTCAAGCTTCTGATAAAAACCGTATTCGTTTACAACCGATAGCCCCAGCACGTGGTTATATTTATGATCGGAATGGTATTTTACTTGCAGATAATTACCCCGTGTTTACAGCCACACTCAGTAAAGCAGATGTTGACGATGTGGAGGATACCGTTAAGCGACTTACCCCGATTTTAAATTTAAACGAAGAAGATATAGAGCGTTTTTCTAGTCGAATCAAAACCTCTAAAAAAACTGAACGTGTCACTTTAAAGCTCAACCTCACCGAAACAGATATTGCACGTTTTAGTGAAGTGAAGTTTCAATTTCCAGGTGTCGATATCGAAACGCAAATGACGCGTTTTTATCCACATGGCGAATTGTTTGCACATGTGATCGGTTATGTTGGACGCATCAATGATAAGGAACTGAAAGAAATTGATAAAGATTCTTATGCAGGTACCAATTTAATTGGTAAAATTGGGGTTGAAAAATCCTATGAGGATTTACTCCATGGTAGTCCTGGTTATGAATCCATTGAAGCTGATGCACATGGTAATGTATTACGTCATTTAGGTCGTAAAGATTCTACTCGTGGTAATGATTTATTTTTATCATTGGATTATGGCTTACAAACTGTTGCCGCTGAACAATTGGTTGGTCGTCGTGGTGCAATTGTGGCGATAGATCCACGCACAGGCGAGATTTTAGCTTTGGTATCCAGTCCAAGTTTCAATCCAAATCTATTTGTAACAGGGATTGGACATGCAGACTATAGTGCATTACGCGATAACTTAGACCAACCTTTATATAATCGTGCGGTACAGGGAACTTATCCACCAGGTTCAACCATCAAGCCAATGGAAGCACTGGGGGGTATTCATTTTGGTACGGTGGATTGGTCAACTACGATTTCCGATCCTGGCTATTTCCATTTACCTGGTGACTCACATAAATTCCGTGACTGGAAAAAAACTGGTCATGGCAGTGTAAATATGCATAAATCCATCGTGGTATCTTGTGATACCTATTTCTATATTCTTGCCCATCAAATGGGTATTGAAAAAATGAATGAATGGATGCGTCAGTTTGGTTTTGGTGAAAAAACTGGCGTTGATTTACCGAGTGAAAGCACAGGTTTATACCCAAGTCCTGAATGGAAAATGCGTACCCGTAAATCCAAATGGTTAAAAGGTGAAACTATTTCAGTCAGTATTGGGCAAGGTGCTTTTACCGCCACCCCTTTGCAGTTAGCAATGGCAACAGCGATTACCGCAAATCATGGGGCACATGTCATTCCACATGTACTACGTGAATCCAAAGGTGCAAAACCACATACTGTTTTAAATGCCCCAGATGGCAAAATCCATTTTAACGGTACCGACCAAGACTGGATCAAAATGCGAGATGCAATGGTCGATGTCATTCAGTCAGGTACAGGTCGTGGTATCAAAACTTCTCAATATCTGATTGCAGGGAAAACAGGAACAGCACAAGTTAAAAGTATTGCACAGGGTAAACGCTATAATGAAGCCTTACTCACAGATCGCCAACTTGACCATGGTTTATTTGTCGGTTTTGCACCTGCTGAAAACCCAGAAATTGCGATTGCAGTGATATGGGAAAATGGTCGTCATGGTGGGTCTGCAGCACAAATTGCTCGCCCAGTGTTTGATTATTGGTTATTAAAACGCCAGAAAAATCCAATTATTCCTCAAAATCATCAAATTAGTGGGGGACTAATGACAGCAGGCATTAAACCAGGTGAATTACCAAGTGGTGATGTTGCCTTATCAGCAGACCCAAATGCACTGCCAAAACCAAATCCCCATGCGGGAGCAGCAACCAATTCTCGACAAGCACATACAAATCCAGCTCGTCCTGCACCTGAACAACATGGAACAGAACTCAGTGAATAAAGTAAAAAATCAACTTCGGATTATTGGTGGTGAGTGGAAACGCCGTGTTTTACCCTTTGCAGAGATTGAGGGATTACGCCCTACACCTGATCGGGTACGTGAAACATTATTTAACTGGCTAATGTGGGATGTGCAAAACAGTAGAGTTTTAGACTTATGTGCAGGTTCTGGCGCATTAAGCTTTGAAGCATTATCGCGTGGTGCAGCCGAAGTGATAATGATTGAGCCAAACTTGACTCAAGCAAAATTTCTTAAAAATAATCTGCAACTTTTACAAGCAAAAAATTGTCAGCTTAAAATAATGACTGCCCAACAAGCACTCACGCAGCTTCAAGGTGAATATGATTTAGTATTTCTAGATCCCCCGTATAGTTTAAATTTGTGGAATGAATTGGCAATATCCGTTGATCCTTTTCTAAAAAATGAAGCTTATATTTATGTTGAAGCAGATAGAGCACTAAATAGTTTAAATTTACCTACAGATTGGCATTTGCTCAAACACACCAAAGCAGGTGTCGTTCAAGCAGGTTTATTCCAAAAAAACAATAAAAAAGCTTAGACAACATCTCTAAGCCTTTAAAATATGAATCACTTTTAACGATTGTTTCGCCAATCTCGACGATCTCGGTCTTTGCTCCAGTCAGGTCGATTAGGTCTATCTTTATGCCAATCAGGTCGGTTCGGACGATCCTTGTTCCAGTTTGGGCGATCTCGATCATAATTCCAGTGCGGACGATCTCGATCATAACCAGAATGATGTCGACCATTGTCATCGTATGGCGCAACTATACATCCTGTTAATGAAGCACCGAGCAATCCCAGCAATAGTACGTGTTTAAGCATAGCATCTACTCACTTAATTTATTTTGTCTATCTACAAGATAATGCTTTGCGATGTAGAGCTACTGAATGCTTTGTCGAAGTCTTGTATAAATTACGCTCATTATTCATTCACATTTGATATTCTTAATTGGACGTTTTTGTCTTAAACTTATATCCATCATTAAATTATTTAAAATTTCCAAATTAAAAGCGTAATGCTAACTTTTTGCAAAGTAGATTACTTTACAATTTCAATGCTTAAAAGGCTAAGGCTTTGCTAAAATATAGCGATATCTTGTTAAAAATGATGAAAATAACTGCAATGAAGTTTTCTATTTTACTGCGTAGCCTACTCTTTATTTTTGGTTTAATTTTATTTATAGATGGTTGCATGCTTATTTTGCAAAATAAAATCCATCTCGGCACTGTTCTGCCTTTTTTAATTGGTTTATTTTTTCTTATTTATGTTTGTAGTTATACAAAAATTCAAAACTTTTTTAAAAAAAATTTAAAATTACGAAAATTTTGGCGAATAGCTTGGATATTTTTTAGTATTTGGTTTTGTAGCCTAATGGCTTTTTTTATTTATTTACATCAGCACACCCAGTCAAACAACCATGTACCATCTGTCGATGCCATCATTGTTTTAGGCAGTGGTATTATTCAGGGCGAACCTTCACCGACATTAGCTTTACGTTTAGATACTGCTGCACAAATTACTAAACAACAGCCACAAGCATGGATCATTGTAAGTGGTGGATTAGACGATGGCGAAGTCAAAACAGAAGCAGATGCCATGTCAACCTACTTACAAGCAAGACATCAACTAAATGCCGCAATGATCTTAAAAGAAGACCAAAGTACCAGCACTGAGTTAAACCTTAAAAATAGTCAAAAGATATTAACTGCACATAGGCTTGGTCTTGATTCAAAAATAGCCATTATCACGAGTGATTTTCACACTTTACGTGCTGCTGCCATTGCGAAAAAACAAGGCTACAATAACTTTGTTACTGTGAGCGCTGAAACTCCCTTAGCGACCCGCTATAACGCTTGGCTAAGAGAATACTTTGCCTATCTCAGTGGTTGGCTACTAAATGAGTACTAATAAAATAAATTAGCAACACCACAGTTCCTTGTGCATATTTTTAAATATTAACTATGAATTCTGATTTTACGTGGCAAAGGCAGGCGATTATTTTCAAATAATTCTGGTTGGCTTAAATATAAATGATACAAATATTTTTTAATTTCGATAAGAAACTTATTACCAGACACTAAGATATTTTGCCCTTCAGGTGTTAAATTAATTGAAAGTAAGGTGTTATTCTCAATAATAAAAGGAATAACTTGCCCAATAAAAGCAACCAAATCAATTTCTTTTACTGAGTACCTTGCCCAATTGTCTTTAATTAAAAGTTGAGTCAGACTTTTACCTTGCCAAACCGCAAATGCTTGCTGTCCTGTAGGGGTTGCGCACAATGCCCAACCTTCGTGATATAAAGCATACACTTTGGCTTGATTGACAATAGTTTCAATGAAGTTTTTATACTGTTCTTCAGGTAATAATGTAGCTTTCTGAATATTCGACGCAGACTTGCGTTGATAAGGATTTCTCATATTTTCATAATATAATTGAATTAATTATCAAAATATATTACATCAAAAATATAGATTTTAAAATAGAGACTAGGAGAATATATGGTGGGCGCTGACGGGATCGAACCGCCGACATTCTGCTTGTAAGGCAGACGCTCTACCAACTGAGCTAAGCGCCCTGAGGAATAAAAATAGCAACGCTTTTTTTATAACGCAAGACAAACGCAGTGCGTAGTCTATGCTTTAAACACTCCCAAGATCAGGCATCAAGGAAATGGCGCAGCGGACGGGACTCGAACCCGCGACCCCCGGCGTGACAGGCCGGTATTCTAACCAACTGAACTACCGCTGCACTACGGTACTTTACGTTTGCAGTAAAGTAAGGTCTTTTACAATTTACAACTAAATCTGGTGGGCGCTGACGGGATCGAACCGCCGACATTCTGCTTGTAAGGCAGACGCTCTACCAACTGAGCTAAGCGCCCTGAGGAATAAAAATAGCAACGCTATTTTTATGACGCAAGACAAACGCAGTGCGTAGTCTATGCTTAAACATTTCCAAGATCAGGTATCAAGGAAATGGCGCAGCGGACGGGACTCGAACCCGCGACCCCCGGCGTGACAGGCCGGTATTCTAACCAACTGAACTACCGCTGCATAACGGCATTCATACATTTCTGTATAAATTATGGTGGGCGCTGACGGGATCGAACCGCCGACATTCTGCTTGTAAGGCAGACGCTCTACCAACTGAGCTAAGCGCCCTAAGGAATAAAAATAGCAACGCTATTTTTATGATGCAAGACAAACGCAGTGCGTAGTCTATGCTTTAACACACTTCCAAGATCAGGCATCAAGGAAATGGCGCAGCGGACGGGACTCGAACCCGCGACCCCCGGCGTGACAGGCCGGTATTCTAACCAACTGAACTACCGCTGCATTTATACAATATTACTATTGTAACACAAACAAATTAAGAAAAATTGGCGCAGCGGACGGGACTCGAACCCGCGACCCCCGGCGTGACAGGCCGGTATTCTAACCAACTGAACTACCGCTGCACTTATATTCTTAACGTTAAAGCTTGGTGGGCGCTGACGGGATCGAACCGCCGACATTCTGCTTGTAAGGCAGACGCTCTACCAACTGAGCTAAGCGCCCTAACGACTTCATCGTTTGTGAGGTGCATTATAGAGAATCTTTACCAAGTGTCAAACGCTTTTCTCTATCATTTTAAGTTTTCATGGTTGAATGATTAAAAAATAGATCATTTTTCAGTATTTTTCATTTTTTTGCTTATTATTTATCTATTTATCGTAATTTTAATAGATTTATTTTATCTATCATTTTTCTTAATAAAGACGCTCAGACATCTCTTTTAAATATTTGCTCGATAAAATATGGCGTTCTTTATCATTTTACTTCTGGTTCTGGTCGCATCCAAAGCCAAATCGCAACGATTAACATAGTCAGATTAGTAAAAATTTTAACCGCTACAGGTGCTGTAGTGAACAACATCAATATCGCACTGCCCGTCATCATGACCGTGGCGAACCATTTTGCTTTACGAGGAACAGTGCCATTGTCACGCCAGGCTCTCAAAGTTGCACCATATTTTGGATGATTGAGCAATCTATCATGTACTTGCGGCCAACCTTTAGATGCTGCCCATAATGCTAAAATCAAAAAAACTGTTGTTGGCATACCAGGTAATAACGCACCAATAAAGCCTAGTACAATAAAAATAATTACGAGGCTTCGCCAAAACAAAATTCGCATAGACCAACTCAATCCTCAGAATTCGGTTAGTATATATGTTTTAGAATTGAACGCTGTATTTTTCTTATTGGATGAGTAAATTTGACTGCAACAATACCTGCTGATTATTTTGAACCTTGGTTAATCTTTAAAACTCCAGTGGTTCGACAATTGGCTTTTGTGATTGCGAGCCCCAATATTCTTTGTAAAATTCCTGACGCTTTAGCCATTAAGCATCCTTTTCAATTGCACCAAGGTGAAGTTTGGCAAGCATTATATCAACAGTATGAAATACGTTTACATCAATTAGATCATGACCCAACTGATTTGGAAAATTTTATTGCTGAGCTTAAAAGTACGCGTTTAGGCTTACGTTTTGAATATCTTATGTGGTTTTGGTTGAAAGATAATGCATTTCATCATTTTAAATTGCTTGGACATAGCATCCAAATGTTTCATGCTCGGCAAACATTAGGAGAAATAGATTTTCTTATTTTTAATCAACACACACAACAAGTTGAACATTGGGAAGTGGCTTTAAAATATTATTTAGCTGAAGCGGATTTTCAATTGCAGCATTGGTATGGTTTAAATCGACAAGATACATTACTAAGAAAGCTCACACATTTTACCGAAAAGCAATTTCAATTCAATCACGTACAAGATTATGAAATTCACAAACGTTTTGCCGTATTAAAGGGACAGCTTTATTATCCTGCTCACCGCTTACCAAACCATACCGAGGATTGGATCAATACACAACGTCGTTTGGGGCAATGGGGACGATATATTCCCTCACCAGCGTATTATTGCTTAAAACGCCATGAGTGGATTTGCCCTGATCGATTCGCAAGTTCAAAGGCAGCAATTTGGTGGACAAATGGATTGTATAAACATTTAACTTCTGAAGATTTTTTTATGTATCGTCAACCTCATATGATTCATAAAAATGTGTAATAAATGTAAAAATCAACTATAAAATATACAAAACATAACCTAGAAGTTATAAAACCCTCATATTCAAATCATTGTGATTTTTTTACTCTAATAAGGCATCAAAATAATTTTAATTGGAGATGAATGATGAAAAAAATTTTAGCTGCTTCATTGTTATTAACTTTTGTTTTAACGGGTTGTAATACAATTAAAGGCGCAGGACAAGATGTTTCAAAAGCAGGTGATGCTGTAACTAATTCTGCAGAAAGAGTTGAAAATAAACTTTAATCTGCGCTTCAAAATTAGCCTTATCTTTTGATAAGGCTTTTTTTATACGTTGTTCTTATGCTTAGCATACAATAAATTCAGCTTTTTAAGTTTCCATTCAAAATATTCTTCTCTATTATATTCCGCTCATTTCATAATTTATTTTGCCGCCATGAATGCTTCAGAAACTTTAGCGCTTAGCCTAACGCTTTTACGTCAACCCTCAGTAACCCCCATTGATCACTCTTGTCAGACTATCATGGCGGAGCGTTTAGCTGCTGTCGGATTCAATATTGAAAATATGCGCTTTGAAGATGTCGATAATCTTTGGGCACGCCGTGGCACAGAAGCACCAGTTTTTTGTTTTGCAGGACATACCGATGTTGTTCCTACGGGTCATTTAGACGCATGGGAATCAGATCCTTTTTTACCTGAAATTCGTGATGGTAAATTATATGGGCGTGGTAGTGCCGACATGAAGACCGCATTAGCAGCTATGGTCGTTGCATCAGAACGCTTTGTAAAAAAACATCCCAATCATAAAGGTTCAATTGCCTTTTTGATTACTTCAGATGAAGAAGGCCCTTCTATTAATGGTACGGTCAAGGTCGTTGAAACTCTTGAAGCACGTAATGAAAAAATGACATGGTGTTTAGTCGGTGAACCTTCTAGCACCTCTACACTCGGAGATATTATTAAAAATGGTCGCCGTGGCTCTTTAAACTGCGTATTAACTGTTCAAGGCAAGCAAGGTCATGTCGCTTATCCTCATTTAGCAATTAACCCTATTCATACCGCTTCTAAGGCATTAACTGAACTATGCGAAACAGTTTGGGACAACGGAAATGAATATTTCCCTGCGACATCATTCCAAATCTCTAATATCCAAGCAGGTACAGGCGCAACCAATGTAGTACCCGGTACAATGACCGTGACTTTTAATTTTCGCTATTCAACAGAAGTGACTGCTGAGCAGTTAAAAGCACGTGTTTTAGAAATACTCGATCGTCATCAAGTCGACTATACTGCTGAATGGACTTTATCTGGCTTACCGTTCCTAACACCCGTTGGTGAGTTGGTGAATGCGGCAACCAATGCTATTAAAAATGTCACAGGTACAACGGCTGAGCTTTCAACCAGTGGTGGTACTTCGGATGGTCGTTTCATTGCACCTACAGGCGCACAAGTTCTTGAATTAGGAGTATTAAATGCGACAATTCACCAAATTAACGAACACGTAAATATTGATGAATTAGAGCCATTAACCGATATTTATGAACAAATTTTAGAACAATTATTAACTTAAAATAGAAAAACAAGGAATGTCTAAACATTCCTTATTTTATTCAACTAGGCAATTAAACCTAATTCTTGTTGAATTTTAGCTAAATTGGGTACATGGAATTTTTCATCGCCAACACGCACCATATATAAAATTGTATCATCCTGAGATTGGTTTTCTTCATCTACAACCTCAGAAATACGCAAACGAATCGAACGTGGCATTTCATTACATAATAATGCAAAACGTTCATTTGGCGACTCCCCTTCAACTACGAGGGCAACCCCTAAGGTCGTATGCGGATCACTGACCCGAAAAGCAGGTAATTTTCGATCATGCCATTCTACTGTTTTTACTTGAGTTGGGCTATCGAGTGCCGAGATCACAATGTTTTGTGGCAGTAACATTGCTGCTTTATCATAACAATCAATAATATACGCATCAATAAAACCCGTAGACACCGTAATGAGATGTTGAAGTTCCTGTGTATTGGTTTGATCTAAAATCGAACCTTTTCCATTTTGAGACATCATCACTCCTTATTGTGCGACCAATAAATTCTGAATATTTTCTAATAAATCAGCTTCTTGGAATGGTTTACCCATATAGTTCGTTACACCTAAACTAAATGCGCGTTCACGATGTTTTTCCCCTGTTCTAGAAGTGATCATGATAATTGGTAAATCCTGATGGATTTCATGGTGACGTATCCAATTGGTTACCTCAAAACCATCCATGCGTGGCATTTCAATATCAAGCAACATCAAGTCAGGTTTGACATTTTCCAACTGCTCAATCGCATCTACGCCGTCTTTTGCTGTGATCACATCAAAATTGTGACGCTCAAGCAAGCGAGAAGTTACTTTACGTACCGTCACGGAGTCATCGACAATCATGACTAAATGACGTTGGTCACGATGACGTGTTAACTCACGTTGATCCTTCGCAACTTGACGTTTACTACTCAAAGTTTGACGCGCGATATTCTGCGCATCCAAGATCAAACAAACTTGACCATCACCTAGAATCGTCGCACCAGCTACAGCACCAATGGATGTAAATTGCTTACCAATTGGTTTCACCACAATTTGTGAACGTGATCCAATCAATTGATCTACCAACAATGCTGTATTTTTACCGGTATTATTTTTAATTAACAATACGGGTAAGGAGTGTGCAATGCCAGAAAAACGAGGCATAGCTTGGTGTGCAACAAACTCTGACAAATAGCGTAAGTTATAAGGCTGTTGGTCAATAACAAAATCTTGTTTCTGACTATTAAAATACTCTTCCAATGTACTTGGTGCAATTCGGACGATACGATCAATTTGTGACAATGGTACAGCAAATTGCTGATCACCCACTTTCACCATTAAGGCATCACTAACTGCCACTGTGGTTGGTACACGAATAGTAAATGTAGAACCTTGACCTAAGGTCGAAGCAACACTAACTTGACCACCGAGTGATTTAATTTCACTTTGTACAACATCTAACCCAACACCACGTCCTGAAATCTGCGTAACTTGTTGTGCTGTACTGAAACCATGATGGAAAATATATTGCAAAATTTCTTCATCAGTTAGATTCTGCTCTTGCTGAATTAAACCTTTTTGCAATGCTTTGGCTTTAATCACTTTTGGATCAATACCCTTACCATCGTCTTTAAATTCAACCAGTACATCGGTACCTTGACGGCTAATGTTTAACTCAATACGCCCTGTTAATGGTTTATTTAAACGCTGACGTACTTCGGTTTCTTCAATACCGTGGTCAACTGCATTTCGTAGCATATGCTCTAAAGGCGACATTAACTTTTCAAGAATATTTCGATCCAACTCACCTTCTGTATTATGTACAATCAGCTCTGTTGGACGGTTTAAGGTCGAAGAAGTTTGACGCACTAGGCGTTGCAAGCGTGGTAATAAACGGGTAAATGGCACCAAACGAGTCCGCATTAAGCCTTCTTGAATTTCAGCTTGAATACGTGCTTGTTGTAGTAATAAGCCTTCTGTATCGCGAATTTTTTCTGCCAGAGTGGTTTTGAAATCCACCAAGTCGGATGCAGATTCTGCGAGTGATTTAGACAACTGATTTAATGATGAATATTGGTCCATTTCCAATGGATCAAAATCAGCATAACGTGAATTTGAATCGCCATGTTTTGCAATAATCTGGGATTCTAGCTCTCCTTCCATTCGGCGCAATTGGTCAGCCAAACGTTTTATCGCCAACTCCATTTCCACCAAAGTATTACCAAATTGTCCTAAATCCATCTCAATACGAGAACGGTTAATGGAGTTTTCGCCCGACAAATCAATCATTTTTTCGATTAAATCTGCCGAGATACGAATCATCTCATTATTATTTTCATTGAGTTCAACTTGTCCCCATTCACCGAGCATAGATGGTGGCTCACTACCATCGCCCTGAATAAATTCAACTACTGGGTTATCCCAAAGAACATCTCCACTGGTCAGTCTTTCTGGCAATTGAGCAGAAACATCCACATACTGAATGTTTTTCAAAGCCGATTTAATTGAATCAAAATGCGCATATTCATTTAATAAAATAGCATTTTTCAACCAATTAAATGCTTTTAAAATGAGCTGATCATAAGCATTTGAGTTAAAGTTATGTAAACCAAAACGCTCAAATGTATTTTCCAATTCATACGCAATTTCAGAAACTTGCGTATTATTGACCATTTTCGCCCCACCTTTTAAAGTATGGGCAATACGTTGTAATTGTAATAACAAACTACGATTACTGCGCTCATCAAACCATTTACTTAGTATCTCATTCGCACGAATTAATAATTCATCTGCTTCTTCCACAAAAGCTTCTTGAGCAATACTTTCCGCAATCTGCTCATCACTCATTTCGTGTTCAGCGCTTGAAACTGTTTCAGATGGACTTATAACATCTTGAACTGTTTCAGAAAGTGTCGGCTGTTCGATTTCAGCAGATTCTACTTGCTCTACAATTGGTGATTCTACTGTCGGTGTTACACTGAAAATCTTATCAATTGGTTGTTGCTTTTCAATCGCCTGCAAAATTTCAATGACATGCGTTGCAGGATAATCAATCCCTTGCTCACGAATAACTTGGATACGCTCTGCTATCTCATCCTGAATCATACGAATAGTTTGCATCAAACCTGTATTTACTGTGATTTGCTGCTTAATAATTCGCTCATAAATAGACTCTAAATGATGGGCAATTGAACCGATATGTTCCGCTTGCACCATATTTGCACCACCTTTTAAAGTATGCAAATAACGCATCAAATTATTTAATGAGGTTAGATTTTCATTATCAGCAAACCAAGCTGATAGATCTTGATCGATTCCCACCAAAAGCTCATCAGCTTCTTCAAGAAAAATATCCAAAACCTCTGCATCAAAGTCTTTGAAACTTTCAGCCGAATGAAGGTATTGCTGATCTTTTATAATCAACGAATAGATTTGATTGCTATTAAACTCAGCCTCTACTGCCTGCTCCACTACTGGCCGTTCAACAGACTCAAACTCAGTATTTGTTACAGTTTCAGCAGCGAACAACTCTAGATCTTGCGTTACATAGTCATGTAATTGTTCTAAAATTTGTTTACTTTGCTCTGATAAGACAACCCGTTGCCCTGAAGCCAAAGCATCAAACAAATGAATAAACTCTTGATGTGCTTGGTTAAACAATTCAAAAGCATAGTCTGTATTTAATAGACTTTTTTCAACTAAAATATGTTCATATGCGGTTTTTAAAGCCAAACTAATATCATGAATACCTTGAGCAGCCCGATTATCTGTATGTTCAACTAATACATTGGCTTCTTGCAGTAAATTTTCAAAATATTCTGGATAATCTGTTTTTGCTCTTTGATCAAAATCGAACTCAGCATCTAACAAATGTTCGATGTTTAAATCTACCAATTGTGAAACTAAATCTTGCTGCTGTTCATTTGGCTCTAAACATTCCGTTTGGAAATCATAACGTTCCCAAGCATCATTAAACTTTTGATAAATAGCCTGTTGCTCAGCAGCATTATTCTGAGTCAGGGTATGTAAATAATCACGAACAAATTCAGTATAATGCGTCAACAGAGCATTTTCATTGGTACTGTGTTGCGTATCATCTTTCAATAAGACTTTAAACAACTGCTCAACTTTACTACTGGCATGAAACACATCATCTACATGCGCCATCGCAGAACTACCACGAAGTGTATGTAATGCACGGATAAGTCGATTATAATGATCTGAAGTATGTTTTTCGATGCTTAAGAACGAGTCAATTGCCGCCAAATGTTCTTCAGACTCTTCAATAAAGATTGCAATAGTCTCGGCCAGAAATCGACGATCCTCAGCTTCTTCAACCGCCTCCTTATTCTCATCACGTGAAGCAGGCATCGGCACGACTTCGGGTTGGACAGGAGGGGTAACTGTTACTGGTGCAATTGCATCTTCGCTTGAGCTCGGAAGCTCTTCGACTTGAGCCACTTCAACCTCAGGTACATCAATGCTAGCATCAATTGAATCTTCTAAGCCTGTGACCACATCAGGACTATTTAACTGCTCTGAAAGCACCAAGAGTTCTTCAAGGGCGGGTTCAATACTTAAGTTTTGTTGAAACTGCTGTCCCAACAAAACCAATGGTCGTAAGTCCAATGGGTGTGCTTGTACTTTGGCAAAGTCATTATACAGTTTAAATTTATAGATATTAAATACTGCATTTACATAGCGTTGGATCGACGATGTTAAGTCAATACTTTTTGAAATAACGCGATTTAAGGTATCTTCTACAGCCCAAGCCAACTCACCTGACGACTTTGCTCCAACCATCCGACCAGAACCTTTTAAGGTATGGAAGTTACGGCGAATCACCGTCAAAAGTTCTGCATCTGAAGGATCATTTAACCACTGATTTAATAATGGCTGTATATTTTCAATAATCTCTTCAACTTCTTCCACGAAAATTTCTAAAATTTCTGGATCTTGATCCACAAACTCATCTTCAGGAAGATTTATATTTTCCACTAAATCTTTTAATATTTTTTTCATAGCTCAGGCTTCTATACTAGTTCCTTTGAGGGACTAAAACCTATCAACATCTTAGTTTGAGTCAAATTAAGTGATCTAAGCGTCATTAATACCATCAAGGAATATCTAAACTCGATACTCCTTGATGATCACTGATTTATTGCTCTGGTAATTTAAAGTCAGATACAGATTGACGTAATGAATCTGCCATATTTGCCAACTCAGATACCGAACGTGCGGTATCGAACGTAGCCGTTGTCGTTTGCGAGGTAATCTCTTGTACAACGTTCATCGTATTTGCAATATGACCTGCTGAAGCTGACTGTAACTTGGCAGATTCTGAAATGTTTTCAATCAATTTCGCCAAATTACTTGATACGTTTTGAATCTCATCCAAGGCAACGCCGGCATCTTTTGCCAAGTTTGCACCACGCACAACCTCAGATGTTGTTTGTTCCATCGAGATAACCGCTTCATTGGTATCTGTTTGAATAGTTTTTACTAATGTTTCAATCTGTTTGGTTGCTGATGCTGAACGTTCAGCAAGACGCTGTACCTCATCGGCTACCACCGCAAAGCCTCGCCCTGCCTCACCTGCCATCGATGCTTGAATCGCAGCATTCAATGCCAAGATATTCGTTTGGTCAGCAATATCGTTAATTAATGAGACAATATTACCAATCTCTTGTGAAGACTCACCCAAACGCTTAATACGTTTAGATGTTTCTTGAATTTGCTCACGAATGGTATCCATACCCTCGATAGAGCGGTTTACCACTTCAGCACCGTTGGATGCAATCTGTACAGAACGCTGTGCTACGTCTGCCGATTCGGTCGCATTGGCAGATACGTGTTCAATGGATTGTGCAATTTCATTAATTGCTGAAGAAGCCCCAGCAATTTCTTGCGCCTGATGCTCAGATGCTTCTGCAAGCTGGTTAGTAATAGATTGTGTGTTTTGGGTATAGCTTGCAACTTCTTGAGAAGTTTCATTGATTCGTGATACAAGATCTCGCAACTGGTCGATCGCAAAGTTAATCGAATCGGCAATTGCCCCTGTAAAGTCTTCCGATACTGTTGCGTACGAACTTAAGTCACCATCTGCCAAGTCGGCAATTTCATCAAGCAATCGTAAAATCGCATTTTGGTTACGGTCATATTCATCTTGTAAGCGTGTTACACGAACTTTATCCGCAGCACTACGCAATGTTAAAAGCTTGAATACTGAGAATAAGAAAATCCCTAGTGCAATTAATAAAATTGAACCGAGGATAAAACTCAATACACTTGAGCTACCACTTAGGTTATTTAAATCTTTTAAAAGTTGATCTGATTTTGTAAAAACATTACTAGACGCTTGACGCACTTTAACAATTTTTGCAGAGTTTTGAGAAATACTATTTGCTGCAGTTTTTAAAACATCATTATAGTCGGTTTTAATACTTTCTAATGATTCTCGCATAGACGGTTGATCAATACGAGTTACACCAAGTTCGGTATTCCCATTTAATTGGGCATCCAAATATGCACCAAAAGTTTCAGTATCCGCATTGAAGTCATCTGCAGATGCACGGGCATTTTCAGAGCCACTCAATACTGAAGAAATAGAACGTAAAATACGTTCAGCAATGAACACTTGGTTTTTTGCGATAACTACCTGAGAACTCGGCATGTTTTCACGTGCCATTTGGTTCACCATCAAGTTATATTCTGCCTGAATACCAGGAATCGCATCACTCATTGTTAAGTTAGTATCATACAGTTGATTGATTACTTTTTGTTCTGATGCAATCAAAGAAATATCATTTGATACTTCAGACCATAACTTCTCAACTTTTTTCATTTCTTCATTTGATGAGTGAATATCTTTCACTGTTTCCAAGTTCTCATCAAATTTCTTTTGTGAAGCAACAAGATCTTTAATCGCCTCTTCTTTACCTGAAGCAGTTGCTTCAGTTGCTTGGCGTGACATGGTTTGCGAAAGTAATTTTAACTCACCAATACTACGGGTTAAATCATTGTTTCGTGGAACACTATATAACAATGTCAGCAAACAAATTACAGCAACCACCATCGTTACTAAAGCTGCAATAATATACGGCTTAGATTTATCGCTTTCACCAAACAGCTTAGAAAATTGATCCAATTGTGCTTGCAATCTAGATGCTGCAGCTGGATTGTTCTTCTGTGTGTTTTCAGATGTGTTTTTCTTTTTTAGCTTAAAGCCCATTCAGCTTCTCCCCGAAACGCATAACTTAACATTAAGCGTAGAAATTCGTTTATATAAATTTTTCCGATGCATTCATGTACTTGGGATCTTTCAATAACTGACTAAATAGGAATATATTCCATGCACGATTATGCTGCTGAAAATACCCTTGACAGTAGGTTTGTAGTTTTTTCTCTAAATTGTTATTTTCTGAAAAAAAACCTTTTTTATTAAAATGTTGAATCCCCAAAACTTGATCTACAATCAAACCCACATAATGATCATGATGACTAATGCATAAAACTTTTTGTGTTGGTGTAAACTGACTTCTTTGCCCAGAAATAAAATGGGTCAAATCTGAAACAGACAGTAAACGCCCCCGAATATTTGCTAATCCTTTGACCCAATTTTGCACATTTGGAACTGAGGTACATTTAGGTGGATAAATTACTTCGGTGACTTCACCTAATGGAGCAACAAAATATTGCCCCATCATTTCAAATGCAATGCCTGACCATCTATTTACTTCGCTTTCTTTATCCACGTAGTTTTGGTTACCACGTTTTGATAATCGAAGTAGTTCGATAAATCCATTTGCTGCCATAATTATCCCGCAGTGAGATGTTGCTTAATCACATTGATTAAAACATTCTCATCAATAGGTTTAGTTAAATAATCACAAGCCCCTTGACGCTTTCCCCAAACACGATCTGTATCTTGATCTTTGGTACTTACAATGACCACTGGAATATGCTTTGTCGTAGCACCACGTGCGATTTGGCGAGTTGCTTGAAAACCATTTACCCCAGGCATTACCACATCCATTAAGACCAAGTCTGGTTGTTCAGCTTGCGCCAAGGTTACTCCATCTGCACCATTATTGGCTTCTAGCACATCATAACCGTGTTTACTTAAGATTTCTTTGAAACGATACATCTCTGTAGGAGAGTCATCAACAATTAGAATTCGTGTCATTTTATTCCCCCATTCAGAATTTAATCTTAAACATGTTTCCGAATAGCATTTAATAATTCATCTTTACTGAACGGCTTAGTCAAATACTCGTCAGAACCCACAACTTTACCTTTTGCCTGATCAAACAAACCATCTTTACTAGATAGCATAATCACAGGAATATTTTGATAATTTTGAGAGTTTTTAATGAGTGCACAAGTCTGATAACCGTCTAGTCTCGGCATCATAATATCTACGAAGACAATGTCTGGATTGGCATCAGCGATTTTTGAAAGTGCTTCAAAACCATCTACCGCTGTAATAACTTCACATCCTTCACGTTGTAACAGCGTTTCAGCCGTACGACGAATCGTCTTAGAATCATCAATAACCATGACTTTTAAACTTTGGAATTTCTCTTCCATTTAATACCCTTCCCCATAACTTTGGAGTTATTGAGACTCCAAATACATTTATTTTTCAAATTTAATTTATCAGTCCTATTTAACATAGATTTGCGCTATTTATCAATCTTGATTTCACAGAAACTTCAGATTAGTGCTGAAATACGCTATAAATCACCAATAAGTGTCAATTTAGAATTGCTAAAGCAACTTATATTTTTAAAATGTATTATTAATCTGTAAACTGTTCATCTGTGCTATAAAAATTATTCAATTAATATTGCAGTGTTATTTGGGAGAAAGAATGCTACAAACAGTTTTAAAGCATTTAAAAATGACAAAATATTTTAAAATATTTTGCAAAACCTGTCTTATTAGTGGGCTAAATTTCATTATGCTCTCATCAAGCATGGCTGCTGATGCTCAACCTAAAGCTGTTTGGTATCGTTATTATGATAAAGGTGTAGCCAATATTAGTAGCACCGTCACTCCTGCACACATTCGCCATGGTTACGAAGCCCTAGATGCCAACATGCAGGTCATTCGTCGGAATAAGCCGTATAATGCTGAAAAAGATGCTCAACAATCTACTGTACGTGCCGCCCAAGCTAAACAATATGAACAAGACGCTCGCCTAAAGCGTGCTTACGGCAATAGCTCAGTTGCAATCAATAAGCGTAATGAACAACTTGCAAGCATCAAAAAACAAATTTCTCTCCAACAAGCACAAGTAAAACAATTACAAAGTGACCGTTTATTATTAAAAAGACAGGAAATGGAGTATTTCCGCAAGGGTACAACCGTACCTTTTGAACTAAAACAATCACTTAAATACAATAGTGATCGAATTATTCAAACCAAAAACAATATTGAGAATTTGCAAAAAAATTATCAGAACACGCAAACTTACTACAACAACATTATTCAGCGTTTACAAGCAATGGAATAATGTCTTATTTATCTACCTAAATAAAGTTTAGCACTTGCTCACCCAGCTGCAATCCCTTCACGCACATACTTTCAAAGTTCAGAGACAACTCAGGACTCTCCTTCTTGTTTCTTTGAATAATTTTTTGTAAAAGCACATAATCAAATGTCCCCTTGTAGGTTTTATCGTATAATCTGCGTTTTAATGCTTAAAATTTTAGGATAGTTTCCATGCGCGCGAGTCGCTTTTTATTTGCAACGTTAAGAGAAACCCCAAACGATGCTGAGGTTATTTCACATCAGCTTATGTTACGTGCGGGTATGATTCGTAAATTGGCTTCAGGCTTATATACTTGGTTGCCGATGGGTGTACGTGTGCTCAATAAAGTTGAAGCGATTATTCGTGAGGAAATGAATCGTGCAGGTTCTTTAGAAGTGTTCATGCCCGTTACTCAACCTGCTGCATTATGGGAAGAGTCCGGTCGTTATACTCAATATGGCCCTGAACTTTTACGCTTTAAAGATCGTCATAATAATGATTTTGTATTAGGTCCAACGCACGAGGAAGTTATTACTGATTTAGCACGTAATGAACTAAAAAGTTATAAGCAACTTCCTGCAAACTTCTATCAAGTACAAACTAAATTCCGTGACGAAATCCGTCCACGCTTTGGCGTGATGCGTTCACGTGAGTTTATCATGAAAGATGCCTATTCTTTCCATGTAGACCAAGCATCATTACAAGAAACCTATGACCGAATGTATGATGCTTACTGTAAAATTTTTACACGTCTTGGTTTAGATTTTCGTCCTGTTCAAGCCGATACAGGTTCAATCGGTGGTTCAGGTTCTCATGAGTTCCATGTACTTGCATCAAGTGGTGAGGACGATATCGCTTTCTCTTCAGAGTCTGATTATGCTGCTAACGTTGAAATGGCGGAAGCAATACTTGTGGGTGAGCGAGCAGCACCAACGCAAGAATTAAAAATTGTAGATACACCGAATCAAAAAACTATTCTAGATGTTTCAGAATTTTTAGGTACAGATCCTGCACACTCTGTAAAAGCGTTGCTCGTACAAGGTATCGCAGATGTCAAAGATCATGTACCTGTGGTTGCACTGTTCCTTCGTGGAGATCATGAGCTTAATGAAATCAAAGCAGAAAAACACCCTTTGATCGCAGCACCTTTAGCATTTGCAACTGAAGCACAACTTCAAGAAAATGGCTTAACCGCAGGTTTCTGTGGACCTCAGGGTTTGATTGAAAAAGGTTTAACCGTGATTGTTGACCGTGCTGCTGCTGTGCTTTCAGACTTTGTTGCTGGTGCAAATGCAGTGGACAAACACGCAACTGGTTTAAATTGGGACCGTGATGCACAATTCACTGAAGTTTATGACTTGCGCAATGTGGTTGAAGGCGATCCTTCTCCAGATGGTAAAGGCACAATTTTGATCAAACGTGGTATCGAAGTTGGTCATATTTTCCAACTCGGTCAGAAATACTCTGAAGCGCTTGGCTGTAAAGTTTTAGGTGAAGATGGTAAGCCAACGGTTGTAACCATGGGCTGTTACGGTATCGGTGTAACCCGTGTTGTTGCTTCTGCAATCGAGCAAAATTTTGATGACACAGGTATCATTTGGCCTGCTGCGATTGCACCTTTTGAAGTTGCAATCGTGCCAATGAACGCACATAAGTCTCCTCGCACCTTAGAAGCTGCTGAAGCTTTATATGCGGAATTACAAGATGCTGGTTTTGATGTTTTACTTGATGATCGTAATGAGCGTCCAGGCGTAAAATTCTCCGATTTAGAACTTACAGGAATTCCACATCGTATTGTAATCGGTGAAAAAGGTTTAGACGCTGGAACTTTTGAATATAAAGGTCGTCGCGATGCTGAATCTACCCACCTTTCTAAAGAAGAATTGTTGGCAAAAATCGCAAAATAATTTTAAATAAAAATATAAAAATCCCGCTGAGTGCGGGATTTTTTAGCAAAATTTGAGTGAACCGTAACAGTTTTTTGCTGGCACTTGTGCTAAGTCTATCCCCTGCACATCAACTTGTGTTCCAAAAATTGCTCCAAAAATTGCTCCAACACCACTTAATGAAACTTGCTGAGTAGCTTTTGCATTTTCAATTGTTACCTCAGGCAAGGCTAACCACCAGCCTCTTTGCGCAGGAACTGCATTCCACCCTGATGTGGCTGTCGTTGGCCACGTAACACTTTGTTTTTGTAAACCTAGATAAAAATCTTTAGTTCCTGTCCCATCAGCAGACTTTAAAGCTATTTGATGAATTGCCTTTAAGGTTTGGTTTTTTAAATGCACATTGTTAAGTGTTAAACCTAATATTGTGGCATCTGCTGTTAAAGGACCCAAATCATCTATCTGAGAATCTCGATTAAAAACTAAAGTTTTTTGAGTATCTCTTACTGTGGCAGATCCATACAACCAAAGTCCTAGACATGCCCCTAATACCAATGCACCACCACAAGCCCTAATATTGGTCATTTGTGTATTTTTTAAATTTAATGTCAAATTTCCTGATAAAGAGTTTATACCAGTGTCATCACTTGGATCTGAAGTATTTGAATTTGTTCCTATTGAAAGCAACCCCAATGCCTCCAAAGCTCCAACCCGAAGTCCCACAGTTTCTCTAGTAGACGCTTTATCAGGATTATTAATAGCAAACTCAATAAAAGGATTTTTTAGTATTGCATCACTTGCCGCATATTCCCCATTAACAGGATTCAATCCAGTTAAACTTAAATTATCAATATCTATATCACAATTCCCTGGACCATTTACCCCACCACAACCAAGCTGTAATTTTTTAATATTCGCATTGATTGCAATTTCAGCCTCCATACCTAATCTATAAAAACTAAGCCCCTGAGAACTATTATCTGTTCTAGTCAAACTATACAAAGCCTGCCCCTGCGTTGCAGACAATTCCTCATCTGTCATTTGAACTAATTGCGTATTTTTATGATTTGAGTTAATAGAACTTTCCACTTGGTTTGCATAAGTTAAAGATGCAAACATAGATAACATGAAAATAGATAGTTTTTTCATGAGCTTATCATTCCCTTTATTTTTTGTTTTACATTTCTCATTTTTAAGCAATTATCTTAGCTTTTACATAATAAAATTAACATAAATAAAAGAAAATTTAATCACGCATTATGTTTTTTCAGATAATTGACATAAAAAAGCACCATAAATGGTGCTTAAAAGTTTTTCCAAAAACTTCAACAGAATGTTAAACCTCCATAACAGTTCCGATATGGTGCCGCTAATTGAGTAATATTGCCATCTCGCGCAAAACTATTACTAGCAATATTTGATACTAAAGAGCTTGTTTTTTCATTAATATTTAAAGTAAAGCCATTCGGAATATACATACTCCACCCTGCATTTACTGCAGCTGCATAACCAGGATATTGTATATTTTGCTTAGATATAGCTAAACCAAATGCATTTGAATTTACATAAAGTTGATGAACATTACTTAAATTAAAAGGTAGTTGATAGGTACTTAGTTGACTTGTATTTGTTCCCAATCCACTTGCTAACTGTTGTTTCACATAATTTAATGCAGCAGGTTTTACAATTCCTAAAATTGCATCTTTAATTCCCTGACTCCATCCACTAATATTCATTGAATCAATACCACCACAAATAAAAAAAGCACATATTCCTGCTGTTCCTTGATTAAGTGACAAATTAGTTCCAATATCGTCAACCACAGAAGATAAATTTAAACCCTGAATTTTTGCTTGAGTCACTCTATTGCCATTTACCAATACATTTAGCCCATTGCGACTTACAGTTCCATAATTAATAGTTAAATGCGTAAAATTAGTTCTTGCCCCAGCTACTGGAGGGCCTAAAACATCTACACCTTGTGGATTTAATCCCATATATGCACTTGCATTTTGCCAATAACTATTAGATTTTTCTGTCATTCCAACGTTTGTTTCACCTTGCATTGTTAAATTTGCTATTCCCGTTAAATAACCACTAAATGTATTCAATGCACCAAAGCTCATTGGTCCACTTACATTTGCTCCACCTAACCGAACTCCTACAACTTCACGAGTAGAAGGACTGTCCGCATTTTTGATTGCAAACTGGAAAAATGGATTTTTTATTACGAAATCCAATAACTGATTTTGATTTGTGTCTCCAACTGCAGGACTATTAGTTAAGGTATTATTTAATAAAGATGTAGGAATATTAGCAGATGCTTCTTGTGAGGTAATATATTGACCATTATTAATATATTGTCCATTAGGTTGGCTTGCATTAGACTTAGGTAGTGTTATACAAATACCAGCTGAATTCGCAACACATCCTAATGAAAAGTTTTGAATATCAATATCGCATTTATCTGGGCCATTTACTCCACCACAACCTACCTGTAATGATCTAATATTTGCATTTAATCCAATATCAGCTTCCATACTTAAAGTATAAAAGGACAATCCACCTTGTTCTTGTCGATTTAAAGAATATAAAGCTTGTCCTTGTACTTCAGAAAGTTCATCATCACTCATCTTAACCAATGTAGGCAGTTTGATATCCACTAAATCAGGAGTTGGAGTTATAGTATTGATTTGAATAAAATCTTGAGTTATTGCTTCACTCTCATTTAAGTTAATAGCATGAGCACAAGTGAATGACATAAATGTTGAAAATATAAATAATACAGAAAATCTTTTCATGTGATCATCATCCTTGTTTTATCGCTCAAAACTTTTTAAAAATTATTTATTTTTACATTTTATAAAGTTAACATAAAACAACAAAAATAAACATTTATTGTTTAAATTTCCGATAAAGATCACTAAATTTACTGAAATAGCATAAAACAGCAACACTATTTTTTTATTTTAATTAACAGAATATTAAACCTCTATCATAGTTTCGATATTTTGCTTAACGTATAGTAAAGCTGCTCTTCAAGCCATCCAGTAAGCTTGAAATATTATTGAATAAGTTACTTAATTTATTATTCATATTCCAAGTAAAAAAGTAGGTAAGACATATTTCCCATTCATTTATAGTAGAAGTATAATTCGGATGATATAAGAAAAATTCTTTGGGAAAAATCCTTTCGATTTTTTAGAGAATCTACTGCTTTTTGAAACACTATCTACATCTGATTTTTCTCAAAAAAAGCAACCTTAAGGTTGCTCAATTACATCAAAAAAAATTCATCAACTTTAGGTAAATACCAATCAATCAGGGTTTATGTTAGTCAGCGCAGTATTAGATTCCGTGAAGAATTTTTGGATAAACTTCTATGTTTTTTATTTTCTAATATGAGATCTTATTCAAATGCACTCACATCCCCCACACCCCGACGCACGATTTCAGGATTAGCACCAGATAGATCAACAATACTCGTAGTCGTAAGTGTGCCTAAACCACTGTCAATAAATACATCTATACGTTTTTCCAGTTGCTGCTCAATATCAAAAGGATCATCTAAAGGCTGCTCCTGATTCGGTAAAATCAAAGTACTGGTCAGCAAAGGCTCACCTAACTCTTTCAGTAGCATTTGACATACCGCATTGCTGGGTACACGCAAACCAATAGTTTTCTTTTTAGGATGCATCAGACGACGTGGTACTTCACTGGTCGCAGGTAAAATAAACGTGGTCACTGCTGGGGTATTAGCCTTAAGCAAGCGATACATTGCATTGTCAACTTTTGCATAAGTTGCAATATCTGATAAATCAGCACAAATAATGGCATATTGATGCTTTGGACCCAAACCTCGAATTTGTGTAATGCGTTCCATCGCATTTTTATTTCCAATCTGACAGCCTATCGCATAAGCAGCATCCGTTGGATAGACCACCACATCGCCAGCACGAATGCGTTCCACAGCTTGACTAATTAGACGAGGTTGTGGGTTGTCAGGATGAACTCTTAAATGCAGCATATTTTTCTCTCCTGAATATTTTTCATTCATTATCACTTGCTTAAAGTAACAGTTGCAATCTCACTATGTTGATTTATGTAAATTAATCAAGCATTTCACGCTGAAATTCAACAATTTGTAATGTTTTGCCACTTCTTGTGCAAGCACAGACCTGCTCAATAAAATATTTTGCATCTCGAGGAAGTTTGGCTTCACCTGAAAAATAACGTTGCACTTGGACAAAAACATTATCCTTAAATATCGTACCATCTCCACCTTCACCCGTAAGATTGTCTAAAGATACACGAAATTTTCGCCCAAAGGCTTGAGCAAATAACCATTCAATAGCTTGTGGTTTAATCTCAACTTGCTCAAACAGTGCTTGCTGTTCAGCAGAGCGACCATCGGGTGCATACCAATAACCTAAATCTGGTAATAAGCGGCGCTGTTCACCTGCTATTGTCCAATGACTGATTTCATGTAATGCGCTATTAAAATAGCCATGCGCAAACTGAATACGGGCTGGCATATCTTTTGTTGCTGGAAAATATTCAGGTTCGAAATCACCACGAACAAGTTGTACATTTAGGTGGGAAAACCATTGATTAAAGTGTAAGATAAGCCAATCGACGTGTTGAGCTTCTGTATTTAAATCATTCCACTGTAAACGTTGCGCAGCATTTGATTTTTCAGCAGAATTTAATGTCGAAGAAGTGTTTAACTGTAATGAAGTTTTGACTTCAGGTTGCGGCTGCAACTGATGCATGACTTGAATTACCCAAATGATCTGTCTAAATAAGTACAAAATTGTATCTTAATCTTTGACAGAGTACCGATGAATTTGTAGAATTGCCGCCTTAATTATGTCAGCAAAAACCTTTCCGGCACAGATTGAGCCGTTTAAATGGGCTGAACAGGGCTTTACATGGTCAGGTACACTGCCATTGTCTCGCTGTGTTCGTATTGCTCGTGAAGCTGTTGGATCAATTGATGATCAATTGGTCAATATAGACTGTACACTATCAATGGATGCCTATCATCGCATCGTATGGTTAGATGGTCACGCTGAAACCAAAGTTCCAATGGAGTGCCAACGTTGTTTGGAACCTGTTGAAATTGAGCTTAGTTCAGATTTCCATATAGCTTTGATCGATGATGAGTCACTGATAGAGCGCTTGGATGAGGATGCTGATTACATCGTCTTAGGCGAAAGTGAAGCGACTTCTCAGGGAGATTACGCAAGTAATACCCCTGCGACAGCTGATTTACTTTCACTAATAGAAGATGAGTTGATAACGTTGATGCCTATGTCTCCTAAGCATACTGCTTGTGAACATAAACATCAGCCAGTCGATCAGGACATTGTTGAAGAAAAACGGGACAATCCGTTTGATGTTTTAGCAAGTTTAAAAGGTAAACTTAACTAATTTTTATGTTATAATGGTTAGTTAAGACAACCGAATTGTTCTGATCCATTTTTTCGATCTTTGTAAGGAGCCATCATGGCCGTTCAGCAAAACCGTAAAAGTCGCTCTCGCCGTGACATGCGCCGTTCACATGACGCTTTAACCGAGAATGCATTAACCGTAGACCAAACTACAGGTGAAACTCACCGTCGTCACCATGTGACTAAAGATGGTTTTTACCGTGGTCGTCAATTATTCGCTAAAGCAGCTGATGCTGAATAATTGTTGATAATGCATTAAGCGAAAGCTTAGTGAAAAAATTGGGAGCATTCAGCTCCCTTTTTTTTACCTTAATTTTTGTTGTATTTGGCAATTAAATTTTATTTTTTTTAATGTTAAATTGCCGCATCGGAAACGAGCTAAGTATGAAGAAAGGACTTTTATATGTCTGCTAAACAACTGGAGCAAGCAGCTCAAGCAACCAAAACTGCATTTTTGTTTCCTGGTCAAGGCTCACAAAAAGTGGGTATGCTGGCTGAACTTGCAGAACAGTTTGCTGTGGTTACAGAAACATTTACAGAAGCTTCAGAAGCTGTTGGTTTTGACTTATGGAACATTGCGCAAAGTGGTGAAGGTTTAAATCAAACAGAAAATACTCAGCCAGTTTTACTAACAGCAAGTATTGCAATGTGGCGCGTATGGCTAGATCTAGGTGGTATAGCCCCTAAATATTTAGCAGGACATTCACTGGGTGAATACAGTGCATTGGTGGCAGGAAATGCGATTTCATTAGCAGATGCGGTGAAATTAGTGCATTTACGTGGTCAATTGATGCAATCTGCTGTCCCACAAGGTCAAGGTGCTATGGCTGCAATTCTTAGCTTAGAGGATGCCAGAGTCATCGAACTTTGTGAGCAAGTCAATATTCAAGGGCGTGGCTCAGTTGAAGCAGCAAATTACAATGCACAAGGGCAAGTCGTTATTGCTGGTGATAAAACTTTAGTTGATGCAGTCATGGAAAGTGCCAAAGAAAATGGTGGGAAAGCCATCGCCCTACCCGTGTCGGTACCCTCACATTGTTCATTGATGAAACCTGCAGCAGAGCAGTTTGCACAAGCTTTGGAACAAACTGCCATTGAGCTACCGAGTATTCCTGTAATACAAAATGTCAACGCAGCGATTGCAACTGATGTAGCTAATTTACGCCAAGCCTTGACTGCACAATTGTATCAGTCAGTTCAGTGGACCAAGACCATGCAATACTTACAAGATCAAGGTATTCAATATGTGGTTGAATGTGGTCCAGGTAATGTATTGGCGAATCTTGCAAAACGCTTGCCGAACATTGAAAAAGCATTCCCAATTGACACACAAAGTCGCATGGAAGATGCACTGAATGCCATTTTAGTGGCAGAAGGAAAAATTGCATGACACAACAACGCAAAGTCGCATTAGTGACAGGTGCAAGCAGAGGAATTGGCGCAGCTATTGCTCAGCAACTTATTTTAGACGGTTACTTTGTAATAGGCACAGCAACTTCTGACGCTGGTGCAGAAAAATTAACAGCAACGTTTGGCGAAAATGGTGCTGGTGCGGTATTAGATGTACGTGACGGTGAAGCAATTGATGCACTGGTTTCAGATATTGAACAAAAATATGGTTCAGTGTTGATCTTGGTGAATAATGCAGGTATTACCAAAGATAATTTGTTACTGCGTATGTCAGAAACAGATTGGGATGATATTTTAAATATTCATCTTAAAGCCGTTTTCCGTTTGTCTAAACGTGTACTCAAAGGTATGACCAAAGCACGTTTCGGTCGTATTATTAATATCAGTTCTGTGGTTGCACATTTTGCCAACCCAGGTCAGGCAAACTACTCTGCTGCCAAAGCAGGCATCGAAGCATTTAGCCGTAGTCTTGCCAAAGAGATGGGAAGCCGTCAAATCACAGTGAATTGCATTGCACCAGGTTTTATTGCCACAGAAATGACTGAGCAGTTGAGCGAAGACATTCGCAAAAAAATGAGTGATCAAGTAGCGTTAAATCGTTTTGGTGAGCCACAAGACATTGCAAATGCAGTGAGCTTTTTAGCTTCTGACAAAGCAAGTTACATCACTGGTACAGTATTACATGTAAATGGTGGTTTATACATGGCTTAATGTCATGTATTAACTTTGAAAAATTTCAATATTCAATTAAACTATAGGCAATCAAACGCCGCCACAAGCAATGAGGAGAATTCCTGTGAGCGATATCGAACAACGCATTAAACAAGCTGTTGCAGAACAATTAGGTATGAAAGCTGAAGAGATCAAAAACGAAGCATCTTTCATGGATGACTTAGGTGCTGACTCTTTAGACTTAGTTGAGCTTGTAATGTCTTTCGAAAATGACTTTGACATCACGATTCCTGATGAAGATTCAAATGAAATTACCACTGTTCAATCAGCTATTGACTATGTGACTAAAAAACTAGGTTAATCTGTTGAATGTTTGATGTGTAATCATCAACGATTAAAGCCACCATTTTGGTGGCTTTTTTTATTTATAAATCAAAAACATTGGTTACATATCGTTACTTTTCTCTCACCAATGACAACCAATTTCAGTATATTTTTTAGTTATAAAAATAGAGTACAAATTTTTATAACGCTTCATTAAATAAAACTTAAATTTATACGGAGAAACACAATGGGTCTTTTTGATTTTATTAAAGGTATTGGTAAAAAAAATACAGCACCTGCTGAACCACAAGCAGCGCCGGCAACACCTGCTGAACCATCTGCACAAGAAATTGCAAATAAATTACTCGGTCACATCAAAGCATTGGGTTTACCTGTTACAGGTTTATCGGTCAGTTATAATGGCGCATCAGATCTAGCAACCATCAAAGGTCAAGCCCAAACACAGGCAGATAAAGAAAAAATCATCTTAGCTGTAGGTAATATTGATCATGTTGCACAAGTAGACGATCAAATGACCGTTGCTGCGCCAGAACCTGAAAGTAAATTTTACACAGTAAAATCTGGAGATAACTTATCTAAGATTTCTAAAGAATTTTATGGTGATCCAAACCAATACAATAAAATTTTTGAAGCAAATCGCCCATTATTAAAAAATGCAGATGATATCTTCCCAGGTCAAGTATTACGTATTCCTGCGTAAATAATAGATGCATAAAATAATAGATATACAAACGCACCGATTTTCGGTGCGTTTTTTTATGTGAGAAATTCATTCAGTAATTAAACTATTCGAGATAGTTTATAAATAGAACCAATTCATATAAACATATAAGTAATTGTAAATTATTATTTTATTTTAGCACTTTCCCAGAGTGTTTAAATAAAAAGTGAATTTTACTCAACTTAGACTTAAATTAAATCATTTTTATTCATGTTAGCTTTCAAGTATAAATATCTGCATTGAAAGAATTTAGATTTACTTTAGAAATTAGGGGGAATTTCCCATGAGTGAAAAATTTACATGTGCAATTAAACATATTCGCTTTGATGAAAACTATCTTCCAGCGAACAGTACACGTTTGACCACAAATTTTGCAAATCTTGCACGTGGTGAGTTTCGCCAAGAAAATTTACGCAATACATTGAGAATGATCAACAATCGTTTTAATAGTTTGGCGCATTTCGATAATCCAAAAGCAGATCGTTATTCACTTGAAATTGACATTATTTCTGCGGAACTCGATGTTGAAGGGAATGGTCAGACATTTCCGTTTATTGAAATGTTGAAAAGTACGATCATTGATCATAAAACCAATGAACGTTTTGAAGGCATGATTGGCAACAGTTTTTCTTCATATGTACGAGATTATGACTTTAGTGTGGTATTGCCATCTTTAGGTTGTAAAACCAATGAAAAACCTGAAGATTTTGGAGATTTACACGGTAAATTATATCAATTTTTTGTCAATTCAGATGTATTTAAAGCCGAGTTTGCCAAGCAACCAGTCATATGCTTAAGTGTTTCTACCTCTAAAACCTATTATCGTACTGCGAATATTCACCCTGTACTCGGTGTGGAATATACCAATGATGAATACTCTCGTACGGATGAGTATTTTGCAAAAATGGGCTTAATAGTTCGCTATTTTATGCCTGCTCATGCAGTAGCACCATTGGCATTTTATTTTAGCGGTGACTTATTGCAAGACTATACAGACATTGAGTTGATCAGTGCTATCAGCACGATGGAAACTTTCCAAAAAATTTACCGTCCTGAAATCTATAATGCCAATTCAAATGCAGGTCAGGTTTATCAACCAAGTTTAGAGTATCCTGATTATTCATTAACGCGTATCGTCTATGACCGTGTTGAACGTGGTCAGTTGGCAGTAAAACAAGGTAAATGGACGGAAGAAAACTTCATTAAGCCTTACCATGATGTTCTTCAGCGATGGGCTGCAAGATTCTCTCGTAACAATCAAGTGGCTTAAATTTACTGAAGATAGAAGATATACAGCATGAATATTTTACTCCCGACCTCTACCGCAGGCAGCTTACCCAAACCATCATGGCTCGCTGAGCCTGAAAAACTTTGGTCACCATGGAAGTTGCAAGATCAAGAATTAATGGATGGTAAACTCGATGCATTGCGTTTGTCTTTGCATGAGCAGCAGCAGGCAGGCATTGATATTGTTAGCGATGGTGAACAAACTCGTCAGCATTTTGTGACGACTTTTATTGAGCATCTTGATGGTGTAGATTTTGAAAAACGTGAAACAGTAAAAATCCGTGATCGTTATGATGCCAGTGTGCCTTCTGTGGTCGGTGCTGTATCTCGTCAAAAACCTGTTTTTGTAGACGATGCAAAATTTTTACGTTCATTGACTGAGCAACCAATTAAATGGGCGCTTCCTGGTCCAATGACCATGATTGACACTTTGTATGATGGTCATTATAAAAGTCGTGAAAAGTTGGCATGGGAATTTGCTAAAATTTTAAATCAAGAAGCTCGTGAGTTAGAAGCAGCAGGTGTGGATATTATTCAGTTTGATGAACCTGCATTTAACGTTTTTTTTGATGAAGTGAATGACTGGGGTGTTGCTACTTTAGAACGTGCGCTTGAAGGTCTAAAATGTGAAACTGCGGTACATATTTGTTATGGTTATGGCATCAAAGCCAATACCGATTGGAAAAAAACGCTCGGTTCAGAATGGCGTCAATACGAAGAAGCTTTTCCAAAACTGCAAAAATCCAAGATTGATATCGTGTCTTTGGAATGTCAAAACTCACGTGTACCCATGGATTTAATCGAATTGATTCGTGGAAAAAAAGTCATGGTGGGTGCGATTGATGTCGCAACCAATGAGATTGAAACCCCTGAAGAAGTGGCAAATACTCTGCGTAAAGCACTACAATTTGTTGATGCAGATAAACTTTATCCTTCAACCAACTGTGGTATGGCGCCACTTGGACGTGAAATCGCCCGCGGAAAGTTGAAAGCCCTTAGTGCAGGTGCAGAGATTATTCGTCAAGAATTATCAAAATAGTTTTAAAACCTCCTTTACAAACAAAGGATGGCACAGGATTGTAAAAATCCTTCATTGTTCAAATCTGAATCTGAAGAATCCTCACAGTTACATGTAATTCTTCAGATACATAGGAATATAGTCATGGTTGAAGCAACAGTCTTTAAAAATGCAATGTCGTCATTAACAAGTGCAGTCAATGTTGTGACTACTGTAGGTGAGTCTGGTTATCATGGATTCACAGCATCGGCTGTATGCAGTGTTACCGATACCCCACCAACCTTACTGGTCTGTATGAATAAATCATCACGTTCACATGCTTATTTTGTTGAAAGCAAAATTTTAACTGTGAATGTTTTGGCTGCACAACATGAACATTTGTCCAATGTATTTGCCTCAAAAATGAGTTCTGAAGAACGCTTTAAACATGGTACTTGGACTGAATTAGCAACAGGTGCTCCTGTTCTAGAAGATGCATTGGTCAGTTTTGATTGTCAGATTGAACAGATTCAAGAGGTAGGTACGCACACGATATTTATCTGCCCTATTGTTGCCATTCAGCAAAACCCACAAGACCACAGTTTGGTTTATTTTAATCGTGCCTATCATCAAGTAGCTGTGTAAACATAAATTTAGGTCGTCACAGCACAAATGTGACTTCATATTGCCTGAATGGCTACACAGATCAATCAATTTTTCCCTAAGCAACAATATCATTAAATCACGAGTAAACCCTAAAACTTCTCATGGTATTAACAATCCCTACATTCTAGAATTAAGTTTTAGCATGCAGAAAGTGTCTATGGATTTATTTTATGTGTTGCTCAATATTCAAGAGTTTGCTGAAGATGGAATCATTTATGCAGAAAAACCTTGGCATTTGCAGTCCAATGCCAAGGTTATTACGGATTCTCAGCCAATATTCATTAACGATGAAAAACTTGAGTATTTTTTAGAGGTTTTTATCGTTCTTGAGCTTTTTGAGGAAATGCAGACCTCTAATACCTGTTTACAAGATCAGTGTTTACGTATCATTGAATATGCAAATCATGATGCTTAAACACTAGCGAGAACCATTCACTTAAAATTTTATTTTTATTGAAATAATAAATTAGAAAAACCATGCAACTCGATTTAAGATCGTCCAAGCTCCCATAAAAAACTAAAAGTATAAAATGAATAAAATAGAATTAGAAATCCAGCGATTGAGCAATATGATTCAATTTGGCGTAGGTCAACAAAGTTTAGGTTTAGACCTTGATCTTTTAACTGACAAAATGACTGGATATATTCCGAGAGGTGCAGATGCTCCCACCTTTGCAACCCGTAAAAATATGATCAGTGCTCAGATTTTTATGAAATGTATTCAGTTTTTCTTTACTGCACTGATTGCAATATTGCTTGCTTTAGTTTTTATTTGGCTGAGTTGGGGACAACTACAAAAACAAATTTTTGAACCTTTATTTTTAGGTGTCGCACTATTGTCCATCCTCATAACTATATTTTGTTTATTCAAGTTTAAGCACTATTTTCAAATTTTTAATGCCATTCGCCAAGTCACTCAAATTCAAGCCGATCCGGAACGCCGATCATCGCATGTCGATGAAAATGCCTTAGCGCAACAATTTGCTCCAGAAAGACGCAAGACACGTTTCATTGGTATTTTTATGAGCCTGTTAAGTGGGGGATTTCTTGCGTATATCTGGATTGCGCCGCCACAAAGCCTCATCAAACTTGCTTTCGTGCTGCCTTTGATGCTGATGCTCGGACTTGGCATCATCATCCATCCGATTTCTAAAGCTGAAAGCTTATATTTATATGGCAGTACACAACTGTCTTGGAAATATTTTCCAACTGCTTTAAAGATATGTACTATCTTGGGCGTTGTGCTGTGTCTTTTGATGTTGGCTTGGTTTGAAATTTAAACCTTTGCCATCACAAGAAATATTTAAAAAATACTACACGGTCTGCAAACGTGTTTTTTGCTGACCATTTTCATCAAAGTTTTCAGGGCTGAGCCACGCTTCATAGGCTTTTTGAATGGTTTGCCATTCTTCATCTAACATCGAAAACCAAGCAGTATTGCGATTATTACCTTTAGAAATGCGATCCTGTCTGAAAATTCCTTCAAACTGAAAACCAAAACGTAAAGCTGCTTTTCGAGAAGGCTCATTTAAATCATCACATTTCCATTCTACACGTCTAAAACCTTGCTCAAAACATGCTTCTAATAACAAATAAACAGCTTCGGTTGCTGCAATACTGCGTTTCATTTGATGGGAAAAATAAACATTGCCGATTTCAATCGCTGCATGTTCTGCACGTTGATTGATTAAAGCAATCCAACCCAATATTTTATAATCAATCTCAATTAAGAAATGGTGAGATCCTACAAAACCAAAATTATTTTTTAGCGCTTGCTCAAGTTGAATCTGAAAACTAAAAGCTGAATAAGGCAAATACGTCCAACAAGCGTGACTAGGCTCACTTTCTACGGCATGCCACAAATGTGAAAAAGCATTACTTTTTAAAATATCGAGACATATGGGGATTAAGCGTACAGATTGACCTGTTAAAATATCAGATTGAAAGTGTTTCGGTGAAGTTGATGTGAGCGCTTTACCAACTTTTTGCCCAAACACATTGATTTGATATTGTTGATAATTCTGCATTTTTACTCATTTACCCATAAAGCTCTTTATTAGCAATATGCACTTTTTTAGTCTATTTTTCTAGCTTAACTCAGAATAATTGTTGGACAATACAGCTTAAAAGCCTTTATCACGAAAAAAAATGTTCCCTATTTATTTTAAGGTTTTTTCACTTTTATTCAGATTAACAATTTATTCTCTTTGCTTTTTAATTTAGAATATGAACACTTTTATATTCAATGCAATTCGACTATCACTTCACCTCTCCTAACATTGAAAAGTGATCTCCCGAATCGCCTAACATGCCTTTGAAAATTCGCGTGGCTAAAAACGGTAATGACGCAATCAGTCCATAGCTCAATGGAAAATACACCACACATACGAGTACTCGATGAGTGGCAAGATTCCATCCCTGAGGATTTATACATTCCACCTGCTGCATTCGAAATTTTATTAGATCATTTCGAAGGACCACTCGACTTTCTCATTTACCTGATTCAAAAAAATGGTTTTGATTTACTTCAGTTAGATATTGCCCCAATTGCTAGTCAGTATTTAGCCTATATGGATAGCATGAAATCGCTCAATATAGAGCTGACCGCAGATTATATGGTGATGGCTGCGTTGTTAGCTGATTTAAAATCTCGTTTGTTGTTACCTAAACCGAAAACAATGACGCTGGAGAAAGATCCAAAACAAGCGCTCATTGATCGTTTAGAAACCTATTTAAGAATTAAACAAGCTGCTGAGCATTTAGGGCAAATGCCTGTATTTGAACGTGATATTTTTCCAACAAATGTGTCTATTGGGCAAACAGCTACCGTATACGAAGGTTATGACGTAGACATGCTGCGTGATGCTTTGTATTGTATTTTTAATCGTCCTGAACCTGTCATTCATAAAATTGAGCATGAGCCTGTATTACTTGAAGAACGCATTGCTTATATTGAAAAAATGATCGAATCTGGACAGGTTTTAAGCTTTGAAAGTTTACTTTTGCCTACTCAAGGTCGTATGGGCATGGTGGTTACTTTTATGGCAGTTTTAGAACTGACACGCCAACAGAAAATACAGATTATTTCTAGTGGACTGGATATGCCGCTTGCAATTCAAGGAGCTGCCGCATGACCATTGATCAAAATAATGTGTTGAATGTAGAAGACTCTCAACACGAGCAGCATCATGAAGTTTTGATGCAAATCGAAGCAATTATTTTTGCCAGTGATGCACCCGTGTCTATTGCCCGCTTAAAAGAAGCGTTTCAAAATCAATATTCGAAACAACAGTTGCAAAATTATTTGCAGCAATTGTCTGTCTTACAACATGGTCGTTCGATTGAATTGGTTGAAGTTGCACAGGGTTATCGTTTTCAAGTTCGTGCCAAATATCGCAACATCATTACCCAAGTTTGGCCTGAACGACCGACCAAATTATCTCCGTCACTGTTAGAAACTATTTCAGTGATTGCTTATCATCAGCCCGTGACCCGAGCTGATATTGAGCAAATCCGTGGAGTAACAAATAATAGTCAAATACTCCGAACATTATTTGAATGGAACTGGATTAAAGAATCTGGTTTTCGTGAACTCCCAGGACGACCTGCGTTGCTTGTCACAACGCCCCAATTTTTAAATGCTTTTGGTCTAGTGTCATTAGGTCAATTGCCTCCCCTACAGGATGCCAAGGAAGCTTTTATGGCATTGGATGCGCAAGCACCCAAGTCGTGAATAGGTACACTGTTGATCATTATTTCTAAGGTTATGCTGTCATGAGTGAAAAATTGCAAAAGGTGCTCGCACGAGTAGGATTAGGCTCTCGCCGTTATATGGAAGAAGTCATTGCTGCTGGTCGTGTGAGTGTCAACGGTCAAGTTGCTCAAGTGGGTGAACGTATCGAACCAACGGATGAGCTTCGCATCGATGGTCGTAAAGTTCAGTTCCAAATTGAAGATGAAATTCGCCGCCGTGTTCTGATTTACTATAAACCAGAAGGTGAAATTTGTTCACGTAACGACCCTGAATCACGTCCTACCGTATTTGAACATTTACCACCGATCAGCAATGACCGTTGGGTTATGGTCGGTCGTTTAGACATCAACTCAACAGGTTTGTTGTTATTTACCAACGATGGTGAACTTGCCAATCGTTTGATGCATCCATCGAATGAGATCGAGCGTGAATATGCAGTACGTGTTATGGGTGAAGTCACCCCAGAATTGCGTAAAAATATGCTCAATGGCGTTGTTTTAGACGATGGTCCTGCAAAATTTGAGTCATTTACTGAAATTGGTGGTGAAGGAATCAACCGTTGGTATCAAGTGGTGGTAAAAGAAGGTCGAAACCGTGAGGTTCGTCGTATCTTTGAATCACAAGGTTTAAAAGTCAGTCGCTTATTGCGTACACGTTATGGCACTGTGATTTTACCACGTGAGCTGCGTACAGGTCGTTGGATGGAGCTAGATAAACAAGATATCGACAACTTAGCAAAAACCGTAGAGCTTAAACCACGTCAAGGTACAGGTCTATTTGGTATGGCGAAACGCCGTAATGATCGTATGCAAGACAAACCTATGGCTGCCCGCCGTGGGGGATACTTACGTCAACAACGTCGTGATACTGAACAAGACCAACATGAAGGTCAAGACAATCATCACTATAACCACCAACGCCAAGATCATCGTTCAGACCGTCAGGATCGTTCTTATGGCAATCGTGAGCGCAGCGATTTCCGTTCTGAACGTCCAGCTCCTCGTTTTGATGCAAATCGTGAACGCTCTGGCAATAATTTTAACCAAAGCCGTGATGAAAATAAATTCTCACCACGTAAACCTTTCAGTTTAAAAAAGGGCTTTAACAAACCCTAAATGATAAATTAATCTAAAAAAATTAAACCACTATCACGATAGTGGTTTTTTATTATCTCAATCAATCTGTTACTGAAATAACAAAAAGTAGATTGGCTCATTTTTATCTATGATCAACTCATTTTTTAGGTATTGTCCCTATAGTTTTTCTAAGAGATGACAGGAATATCCAACCATAGACTATCTGGAAAATATTTCGTCAAATACGCTTTTAAATACTCTGCGGTATCTTTGGAAATTAATTTATCCTGTGATTCATCTTTTAAATTATATGCCAAAGCATATAACGCTAAACCACGACTTTTTAGTGCTTCTAAACTCAGAATAGTGTGATTAATACTGCCCAAACGTCCTGAAGTGACGAGAATAACGGGGATTTTTTTCTCCGCAACATAATCAATCGTGAGTAGATCTATGGTGAGTGGTACCATTAAACCACCAGCCCCCTCAAGCAATACAACGTCATATTTTTCAGAAAGTTGTTGTGTGGCATTTTCAATTTTTTGGAAATCAATCTCACGACCATCGATTTTAGTCGCTAGATGTGGTGACGCAGGATAAGTAAAAATCTCTGGCATAGTCAGCTTGCTTTCGTCTTCAGGAAACCAGCCCATTCCCATAATCTGACGATGCTGCTCGATGTCTTCAGAAATGTCGCTATTACCTGTCTGAATCATTTTTTGGGTAATGGTTTTCTTGCCTTGTGCATTCCAAAGTTTTGCCAAATAACCAGTGGTATACGTTTTGCCAATGCCTGTGTCGATGCCACTGATAAAGTAAACTGAACCTGTCATGACATTCTCCGTGCAATACAATAAATAGGATGATAGCTTAGTGTGTACACTTGCTGCCCATGCTCATTTGGAAATAAAAACTGCTGATAATTTAAATAAAAATCTTGCAGACTGTGCTTAGTCCAACGGAAATTAGAGGCGGTTGCGGTCACACCTGTAGCTTTTAAATGTTGCAAAATTTGCTTTGGATGCTCGAAACTTAATACTTGGGTTTGCTCAGAAATATGTAAAATTTCAAAACCATGTTGTTGTAATTTTTCCTGAATATTTTCAAGACTTAAATACTCCAAACCTTGCCCTGTTAAGCTTTTAATTTGCTTTAAATTCTGCTGTCCAAACGTAGAAAAACATAAAAAACCTTGAGAGTTAAGGCTGTAATGAATCTTTTTCAGTAGCCCATCTAAATCAATAATCCACTGCAGAGCTGAACTCGAAGCGACAAGTGTTAAATCTTGTGGCAATTTATGTTGTTCAATATCACCAATCAGATAATCAAGATTTTGATAATTTAAAAAGTGCTGCTGAATCTCAGGATATAAATCATTTAAGATCAAATACTTAATCTGTAATTTCTTGATCAATAGATGAGTTAAATTACCTGAACCACAGCCGATTTCTAAGACATTTTCCAAGTGTTTTCCGAATATTTCTGGGCAATATTTTCCTATTAAATCAAATAGATGCTGTGTTATCTGCTTTTGTACAATGGCATGCTCTGTATAGCTTTGTCCTGCTTGAGCAAAGCGCAAAGCAACTTTGGATTTATCAATATTTAAATTCTTCACAACTGACTCACAATAGCTGAGTCAACTGATCAAGATCAGTGTGAGTAATCTGAGCAGTGAGAGAAACTCGTAAGCGAGAACGATGTTGTGGCACTGTCGGTGGACGCACTGGCATAATATAAAAACCTGCATCTTGCAAAGTTTTGGCTTTTTCTACAGTCTGCGTAGATGCACCAATAATCACAGGAACAATGTGCGAAGTCGAAGGGCAATCAAAACCTTTAGTTTGAACATTTTGCTGTAGCATTTGACTCATAGTGTGTAAATGCTGACGTTGTGGATTTAGATTCAATATTTTTTGAAAAATAAAGTTTGTCCACGCCATACAAATTGGGGGCTGTGCAGTACTAAAAATCAACGGACGCATCGCATTAATCAAATAATCTCGAATAATGGCATGACACATCAAATATCCACCGACTGAGGCAATGGCTTTACCAAAAGTTCCAACCAAAAGATCAATATCATCAATCACGCCATATTGTTCAGCACACCCCAAACCTTGCTCGCCACGCACACCGATCGCATGCGCTTCATCTACATAGAGCATGACTTTGGCAAATTGCTTTTTGATCCGAACCAATTCAGCCAGATCGGTTTCATCACCATCCATACTGAAAATAGATTCGGTCACAACAATGATGCGATCATAAGCTTCATCTTCATGATATTTCTGTAAAAGCTGAGTGAGATGAGCCAAATCATTATGACGATAACGCACATATTTTGCAGTAGATAATCGGATGCCATCAATCATACTGGCATGAATTAACTTATCAGCCAAAATCAAAGTTTTACTGTCTGCAAGTGCAGGTAAAATCCCAATATTCATGTGATAACCACTGTTAAATAACAGCGCAGCACGACCATGAAAAGCCTGACTTAAACTTTCTTCCAGTTGCTCATATTCAGGAAAATTTCCTGTGAGTAAGCGTGAAGAGGTTGAACTCATCCAGCGTTGATCATTCGGTGTTTCATCAAAGAACTGCTCACGTAATTGTAAATCAGCATTTAAACCCAAATAATCGTTGGATGCGAGATTCAACATGTTTCGATCATTGATTTGAATATAACGACCTTGTTGAATATTGGTGGTGAATTGACGAAAATTACCCTGCTGCTTTAAGTCATCCAATTGGATTGAAAAATGTTCAAGCAAATGACTCATTTGACATTCTCCATATTTTTAACCACCTCAACCAATTGTTCTAACAATGTTTTCAATTCATTTTCGGAAATAACATAAGGTGGCATCACATAGACCAATTTACCAAATGGACGAATCCAAATGCCACGTTCTACAAACGCTTGTTGCAGAGTTTTCATATCAACATTAAAGCTTAATTCGACCACACCAATTGCACCTAAAACACGTACCTCTTTGACATAGTTAAGCTGTGCTAAAGGCTGCAAATGACTCAATAATTGCTGTTCAATACGTTGAATATTAGCTTGCCAATCCTGTGAAATCAGCAATTCAGTACTTTTTACAGCGACTGCACATGCCAATGGATTAGCCATAAAAGTTGGTCCGTGCATAAACACGCCTGCTTCGCCCTGACTAATGGTTTCAGCGACTTTTTTGGTGGTCAGCGTTGCGGATAAAGTCATATAACCGCCCGTCAAACCTTTACCGATACACATGATATCAGGCTCAACACCTGTCCATTCCCATGCAAAAAGTTTGCCTGTGCGTCCAAAACCTGTGGCAATTTCATCGAAAATCAGCAAAATATTATATTTTTCACAAAGTAATTTGGCTTGACGCAAATATTCAGGATGATAAAAGCGCATTCCACCTGCACCTTGTACAATTGGTTCAAGGATGAAGGCGGCAATACTTTGATGTTGTTCTGCTAAAGTTTTTTCGAGTTCAGCAATGTCACATGGATTCCATTCTTCATGAAAAGCCGTTTGTGGTGCAGGAATAAAAATCCGATTCGGTAAACTTGAACCAAAAATTTGATGCATGCCTGTGACTGGATCACAGACTGACATCGCATTCCATGTATCACCATGATAACCCGAGCGTGGTGTAACAAAGTTGGTCTTGGCAATTTCGCCTTGTGCAGACCAAAACTGAACTGCCATTTTCAAAGCCACTTCTACAGCAACAGAGCCTGAGTCGGCATAGAAAATTTTATCTAAACTTGGTGGGGTAATTTTGAGTAATAATTTACCGAGTTGAATCGCAGGATCATGGGTAAAACCACCAAACATGATGTGCGACATATTTTGAAGTTGGTCTGTCACTGCCTGATTCAGTTCAGGGTGATTATAACCATGAATCGCACACCACCATGACGACATGCCATCAATCAACTGACGACCATCTTCAAGTTCAATGATCGCTCCTTGTGCCCTTTTGACTTTAAAAGTGGGCAATGGATTGATCATCGAAGTATAAGGATGCCAAATATGTTGCAAATCAAATTGTTGATCAGTTAATCCATGATTTGAATCAGTCATCCTTAACACCATGTCCCTTTTAATGCAAAAATCTATTTTACTGATCTTAAACCTGCATACAGAAAAAAGAAATTGCGATATTTACCAGTAATCTGACTGATCATTCTATTTTTTCTAAATATTGGCAGATTTTGTCAGTTAGGCTATCGGATTGGAAAACTGGAAAACCATGTGAGCCACTGACTAGCTCAACTTTTAAAAACTTTGCAGCTAATTTTTGAATATTTTCTGAAACTTTGTAGCCAACTAAATAATCTTGCTTTCCTAAAAGATGATATTGATGACCAAGGTAGTTTTTTAAGATACTAACATTGTTTAGTTTTTCTAAGCAGACCAAACCATGTTTTAATCGATCTAAATTTTGTGCTTGTATTAAACTTTGTAAAATTAAAAAATCTTGTTTGGTCGTTGTAGTTCCCTGACAAACCATAAAACCAAACTTTTTTAAAGTTGTAATTGCGTCAGTTTCAAAGGCTTGTTTAAAATTTTGAAATGTTGACGGGCTCATTGCAGTTTGCCATTGCTCATTGGCAACAAAGCATGGATTGGATGCTAAGGTGATCAGAACTTTGTGTTGGTGATATTGTTTAGAAACTTGATCCACCAAAAGCGTTGCAAGCTGCCCGCCTAAAGACCAGCCTATGATCACATCAAAATCTGTGGCATGGTCAGTTTGGTATTGTAATACTGCTTCATCAAATACATTAAAGATATTGATCAATTCAACATAATGACCTTTTTGCTGTAAAGCACTTTGTAAAGGTGTAAGCAGTTTTGTTCCACCGCCCCAACCTGTAATAAGTAAAATACGTTGATTCAAAGCAAACTCGATTAAATTAAAAATTAGGCTTTAGTATAAAACTTGATGAATCAATTTAATCGACTAAATTCAAATAACAATCTCTATTTATCATTCTCTAAATCTACCAATAACGTTGCTTTATAACCTCTCTCCCAATTTTGCTTAAATTGCTTATGCATCGCATCAATTGGGAAATGACTTTCACGTCCAATGTGTTGTGCTTTTGCGATATCTTCCGCTCGCATATAAGCAATCAAATAATCCTGCCCTTCCAATTCCATATAAAACCATGACTCAACAAAAACACCTTCAGCTTTTAAGGTTTCAATCGCTTCAGCTTTTCGGGTAGTCAACTCAGTTTGCCATGCTTCAACATTTTGCATCGAATTGGCTTTTAATTTGATCAGTACTGCATCAACATCCATTATGGTCTCTTTGTATTTATTCTCAATGAAGAGAAATCATAAATTTTCTTGGAATAAATACCAACAGTTTTCATCCTGCAACACATAAAAAATTTGCTAAGATCAAAGCTTGGCTCATTTCAGGAAATGTAGGATGAAACTCTCACAACGATTAGCGATTGGCTTATTTTTGGCATTTACCTTATGCCCAATGAGTACAATAACGTATGCAGAAAATTCAATTTTTTCCAAAATAGATTCAAATCAAAAACAATGGGTAGGCAAACCTGCCCCAAACTTTAAACTACAAGATCAAAATGCAAAATGGCATGAACTAAGTCAATATAAAGGCAAATGGGTTGTTTTATATTTTTATCCAAAAGACGACTCTCCTGGTTGCACACAAGAAGCCAATCAATTCAAAAGCCTCTATCCACAATTTATCAAAAATAATGCAGTAGTTTTAGGTGTGAGTTTAGATGATGTACAATCACATCAAAAATTTTCTGAAAAACTTGGCTTAAATTTTCCAATTTTAGCCGATGAAAATCATCAACTTGCTGAACAATTCGGTATTGTGCGTAATCTTGGAATTGTTAAAATAGCAAAAAGAGAAACTTTTTTAATTGATCCGCAAGGCATTGTGACCTATCACTATAGTAGTGTGAATACACAAACCCATGCAGAGCAAGTTTTAGCAGATATTCAAAAAATAAAATGAGATAAACAATGCAAACACAGAATGAAAAAATTCTATATAAAACTACACCCAAAACCAGCATTTATACCTTCTTTTCCATTTTGTTAATTTATGGTTGGGCTTTCTTTTTATTTCATACATCTTTAAAAATCCAACATATATTATTGATGACTCTCCCACTTTTCTTTGTTTTTATACGTTGTTTTGATTCTTTAACGATTAGTCATGAACGTATTATTGTTAAAGTTTTATTCTCTACAAAATCAGTTCAACTTCAAGATTTGCACCATCCTCCACTCCTAGAAATTAATCCATACACCTTTAAAAAATATGAATGGCAACGCAAATTATTGAAACAAAACTTTCAAACCTTTTGGCTCAAAAAATCTGTAATTTCATTTCCACATTCCACAAAAATAACAGCTGAAAAAACATTACAGAATATTCGTCTTTCTCTTTTTTCCAAACAACAAGCTCAAGACATCATTGCTGTTTTAGAACAATATTGGCAATTATCACCTACCATTCAAACTCCACCACAACATTAATAATTCATAAAAAAAGCCTTTAGACATTTACCTAAAGGCTTTTTAACATCAGATTTAAAATGATGTTTTATTCATCTTACATTTGTGATTGAATATAGTTTGGTAAACCAATCAACTCGATCAAACGCATTTGTTTTTCAAGCCAATAGGTATGGTCTTCTTCTGTATCCGACATTTGCTGACGAAGCATATCACGAGTGACATAATCGCCTTTTTCTTCACAGAGTTTCACGCCTTGCGCTAACTTTTCACGTACATGATATTCAAGTGCCAAGTCTGCTTTTAAGCAGGTCACCACATCAGTACCAACTTCGATATCATCACGATCCATGTTTGGTGTACCTTCAAGGAACAATACTCGGCGAATCAACGCATCAGCATGTGCGCCTTCTTCTTGGCTTTCATGGTCAATACGTTCGAAAATTTTGCTTAAACCCCAATCTTCGTACATACGGGAATGAATTAAATATTGATCACGTGCAGCCAGTTCACCACCGATCAACATGTTGAGATAATCTATAACTTCTGGGTTGCCACGCATTTCATTACTCCATACCTTTTCAGACATTATGGACAAGTTTCGATAACAATGCAAAAAATAAAATGTGTAAGTTTATGATTTTTATAAAATTAAAATGAGAAACATACGCATTTACAGTCACATTCATAAATTTTTTAGATAAAAAATAAGCCCTTGCGATATTTTCAAAAATAACAAAAGCACAAATCTGAGTAGATTAATCAATTTTAAGATTTGTAACGCTTAGGAATGGGTCTTATTCCGCATATCATCCACGCTTCTATGATGACGACTGTGTATTCATCCAGACATTCTGTTTCATTTTATAAGCATGTTAAACTACATACTCATCATCACTAATTCTATTTAAACAATTGAATATTAAACACTAGAAGGAAAAAATGATGTCTCAGGGAAATACATCAGCACCAATCCTCGTTACAGGCGCAACAGGTTATATTGCCAGTTGGGTCATTCAAAAATTACTTGAACAAGGTTATACCGTACATGCCACAGTACGTAATCTGGATAAAAAACAAAGTTTTGCACATTTAGAAAAAATTGCTGACAAAACCTCAGGAACTTTAAAATTATTTAAAGCCAATCTCCTAGAAAATGGTTCTTTTGATGAAGCCATGCAAGGCTGTAAAGTCGTTTTGCACATGGCTTCGCCTTTTGTGGTAACAAACTTCAAAGATGCTGTCAAAGATATTATTGAACCTGCGATTTTAGGGACTGAGAATGTTCTGCATAGTGTTAATAAAACTGAGTCAGTCAAACGTGTTGTCGTAACTTCAAGTATCGCCTCAACTTATGGCGATGCAATTGATATTTTAAAAACTGAAAATAATCAATTTGACGAATCCAATTGGAATACTACTAGTTCAAGCACACATCAGCCTTATCCATATTCTAAAGTCATGGCTGAACGCAAAGCTTGGGAAATGGCTGAAGCACAAGATCGTTGGTCTTTGGTCTGTGTCAATCCAGCTTTGGTTCTTGGTCCATCACTTACGGTAAATACTCAATCAGGTAGTGTTGAAGTTCTTGAACAGTTTGCCAATGGAATGACGCTGCTTGGTGTACCGCCAATGTGGAATGGCATTGTTGATGTTCGTGATGTGGCTGATGCGCATATTTTAGCAGCATTTAATGAAAATGCTTCTGGTCGCTATATTATTTCAGGTGGTTCACTGAACTTATTGGAAATGGGGAAAATTTTACGTCAACATTTCGGACAAAAATTTCCCTTCCCACGTAATCAGGTGCCTAAAAAAGCGTTTAAATTGATTGGTCCTCTCTTTGGTTATTCAAAGAAATTTATTGAAAAAAATATGGGTTATCCAATTTATTTTAATGCCGATAAAAGCAAAAAAGAACTTGGCATAAGCTATCGCCCTATTGCTACCAGTCTTGTTGAGCATTTCCAACAATTACTTGATGATGGTGTGGTGAAAAAATATATTTAAAATAGCTAGATATATACTTTAGTTATCTACGATAGAAAAAGAAGCCATGCTTATAATGGCTTCTTTTTTTAATCCGTGAGTTGTAACGCATCTAGGATGCAGCAACTGTTTGCCCATGTTCTGCCATAAAAACCAAAAACTCAGCTTCGCTCATGACTTGCACACCTGCTTTTTCTGCCTTCTCGAGTTTAGAACCAGCTTTTTCACCTGCGACCAAACATTTGGTTTTACTTGAAATACTGCCACTCACTCGTGCACCTAAAGCTTGCAGCATTTGCGTCGCTTGTTCACGCCCCATTTGACTGAGCGTACCCGTAATCACCCAACTTTCACCATTTAAAGGCTGACGTGTGGGTGCGATAGGTGCATCCCAATGAATACCTGCTGCCAATAAACGGTCAATGACCTCAAGATTATGCGGTGCTTGAAAGAAATCAGCGATCCATTCTGCTGTAATGTCACCGACATCAGGGGTTTTCTTTAATGCCTCTACATCAGCTTGACGCAGCGCCTCAAAAGTTTGGAAAGTTTGTGCCAGCATTCTTGAGGTGTTTTCTCCTACTCCTCGGATACCAAGTGCATAGATAAATGCAGCTAAAGTGGTCTTCTTACTATTTTCAATCGCATCAAATAAATTTTGAACAGATTTTTCACCCATTTTTTCAATGCTTAACAACTTTTCACGATGTTCATGCAAATGGTAAATATCAGCCACATCTTTGAGTAAATCCAAATGTAGCAAAGACTCCACCCAACGATCACCTAAGCCTTCAATATCCATCGCTTTACGAGAAACAAAGTGACGAATCGCTTCAATACGCTGCGCTGCACAATACAAACCACCCGAACAACGTGCCAAAGCCTCTCCTTCAGGCATCACCACAGGCGAAGCACAGACAGGACAGCTTTCAGGTAAAGTTACTTCAACAAGGTTATCTGGACGAAACTCCAACCATACTTTTTCAACTTTAGGAATCACATCACCACTACGATATACACTGACAGTATCGCCAATGCGTACATCCAAACGATGAATTTCTCCAATATTATGCAAGGTCACATTAGAAACCGTTACACCACCGACTGCCACAGGATTTAAACGAGCCACAGGCGTTAAAGTTCCTGTACGTCCCACTTGCCAATCAATATTTTCAATGGTGGTTAAGGCAGCAACTGCAGGGAATTTATAAGCCGTTGCCCAACGTGGCTCACGACTTAAAAAACCTAATTGCTGCTGCTGTTTGAGTGAATCAACTTTGATCACCATACCATCAATTTCAACAGATAAACTTGCACGCAATTGATTAATTTGATCGTATTTTTCTTGTACTTCTTGGATGTTGTTGCACACAAAATGCTGCTCACCAATGGCAAAACCAAACTGACTCAACCATTCCAAACTTTCAGACATTCTGGTTAAGCCATGATGCGGTTCGCACTGTGCGATACCGTACGCATAGAAAGCCAATGGACGTGAAGCAGCAATATTTGGATCAAGTTGACGCAAGCTACCTGCTGCGGCATTACGTGGATTAGCAAAAGTTTTTTCACCTTTGGCTTCATTTTCAGCATTAAGCTTTTCAAACCCAGCTTTTGGCATCAATACTTCCCCACGTACTTCCAGCAAATGTGGAATTTCAGCATTAGCAGAGCTGAGTACTTTCGGTAAGTTACGAATAGTTTTGACATTATGGGTAATGACTTCACCTGTTTCACCATCGCCCCGTGTCACACCACGAACCAACACCCCATTTTCATACCACAATGAAATGGCTAAACCATCAAATTTAAGCTCAACATCATATTGAATTGCTTGGTTGGGCAAGCGTTCTTCGATACGTCTTGCAAAAGCAAATAATTCATCTTGATTAAACACATTTCCCAAAGACAGCATCGGTACAGTATGGGTAATACTTTCAAATTTTGATAAGGCTTTGCCCCCTACTCTAAGAGTTGGGGTATCCGCCTGAACCAAATCTGGATACTGTTCTTCCAATGCTTTAAGCTGATGAAAGAGTTGATCATATTCACTGTCAGCAATATTTGGTTGATCCATGACATAGTAAGCATGGTTGTGTTTTGCCAAGATTTGGATCAATTGACGCATCTGAGAAATTACGGCAGTTTTATCCATATTATTTTCACCATAGATATAGGCGAAAAGTCCGCCCTAAATAAATTTGATCGCAATTATAAATGAATTTTGTGGCATGAAATAAGTAAATGCTATGCACTTGGCGACAGTTTTTGTCGTACAAACACTTTAAGCTGAATTAACAGCCATTATTTTTATATTTTCACCATTCTACTGAATAAAAAATCCCGTCATAAATATATGACGGGATTTTAATTGTATAAATCTATTCTTTAAGCTTCTTGTTTAGAACGGTAGTCAATGGCTTTGTGACGCCAATGCTCTTTTAACTGTGGCGTGAATTCTAGGTTATTTTCATCATACACTGTGCCATCCACTTCACGAGCGATTAAACCTGCAATACTTGCCATGGTATCAAAACCTTTTTGTACATTGCTATGTGGCAACGCTAAGAAAAATGCTAAACCTTTGACTTGTTCAGTTGACAACGTTTCAAGATCAAAACCTGCTGGACCTTCGTCAGTAATGCGTAACACAGAAAACATCAACGGACTTGGCTCATCAATATTGTCATAACGATGGAAACATGAAAGCTCACCAAAACGTAAGCCGTATTTAAGTAAAACTTTTAAGGTTTTATCACCAGACAATGCTTTACGTGGGTTGGGATAAACATTCAAAGCAATGATGCTTTCTGCATTGGCTAAACTGCTTTCATCATCAAAACGTTGTTGTTCATGTAAATGCACATCTAAAATACTGCTTTCTTCATCAAAGTCTTTGATTTCAGCCGTTTCAATATTTGGATTTAAACTAAACTCTTCTGTCTTAAGCGCTGTGATTTCCGCAGTTTCTGTTTGTTCTGCGTTTAGATTACTTTCTATCGTATGTTCAGCATCATTCGCTTTTTCAGCCGTTACGATCTCAACCGTAGATTGTTTTTCAACTTCCGTAGTTTTATTTTCAAGGCTATCTGAATGGGTTTCAGATGCTGTCACTGGTGTAGTCACTGTTTCTTCTTTGTCTATCACTTTAGCAACTTCAGTAACGGGGGCTGCATCTAAATTATGTAAGTCTGGTTCAACTCGCGCAGTTTCTTTTGCAGGATCGGCTTGGAGTTGATCACGAACATGACGAGGAATAACAGGCTGATTACTTTCTGAGTTAATGTGTAACTCTGATTCTAAAGAAGGTGCTGCATCATCTGATTTGCGTAAAACCATTCTTAGACCAATAAGAATAATCATGACTGCAACAACAATCCCAACGATTGTGGTGATTTCCATACTACGACTCCGCGGCTAAACCGTATTCTTTTGCCTCTTTCAAATTTACAGTGACGAGTTTTGATGTTCCCGGTTCGGGCATCGTCACACCCAGCAAATCGGTTGCCATCGTCATTGCAACTTTATTATGCGTAATGTAAATGAATTGTACTTGTTCAGAAAGCTCTTTTACCAAATTACAAAATCTTCCTACATTGGCATCATCTAATGGTGCATCAACTTCATCCAATACACAAAAAGGTGCGGGATTTAATCTAAAAATAGAAAACACCAATGCCAACGCCGTAAGTGCTTTTTCGCCTCCTGACAACAATGCCAATGAACTGTTACGTTTCCCTGGTGGACGCGCCATCAATTTAACACCCGATTGCCAGTCATCTTCAAGACTTAAACTGGCTTCACCACCATTAAATACTTTCGGAAACAAATCTTTCAGTTCAGTATTGACCCGATCAAAGGTCGTCATGAAGAGTTTCTTGGTTTCTTGGTCAATACTTTTCATGGCATTTTTCAGTTGCTCAACAGTATTTTCCAAGTCTTGCATTTGATGGCTGAGTTCTTCATAACGCTGCGATACTTCTAAATATTCTTCTGACGCTGCCAAATTCACAGCACCTAACTTTTCAAACTGCCGTTGTGCCTTGTCTAAGTTTTGTTGATGACTGACCAAATCAATGCTTAAACCTTGTTTGACTTTGACATTTAAAGCATTAAGCTGCTCTGAATAATGTTGCAAATCAGACTTTGCTACTTGCCAAGCTAAGCGTTTTTCTTCTAGCTGCGTACGTAATTTTTCATCATTTTGCTGATGCAAATGACGCATTTCATTGAGATTTTGCTGCTTGGACTGCACACTATTCAGTTCAACTTGCCAGTCTGCCCACGTTTTTTGCAACTTCTCAGTCAGTTGTGATTGTTCAGTATATTGGCTTTGTAGACTCGGCAATTCAAGTTGTATCGGATCAACAAATTTCTTCGACTGTTCCATTTGTGCCAAAATTTGCTGATATTGTACTTTCGAAAAATTTAGATCTTTTTCCAAAAGTTCCGTCTGTTGTTTATTTTGTTCTAATATACGGCGTGTCGCCTCTAAGTTTTGTTGTTTAGTCAGTGCTGCTTGTTGCTGTGCTTCGAGTTGTTCATTTAACTCATCCAGTCGAGCTTGCCATGTTTTATATTCTGGTAAATTTTCCTCTAACTTAAAGTTCAATGCATGCAAATCAATGTCCAAATCATCTTTTTGCATGGCATCTTCTTCAAGCTGCTCATCCAACTGCTGTAATTGATGATTAAGCTGTAGTTTTTGCAAATCAAAAGCTTGGGATGCACTTTGTTGTTTAGCAATCACCACATCAAGATTTTGCAATTGTTTTTGCTGTGATTGTAGTTGCTCTTGTTGCTGTTGTAATTGTGTTTTTAACGCAGCAATCTGTTGTTGTACTTGAGGTAATAATACTTCTGCAGCCGTCAACTGCGGTTGTAATTCAGTAAGTTTTTGCTCAATTTCCTCTAAACGAATACGATGACTGAGTGCACCTTGTGCAGCCTGACTGGCTTCATCATAGAACAGTCCAATCACCCAATCTTGCCCCACATGATAACCATCAAGACTCAGAATACTTTGCCCAATGTTTAATTGAGTTTGCATCTTCAAAGCTTCAGCTAAACTCTTGGTAATCGCCACTTGTGTCCACAATGAGTTTTGCGGAGACTCGATCCAATCGGCTAAACATGGCAATAAATCAAGTTGAATACGATCTTTAGAGTCTGATGTCTTAAACTGACGTGCAATACTCTCTACAAAATTAGTTTGCTCATTAATCACATGGGCAGACAACCATTTTGCTAAAAACTTTTCTATAAGATTTGCATGTTGTTTACCTTGGGCATTCAACTGTAAAACCTGCATCAATTGCACAGCTTTCGCATCTGCTTTTACTGTGCTTTTTGCCATCAGTTGATTGAGATTTTTCTGTTCCGATTGTAAAACCTGAATTTCAGATTTGAGCTGTGCACAGATGGTTTTTTGTTGATTGTATTGCTCTTGCTGCTGTTCTGACTCAGTTTTTGCTATCGAAATCGCATTTTCCAATTCAACGATTTTCACTTGGATCAGATTTTTATCGTGCTCAAGTTGGCTTAAATCTTCACTTTGAAATTGTTTTTGTATCTGTGCCGCTTGTTGTTTCAGCGTATCTTTTTGCTGCTCAAGGCGACTGATATTTTTCGTTAAATGCTCAATCTGGGCTTGCATTTGTGCTTTTTGCTGTTGCTGCTTTTCAACTTGAGTTTTGATTAGCTCAAATTGTTTCTGTGCTTCAGCTTGTTGTGCTTTTAAGTCTGTACTACTTTGCTGACTGAGCTGCGTTTCTGACTCTAATGTTTGTAAAGTTTGGCTTTGTTCATCGACTTGACTAAATAAAGTATCTAGTTGTAATTCAAGCAATTGAATACGTTCTTTGGTTTGGGCTTTTTGCTGCTCTAATTGCCCCACCATTTCCGAGTTTTGTTGGAATAAACTCTGTTTCTGTTCCAACGTCATTTTTAATTCAGACAACTTTTTCTCAGCCTGTTGCCATTCTTGTTGCAAAGGTGAGGACTGCTGAATCAAACGTTGGAATAGCTCACTGGTGGCAGCTAAATCATGTTCTAAAGTACTCATATCTGAACGAACGAGCTTAAAATGTTCACCCAATTCATTCATTTCTACAGCATATTGTTCTTGTAAACGTGAACTTTGTTCGCATTGGAACGACAAAATTTCAACTTTTAAAGTGCGAATTTGCGTTTCTAAAGTTTTATACTGTACCGCAGATTCAGACTGACGTTTTAATGTTTTCAGTTGTGATTGTAATTCGCTGGAAATATCTTCTAAACGTTCTAAGTTCTGCGTGGTATGTTCTAGATGTTGCAGGGTTTCTTTGCGGCGGGCTTGATAACGAGATACCCCAGCGGCTTCTTCAATAAAGATGCGCATTTCTTCAGGTTTGGCATCCACCAAACGGTTAATCATCCCTTGTTCAATAATCGCATATGAACGCGGACCTAGACCAGTCCCCAAGAAAATATCAGTAATATCACGACGGCGACACTTGGTACCATTCAGAAAATATTCAGATTTGCCATCTCGGTTGACTTGGCGACGAACGGCTAATTCAGTATAAGCATTGTATGCGCCACCGAGCTTGCCATAAGTATTTTCAAAACGTAGCTCTACACTTGCCATCCCTACAGGTTTACGTTTGCTCGTTCCTGTAAAAATGACATCTTGCATACTGCCACCCCGCAGTTGGCGCGCGCTTGACTCGCCCATGACCCAACGGATGGCATCAATCACATTAGATTTACCACAACCATTGGGACCCACGACCGCGGTACGGTTCGCTTTGAATTGTAATGTTGCACTATCAGCAAAAGATTTGAAGCCTGAAAGTTTTAAGCTGCTTAAACGCATAATGTCCTAGTTACTTGCCAACGCCATGCTAGCGACGTGATCTCCTCGCCCATGCGAGTTCGATTTGTTTCATACGTGTCAGCGACTCCAACACGAGATTACGCAAGTGTCGACAAAAATCTTCCATAAATAAAGTAGCTTGTTGTGATTTTCGGATCAAAATTGCATCAATCACAAGTTTTATTAGCTCTAAAGCCTCTTGCAGCTCACGTCTTGAGGTATTTAAGGTTAAAAAATAGCTTCTGCGTAAAGAAGGTAACAATTCTTTATAAAACTTCATCAGGTAGGGATTGCCCACCATATCTTGCTGTTCAGCCAAATATTGAAAAATACTGTCATAAAATTTTTCAGTATTGCTATTTTTGACATGCTCATTGAGTTGTTGCATCAACTTTTGTAATCCTTCTGCTTCGTGATTACGCCATGTTTCGCTGATACGCTGTACAATTTGCCCTAAAAATAAACTACTTGTGTCAAATAAAGCACGGACTTGTTGCGGTGACATTTCCGAAACAATTGCACCTCGCCTTGGGTAAATTTCGATTAAATGCGTACGCTCTAGCAACAATAATGCTTCTCGTACTGAGCCACGGCTCACGTCAAGTTCTTTAGCAATGCGTAATTCTTGTATACGTTCCCCTTCGACCAACTCACCACTGATAATTTGTTCACTGATATGTTTGGCGATTTGCTCTGAAAGGCTTTCGACTTCTTCCAAATGCATAAAAATCCTATGTTCTTTGTTTTATTATGATCAATATCAATCATTGAGTTTTTTATTTAACCTGTTCAATACTGATAATTCTATGTCATTGTCGGACAATTTTATTGGATTTTGAGCCAATTGCTCTGAGATTTTGATAAATAGAAAGGTTTTTTTAAATATATATTGGTTTTTAGATCAGCAATGCTATTTGTAGGCATTGCTCTCAACATCAAAGCTATACAACAATGTCTGTTTATTTCGATCAATACAAAATAAACAGAGTGGAGATATTCGCTAAAATTTAACTTAGAAAAAAGCGGAAACACCTTTAAAAATAAAGAACAAACCAATGGTTGTAAGTAAACATGCAAAACACTTTTTCAACATCGCAGGTGAAAGTGCATGCGCAACTTTTGCACCCAATTTTGCAGTGATAAAGCTCATAATACTGATGCCAATAAATGCATAAAGATGCACAAAACCAAGGGTATTTGGGACATTGATTTGCGCTTTCGCACCAAAAAACATAAAACCTAAAGCCCCTGCAATTGCAATCGGTAAACCACATGCTGCTGAAGTCCCAACAGCTTTTTGCATCACTACCCCATTTTTATTTAAATACGGTACAGTCAAACTACCACCACCAATCCCAAAAATCGCAGAAGCAATACCGATCCCTCCGCCTGCAAGCATTTGCATGGATGTAGAAGGAAGTTGTTTAGCTTCATCGACTTTAGCGTTTGCACCTTTAAACATTTTATAAGCCACCCAGATCGCAAATAGCCCAATGATCAATTGCAAGTTTGCACCTGACAAAATACCTGCAATACCAGCCCCTAAAAATGAACCTAACACCAAACCAGGTGCAAGATTTTTAACAACATTCCACAGTACTGCACCATTTTTATGATGTGCCATCAATGAGCTAATCGACGTTACGATAATGGTGGCAAGTGAAGTCCCTAAAGCAAGGTGCATAATCACCGCAGGGTCATAGCCCATTTGGGTAAAAACCACATATAGAATTGGTACAATAATTAAGCCACCACCCACACCAAATAGTCCAGCAGCGAAACCAGCGATTGCACCAATCCCTAGATATATGATTAACTCCATAAATATTCTTCCATTATCTTCTATTCAACATGGATTTAGAAACTCGCCATTTACGTCAGTTATTGACCAACGCACAACAGCTGCCTGAAATTTTGCTCTTAAAACATAGCACCACATCGACCAATGACGATGTTCGTGACATTGCTCAAAAAGGCATTAAAACGATATTAGTCTGTAGTGAAATACAAACTCAAGGTCGAGGACAGCATCAACGTGAATGGGTTTCTCCCATCGGCAATATTTATTTAAGCACATTGTTACAAACCCAAACAACAATAGATGGGCGTTTGGCTTTAGAAATTGCATTAAATATTTTACAAATGCCAAGCCTTAGAAACTTAAATAATTTACAAATCAAATGGCCTAACGACTTATATAGCACACAAGGCAAATGGGGCGGTATTTTGGTTGAACCAATTTCCCCAAATGAAGCCATTGTCGGTGTAGGAATTAACTTACTGCCTTTACCCCAAGAACAAATCGACCAACAAGCGACCTCAGTCGTACAACTGGGTGTGGAATTTCCTAATCGTATCCAAATGATCAGTGAGTTGTATCTTGCTATTCAACAGGCTGGACAATGGTTTGAACACGGTTGCTATAACCTTGCCTCACGTTTTAATCATTATGCTGCTTTCATGGACAAAAATGTTCATTTTGAACAGATTAAAGGCAATGTAGAAGGTATTTTTAAAGGCATTTGTGATGATGGTTCAGTTAACCTGCAAACCCCTCAAGGCTTACTTAATGTCTACCAAGGACGTTTACGTTTAGCGGAGCAAGATCAAGCATGAATAGGTTAAATGAAAAAAAATTATGGCTTGATATTGGCAATACCCGTTTAAAATATTGGGTCACAGAAGCAGATCATATTGTAGAACATGTGGCAGAGTTGCATTTACAATCTCCTGCTGATCTACTTTTAGGTTTAATTCAACACTTTAAAAATTTAGACATTGCCCGAGTCGGTATTTCTTCCGTACAAGATAAGAAAAATAACCAACGCATTGCGAAAATTTTAAAGTTACTTGATGTCCCTGTATCTTTTGCCAAAGTACATACTGAATATGCAGGGTTACAATGTGGTTATGATGATCCAACACAGCTCGGGATCGACCGTTGGCTGCAAGTTTTAGCAGTTGCCAATGCCGAAGATAATCTTTGTGTAATCAGTTGTGGTACAGCGCTAACTATTGATCTTACACATGGTAAGCAGCACTTGGGCGGCTATATCGTACCAAATCTTTACTTACAACGGGATTCACTGATTCAAAACACCAAAGGTATTAAAATTCCTGATGCTGCTTTTGAAGAACTCAGTCCAGGACGGAATACCATCGATGCTGTACATCATGGTATTTTTTTAGGTCTGCTCAGCACTATTCAGCATGTACTTAAACAATCTCCACGTAAACTCATTTTAACAGGGGGTGATGCGCCATTATTTGCCCAGTTTCTTGAAGAGTATGCGCCACATATCGAACCTGACCTACTGCTCAAAGGCTTACAAATTTATATTGAGCATCAGGCTTAATGCATTAAAACTTAAAGCTTAAATATAAAGCTCGAATTATTCTTAAACTCATAATCATATTAAGATAAGGAAATACAAGATGAATAAAATAAAACCATTCGTTATTGCCAGCTTGATGGGGCTAATGATGACAGGCTGTGCAAACTTACAAAGTACAACACAACATATTCCAAGTGAATTACAACAGCAACTCATAACCTCTCAGCCTATTATTGCTTATTTTACACCTGATGCAGGTGAAGAGGACTGTAGCTGTGATAGCAATGTAGGGCATGGCTACTCTGCTAGCCCCATTGAAAATGGTTACTATCGTAAGCTTTTAGGTCGTGACAAAAATGGACGTTTCTTAGTACAAGACTTTTACCAAAACAGTCATAACAAACAGACTGATCCATTTTGGATAATTGAACCGAAAGGTTTAAACAGTTTTGACGGACAATATACCGATGGCGATGTTGTTGGATATTATGAAAATGGCAAAGTTGAGTTTAAACTTACTTATCGAAATCATGTCGCTATAGGAAAATCTCAAAACTATTATCCAAATGGAAAAATTGCTTTAGAAACCGAGTTTGTAGATGAAAAAATAGTTTTACAAAAGCTCTGGTATGAAAATGGTAAAATTGCGGCTGATTTAAAATTGGATGCTCAACAAGATTTTCACATTATCGACAGTAAAGTTTGGGATCAAAATAATAATTTAATTTCAGACATTGAACAAAGTGATGAAATTATTCAAAAGATTTATAGTCAAATTTAATCGCTTGCTAGCAGATCTCGTTAACAAAACGGCTGAATGCAGCCGTTTTTTATTCTTTATTCTACGCTAGAGATCACAGGTTGATCTAAAAGTAATTCTAATTTGTTCCACAATTGAGGAAACTCAGTAAAGCCATCTTCTTGCATGAAATGTCCTGCATATTTCACCTCAACCAATTGTGCATGGATCGCTTGCCCCAAGCGAATACTCATTGGAGGAGCAACATAAGGATCATTGTTCGATATAAATACAAATCGTTTTTGAATAGCTGTTTGGATCACAAACTCATCTATTTTAGTATGTTGAATGAATCCATTGAGTTCAGGTAAAGAGGGCAAAGCATCTTTAAAAGGCGAAATTAAAAATATCGCTTTGATTTTTTTTCCCTTTAATGCTTGAGATAAGAAGTCCAATGTACTAATACAACCTAAACTATGTGCCACCACGATGCTATTTTCATCAAGGGGAGCGATTTGCATGTGTAAACATTCTTTCCACACCGCATAGTTTGGAACATCTGGATCTTCTAGATGGATAATTTCACAGGCAGCGCCTGCAGCTTCAATTTTTTGGGAAAGCCAAGGAAACCAATGCTTTTCTGGAGAGGCTTGATAGCCATGTATAACAAAAACAGTCTTCATTTTAAATAGTTCTTCTTATCAATTGCTTTAGCAAAACTAGCATAATGCAAGTTTAAATTTTTAAATGTAATTTTTTATATAAAAAGAGCGCTTAAAGCGCTCTTTTGGATATTTGATCAGAGTTATTTTTTTGGCTCGTTATTGCCAAATAAAGGTCCCATACCACCACCGCCACCGAATTGCTTTTGCAAACCACTCAATGAACGCATCATTTTTGCCATACCAGACGGATTAGCAAATTTCTTCATCATTTTCGCCATTTGTGCATGTTGTTTAATCAGTTTATTAACTTCTACCACATCCATACCACAACCCGCTGCGATACGTTTTTTACGGCTTGGGTTCATCAAATCTGGGTTACGGCGCTCTTTAATGGTCATCGACTGGATAATCGCTTCCATTTTTTTCACTTGTTTTTCAGGATTTGCTTGTGCAATCGCATCTTGAATCCCTGAATTGCTCATGCCAGGCAACTTGTCTAAGAAGCCCATCATGCCCCCCATTTTGTTCATTTGTTCAAACTGCATCAGCATATCTTCAAAGTTGAAGCTACCGCCTTTTTGCAATTTTTTCGCCATTTTTTCAGCTTTTTCTTTGTCGATCTTGCGTTCAACTTCTTCGACTAAAGAAAGTACGTCACCCATCCCCAAGATACGTTGTGCAACACGCTCGGGATGGAATGGCTCTAAGGCATCGAGTTTTTCACCCATACCTAAGAATTTGATCGGCTTACCTGTGATTGCACGTACAGAAAGTGCCGCACCACCACGCGCATCACCATCCGTTTTGGTGAGGATCACACCTGTTAGAGGCAAGGCATCATTAAACGCTTTGGCAGTATTTGCCGCATCCTGACCCGTCATGGCATCGACCACAAACAGCGTTTCAGTTGGGCTAATTGATGCATGTAAGGCTTTAATTTCGTCCATCATATCGTCATCGATATGTAAACGACCTGCGGTGTCCACAATCAAAACATCATTAAAGTTGATTTTGGCTTGCCCAATTGCACGTTGTGCAATCTTGATCGGATCTTCTGATGCTTCAGACTCAATAAAGTCTACACCCACCTCTGCTGCAACAGTTTGTAACTGTTTAATTGCCGCAGGACGATAAACGTCGGCAGAAACCATTGCTACTTTTTTCTTTTGACGTTCTTTTAAGAAACGTGCAAGTTTTGCTGCTGTCGTGGTTTTACCTGCACCTTGCAGACCTGCCAATAAAATCACAACTGGCGGTTTTGCTGCCAAATCAAGTGTTTCATTTGCCTCACCCATCATTTTGGTGAGTTCATCATAAACAATTTTAACGAAAGCTTGACCCGGTGAAAGCTGTGTCATTACTTCCTGACCCAATGCCTCTTCCTTAACTTTCGCGATAAACTCACGAGTTACAGGCAGAGCAACATCGGCCTCGAGTAGTGCCATACGCACTTCACGTAAAGTGTCTTTAATATTGTCTTCGGTCAGTTGTCCTGAGCCAGTAACATTTCTGAGACTCTGCGTGAGTCGTTCTGTTAAGGTATCAAACATTGCGAAATCCGCTTAAAATAGTTGTTGCAAAAAAACTTTCTGAAAATAGAACTTTTATGCATAAGATGCTATAGGATACTTGAGTTCATATCGAATTTATATCTTATCATATGAATATTTATCATCCCGAAAAAGGTTTGACATGATTAGCCTCCCCTTGGTCTACACTATTTTAGCATTAATTGCCTATACCACATCATTTTGGTATTTATTTATGCATCTAATGTCTAAACATGCGCCAAATCATTGGTTTATTGGCATGGTTCTAGGCTTAGGGCTGCTGTTACATGCTGCTGTACTTTATAACAACATGGTCACACCACAAGGTATTAATTATGATGTGTTTAACTTGATGTCATTTACATCAGGTTTAATGTTGTTACTGAGTGTATTATTTAGTACCTATCGACCAGTCATTGCCCTAAATTTATTAGGAATCCCTGTTGCTGCTTTGGGTCTAATTTTAGGCTTTGCTTTTAGTGTTCCTCGTCAGTTCATCGAGGTACATTCTCTGGGTTCAGACATTCATATTATTTTATCTTTGTCTGCATATGCAGTGTTGTTGATGGCAACGATTCAAGCCGTTTTAATGTGGCAACAAAATAGAGAGTTAAAGAAAAAACAAAAAACACGGATTTGGGTCAATCTATTACCTCCTTTTCAAGTGATGGAATCTTTGTTATTTGATATGTTAATGACAGGGTTTTCTTTACTCACGGTTGCCTTAGTTTTTGGTTTCTTTACTGTTGAGAATTTCTTTGCACAGCATTTAGCACATAAAACTGCTTTTAGTATTATTTCATGGTTTGTCTATGGTGCTTTATTAATAGGACGTTACAAATTTGGTTGGCGTGGTCAAAAAGCCATTCGTTTTACTATTATTGGCTTTTTCTTGTTAGCCGTTGGCTTTATTGGTTCAAAGTTTATTTTGGAAATGATTTTACATCGTTAAACCACCTACAAACAGACAAAGGAGACAGCTAACTCCCTCGCTTTTTTGCTCAAATACTTGCACTAAGTATCAGAAATAAAAATAAATTTCTATTTTATGACTTGCTTAAATATCCGATTAGCACTAATCTCTTAAAAAAAATAAGTGTATATATTTCACTCAAAAGGATTTCAGCATGAAAATACAAAAAACTATCGCTTTAGAAGAACCCAATGCAATGACACCTGAACGATGCCAACAATGTGATCAAATCTTTTTAATTAAAGATGCTGATCCAAACTACGATGGTGTAGTTTCTACGATTGATGATGATAGCTATTGCACATTTACATGTGTTACAGAGAGAAAATAGTCCGTTAATTTACAGCAAACATGTGAATGACAATAACAAGCTCACCTTGTGTAAAAGTGCTGATTGATTTTATCAATGGGTATCACATTTCATTTTAATCATAGCTTGATCATCTAATTGAATATTTTCAAGGTTTACGCTATGACTGTGAAATGACAAAGGCGATTGGCTTTGTTGAACAATCTGTTTCACCATCGCTAGATCTTCTTCAGCAAGCTCAGACAATTCATGTCGTTCAGATAATTTTCCTTTTCTTTCATCATTACCTTGATGAAAAACCAAGCCCTTTTTTTGAATAGTTGCCTGAAATTTTTGCTGTGCTAATTCATTTTTATTCATACGAATTTCTAAATAATTGATATTCGCTGGAATCTGATATTGGCGTATAAATGCAGGCTCACCTTCTGATTGTGCTTGATATAAAATAATGCTGTTGTTGGCTTTTTTAGTGAATAATTGATTCATCTTTGAGTATTCAACACAATTTACATTCTCATTGAATATCTTTTTTAGCTTTGGTTGATTTGGAGTCTGATTTACACCAATGTACAGCGAGCTTGGTAATTCAGCATCAAACTGAATGAGTAATTGATTTGCTTTAGGCTTTACTCTAGCATGAGTATATTCTTCAGATAAATCAGAAAGTTCCTGAATTATAATTTTAGGATATTTTTCACTCGCCCAATGAAACTGTATTTTATCTGCTTGAATGGTATAGTTTCCAGCCAAAGCAGTAGCATATCCAATCACTGCAAATTGTTGATTGGGTAATATATAAAGCGCTCCATCTTGTAGAGTATATTCACCTTCTAACTGTGGTTTTGCCGAAACAACTTGTGTGGAAAACATCAAAGCGAGCAACATTATTTTCAACTGATTCATTTTAATCACCCTATCTTTTTTAACTTTATATGTGAATGGATCGTGTTCAATATTTTCTCTTCTCAGATTTCACATTTTACACGCCTAGACAATTCCTATAAAACACCGTATAACGCTCCTGTTTAACTTACACGCTAGGATAACTCTTTGAAACTCGTTCTCGCTCCTATGGAAGGCTTAACTGACCCAATTATGCGTGATGTTTTGACATCGGTTGGTAGCTTTGATTGGTGTGTAACTGAGTTTATTCGTGTCACCGATTCGGTATTACCCGATCATATTTATCATACTTACTGCCCAGAGCTTAAACATAGCGGAAAAACGGCAGCAGGAACACCTGTGCATGTACAGTTTTTAGGCAATAATCCTGACATGCTCGCAGCCAATGCGGTTCGTGCAGTTGAGCTCGGTGCACCTGCGATTGATCTGAACTTTGGCTGCCCTGCCAAAACAGTCAATCGTCACCGTGGCGGTTCGGTACTTTTGGATGAACCAGAAGTTGTACATGAATTGGTGAAAGCAGTACGAGATGCTGTTCCGAGCCATATTCCTGTGTCTGCCAAAATGCGCTTAGGCTATCTGGATCGTAATTTTACAATGGAAAATGCGCATGCGATCGAAGATGCAGGTGCAGCATGGGTCACTGTACATGCACGTACCAAAGCTGATGGTTATACCCCACCTGCTTTTTGGGATTTGTTACATCCAATTCGTGAAAATTTAAAAATCAATGTGATCGCCAATGGTGAAATTTGGACCAATGCCGATGCCAAACAATGTCAAACTGAATCAGGCTGTGAAGACTTGATGATCGGGCGTGGTGCAGTGACCACGCCCGATTTAACCCAATGTATTCGCCAAAACATCGATACACCATTGATCACTTGGAATGAGCTGTTAGGCTTACAAGTTCGTTTCTTAAATGGCACATATAAAAAAGAAATGAATATGGTCGGTCGTTATAAACAATGGCTGGGCATGATGTCAAAACATTATCCTGAAGCCAAAGCTCTTTGGGATGAGGTAAAGCGTTTGAAAAAAATTGATGAAGTGGTTGAAAAGCTCAACCTCTCCAAAAGCTAATTTTATGTTTAGTTTTTGATTTAAAAAATTATTGTTTTAAACCTTTTACATCTGTAACCACAGTAGGCAATTGCCATGCTCCACCCGCAAAGCCTTTGCATTGCCCTGTGCTTGCATCAAAGGTTTTTATATAACGCTGTCCATCCCATGTCCATTCTGCTTGTGACCAACAATCACCTACACCTCGTCCTTTATGGTTTTCAAACAATTGATTATCGGCTTCATCACTAATAGCACTGCTGACAAATTGCTTCACTTCAGTCAGGTTCTTATTCATGACCCATGTTCCCCAACCAAAATTATAAGCACCTTTCCAACAGGCATTGGATACCGCTGTTAAGTTTTGGGTGAGCGGTGTAATCACTAAACGATCTGATTCAAAATAATCAGATTCACCAAATAAAATAGGACAATCTTCGCTGTTGGTGGTCTTTTTTAACACAGCAATAATTTTTTGTGCTTTCTCACTTTTAGGTAAAAGTTTAGTTTCTTTGCCTTTGATCAGATCTTTCGCAACAACGATCGGTTTAGCTTCGGCTTTTAAAATATTTTGATGGGAATTTTGTCCTTTTTTAATCAATGCAGAAGATGTTCCTAGACGCTTTTGAAACTCATCCATTTTCAATAAAACAGCACTCATGCCTTGCCCAGACAAAGTATATCGTTGTTTGCCTGCAACAAACTCAACCACTGCATCACGTTGAGCTGTGGCTAACAAGGCATTGAGTTGATTTGTGGTTAGATTGGACTGCGTACTATTTTTAACCCAACCATAAGATTTTCCATCTATTTTTAGTTCATATTTAGCACTGCTTTTTTGATTTTCTTCATTTTCACCAAACTGCACTTCTGCAACTACAGGCGTATTTGCACCTGCATTTCGGGTCAACAACACACTGACAGGATGTTCATAATTGTCATCTGTTTGATAACCTGCCACACGACAAGTACCTGTATTGTCACATGCAAGTTCCCAATCCTTATGTTCAAAGGACATACCCTGGATAGCTGCCGAACTTACGCCACCCAAAAGACTCAAGCATAGTCCTAAAATGATTTTTTGTTGTATCTGCAGGGTCATGACATTCTCCTATTTTTAAATTTAGAAGGCGCGGCTTTGTACCGTTCCATGAAAGCTTAAGCAATCCTCAATGCGTATTTTTTGTACCGTTGACAATTCATCTAGACTCAACCATCGGTATGCTGAATGTTCATCACTAAGTTGAATCTTCGCATTTTCAAGCAAACTACATTTAAAGATAAAAGCATGTGAATTTACACTTGCATGAAAATAAACACCCGATAGATATTCCACTTGAACATCACAGCCAATTTCTTCATGACACTCTCGAATCAATGCTTCATGAATCGTTTCGCCCACATCCAAACCACCACCTGGTAAACCCCATGCACAATCAGCATAATTTGCTTTAAGCATTAAAATTTGCTTCTGAGCATTACATATAACTGCATGTGAACTCATTCGATAAAAATCATGAAAGCCCATACTATTATTACCTTATCGAGCCAAATAGCATTTAGAAAATATTAATCGTGCAGCATAAGTAATTGAAATTGCGAAAACAGTATATCCAATTGCCGTTGAAAATAAAGGAATCGCTAATACAATCAATGACGTCAGTGGGTATAACCATTTTTTGATACCTTGTAAATGATGTGCCTCATGTAACATCCATAAAGAAGCCGTATAAACCACCACTGGAACAGCGATAAAATAGCCCATCATTTGTGTAGAAATTTCTGCGTGATGGGTTGCAACATCAATTGAAGCAGCTAGACTGGCACCAATCACTGCAATACTTATAAAAATAAAAAAATGTCCATATCCCCAAGTAAATGCACGTTTTCTACTGTCTAAACGCTCAGCAATTTCATGATCAAAATATGCCCACCACATGGTAAACATTAAAATCACGCCACCGATCATTAACAAGATAAGCGCTTGGTCAAAAGCTTGCTTCGTCAAAGCATCCGTAATTGCAGCATAACACGCCACAATTGACTCGCCTAAAACAATAATCGTTAATAACGAGTAACGCTCTGCAATATGATGAGGATGCCAAGGGGTCATTTGATGTGATTCAGCAAAAATAGGAACAGCCAGCTCAGCAATCACTAAAAATACAAAGATATAAATACTGAAAGCGACAGGACTAAAATGAAAAAGTAACCAGCCCATTTGCACAAGAATAATACCAAACGCATAGCGCAAAGCAGTAATCCTGCGCTCTGGGTCATTTTTAGCAACCCGAAACCATTGACTCACTAAGGCTAGACGCATAATCACATAGCCTATAATAATGACATCAAAATTATGCTGTTGAAATGCCAAAGGAATGCCTGCGGCTAAGACCAAAGACCCGATGATTTGTACCAAAGTCATCACACGATAAATAACATCGTCATTGTCATAGGCTGAGGCAAACCAGGTAAAGTTCATCCATGCCCACCACAAGGCAAAAAATACCATACTGTAAAATAACAAACCCGTTTGGATATGATTTTCAATCAAGGCATGATGTAACTGTTGCCCTGCAGTCGCTATAGCAACCACAAAGATCAAATCAAACAGTAACTCCAATGAAGTCGCAACACGATGTTTTTCACGTGGATTACGTGGCAACAACGGTTTAAGCCATTCATGTTTGGCAAAAAGTGGGTTTGGCATAGGTGTATTTTCTATCAGTTTATTTATATTTTATCCTGATTATTTGGCGTGTTCTGCTCTAAATGTTGAATATCATCCAGTTTTTCATCACGCTTTTTATCATGGCTTATTGTGTGCATCAGATCGTTGGCCAACGCATGTAATAAATCTAAATCACCTTCATCCAAAACTTTGGGTTGACGATCTAAAATACATAAACTCCCCAAAACGAAACCTTTTTTATTTCTTAAAGGTACGCCCGCATAGAAGCGAATATGATTGTTTTTAAGTTCCGCCACATTGCGAAAACGTGGATCTCGTTGAATATCTTCAATAATCAAGTCCTCGTTTTGATACACCACATGATTACAAATCGATTCATCGCGTGAAATATATTGTGCCGATAAAGCTTGTGTGCGATCTGTTAATGGACTTTCAGGAATAAAAACTTGTGCCTGATCTACCCACGAAATTTGGGCATAACCAACATCAAAGGCTTGTATAGTTTCATCGATATACTGTGTATATATCGGTATATTATTGATATTTAATACATCTAAGTCTTGCATCGCTGCCAAACGTTCGACCTCATCCTCATGCAGCAAAGCGCTGATCGCCTTTTCGCCTTTTGAAATGAAAAATGCTTCAACATTTAGTATCAATTGATTAACATCATTTACCAAAGCATCAATTTGAAAACGCTGCTGAATTTCGTCTTCAAGTTGCTCTACATCACAGTTCCATGTTGCAAAAATCACATAAAGATCAGGACGTTTTGCTCGAACTTTATTTAAAATTAAACGTATTTGTGCGATAGGATGAGCATGAAACAATGAAATACACAGCACTTCTATCTGCTCAGGCAGCTCATCCAAAAGATTGACCTGTGTTTGCAGAATGGCATCTAGCATATAGGTGGCAGGCATATCTTTAAGTGTTAAAGCATGTGCCAGCATAGCTGAACTATGCACATCTATTTCCCAACGTGCGCCTAAACATAAAATTTTGGCTACTTCAGCGTTAGGAGTAGAATATTTTATTTGAAAATCTCGGTTAAAACGCTTCAACCCTTGATTCATCCGTAGCCGATGTTCTGCTGTTGCTCGCTGATTGTGACTCTCTGAAAAAAGTTGGATCGCGGGTATAGCAACATCATCATAAAATGCGACCACTTTACGTGCGATCACATCTGCTGCCGCTTTACGTGGTAAATCCTGTTGTACCCGACAAACAGCATCTTCCATCGCAGCATCGGTATCATCAGCCACCAAACGTTGATAAAAACGCTCAGGTGGGCGCAGTGCAGGTTCATTCCCGATCAGTACTTTCACAAAGGCTAATGCAGGAATATAATTTGCAAGGACTAAAATACAAGCAGTTAATGGCGTTGATAAAATTAAACCTATTGGTCCCCAGATTGCTGTCCAAAATGTCGCAGCGACCATAATGGCTAAGGTAGATAATCCTGTACTTTCTCCATACAACCACGGTTCAATAATGTTATTGGTAATAAGCTCTAACAATAGCACCAATGCCATTGTCCACAGTACCATATTCCAACTCGGGTCTACTGCAAATGCCAAAATAATAGGAAATGCGGCTGAAATTAAAGGACCAACATAAGGAACAAAACGCATCACCACCGCAACCATTCCCCACATGATTGCAGCAGGTACGCCAATAAACCACAAACCAATCGCCATAGGTACGCCATAACTCAGGTTAACGATCAACTGCATTCGCAAATACTTACCAATTCGCTGCGCTGCTTCGTCTAAAGCGTCTGTACCTACATTTAGATTATTGCCGAACAGTTTCAACAGCCGATCATGTAAATCTTTACGGTCAATTAAAATCAGTATCGCAAAAACAAATACGATCCCTGCTGTGGTGATCGGACTAAGAATTTTATCCGCCCATACTTGTGCTGATTCAACAAATGTTTGCTCCTCTCCTACGACTTCGACTTGCTGCACATGCGGTTTGTCGACCTTTTGTTGAGGTGCTTGTTCAATGGAATGTTCAACCGTTTCAACAGTTCGAATGGCACCGTCCCACACACTAGGTCCTTGTGTATAGCGTTGCACTGACTGCAATTTTTGTTTGATCGTGGTTTGATACTGCGGCAACTCTTGACTTAAATCACTGAGTTGTAAAAATAGATAACTGGCTGCACCACCCAAAACAGCCAATGTACTCATCACCACCAAAATGATTGCAGCAATACGTGGCAAACCCCATTTACTCAGCCGATTTACCAATGGATTCAGTAAAAAACCAAATAAAATTGCCAATGCCAACGGAATCAGAATATCTTTTCCGACATATAAAGCAACGATTAAAATAGCAGCGATGACAAAACCTGCCATAATTTTTAACATTGAAGATATTTCAAGTAATTTCAACAACCGCGCTAAAATAATAGGAGCATACTCATCTGGAAGTTTTTGAATATCTTGTTGTTCCAAATGTAATGAGTTTTGTTGCGCCATTATTTTTTGCTGCAAATCACTGGTTTTTTCATTTTTCATCCGTGTTCTCACAATTCTTATATTTATATGACTATTCTTTAAGAAGTTATGAAATTTTACAAATATATTCCTGTAAACTTTTGATTCAGTTCAGTAAAAATTAAACTTATGACACAAAAGTTCATTAAAACCTTATGCCGTTCACGAGGCATTGTTTAAATATACGAGAATAATCACTTAACCACGAACAACAAATGACAACCATTAAACAACTAACTTTAGTTTTGCTTTTACTTGCAGATCAACAGCCTGTTTAGTCACGATATTTACAGGTATAGAAATATGTTGATGCAACACCATCCATTTTTTATTTTTCTTTTGTAAACAAAGCGTTGTGCGACACCACGGCATTTCTAACAAGGTATCGATCTGCTTATTTTCAATTTTGATATAAAAATATAAAAAAGCAAGATCACCTGAAACATGAACTTTTATGTTGCGTCGACGAATATAACTATTTTTAGTCAAGTAGGGACTGAGCCTTTCTAGTTCTGCTTTATATTGCATCAGCCCACTGAGCTGGGAACTCACATCAAAAAGACTAAAATCATCAGTATAACTCTGGATAATTTGATCAATATCATTATTTTTCAATGCATTATCCCATTTTTTTATTTGTTTTAGTATTTCATTCGCACTTGTTTGATCACCATCCACTTCTGCAATCACAGCAAAAGCTCACTTATATAAATTAATGTGATTTATTTTGCATTATAGAATAAAAATAACAAGATAAAACTTAAAAAATATACATTTATTTTTAATAATCCATTAGATGGTTTTAATTCTAAGTGTAATATATTTTAATAAAAAATAGATTTAATGCAGATCAATTACAGTTAACTTGTCAGTCAGCAAGATAAAATTAAAATATTTTAAGATTTTTCAATTTGATTGTACACAATGGTTTGAGTGATTGAATAAACTTGCCAATCGTAAAGCCCAATAACATACAAGAGATGGTAAATAGAACAGCGTTTTTTATTCACGATCTCTTGATGTTTCAAGCTATATTTAGAGATTAACTCATCTTTATCTTTATGCCTTTTTCACAAACTCAGATTTCAATTTCATTGTTCCCATCCCATCAATTTTACAATCAATGTCGTGACCATCGCTTGCATCAGGTAATAAACGAATATTTTTAACTTTAGTTCCAAGTTTCACAATGGATGAAGAGCCTTTGATCTTCAAATCTTTCACGACTGTTACAGTATCACCATCATTTAAAATATTGCCAAATGCATCTTTGATGATACTTTCTTCATCTTGATTTAAAGATTCTCCTTCTTTCCATTCATGTGAACATTCAGGGCAAATCAATAATTCACCATCTTCATAGGTATATTCAGAATTACATTTTGGGCAATTGGGTAAAGACATAACAACCTCAAAATAAAGGAAAAATAGTCTACACTATAGCCCATATATCCTATGAAGGATAGTTAATCCTTAATTTAACTATGGAATTAAAATTTACTTAAATTTTGCAAAACATCTTTGAGTACGATCACATGATTATGGTTTTGATTTTTTGCAGCAGTTAATAAGGTTACTGTTCCTTGTTGAGCTAACTGACGTAACTGCTCTAGTTGGGGCTTCACCTGCTCTAGTTCCAACAAATAACGTTGTTGAAACTCATCCCAATGGTGCTGTGGATCTTGGTGATACCATTTCCTTAAGGTATCAGAAGGGGTAACTTGTTTCGCCCATAAATCCAGTTGAGCTGCTTCTTTTTTAATTCCCCTAGGCCATAAACGATCTACCAACACTCTTTTACCATCTGTTTGCGCTATGGGATCATAAATCCGTTTCATTTGAATATTCATTTTATTTTCAATCTTTATACCAACATCAGGTCACTTTAGAGTTTCAGTAATGAATTCCAGCAACAGAAAAGTTTATTGATCAGGAATATTGGGATTTACCAGTAACGCTAAAAGCTGTAACGATTCTTGCCATCCGAGATAACATGCTTCTGTAGGAATAACTAGCGGAATTCCTGATTGTGTAATGGTGATTTCAGTGCCAACCATGACCGCTTTTAATTCTATTAACATTTCTATTTCACCTTGTAAACTTGGGTCATCGAATTGATCTGTATAACGAATACGCTGGTTTGGGATTAGTTCTTGATAAGTTCCGCCAAAAGAATGACATGTGCCTGTAGAGAAGTTCGTAAAAGACATTTTATATGTACCGCCTACACAAGCATCTAAATGCTGAACTTATGCAGTAAAGCCATGCGGTGCCATCCATTTTACCAATGCATTTGGATCTAAAAATGCTTTATAGACCCGTTCTGGTGGTGCACTAAAAACACGATGTAGTTGAATTGTATTGCTCACTTTTTAACTTCCTTGCTGTTATTTTTGTCAACTTAGTGTACTGCTATGTGCTTAATGGTGATGTATTTATTTGGTATGTGCAAACTTAAAAATTATGGCTTCAATAAAAAAAGCATACGTTTAAATATGCTTTTTATCATCGGCTTATATGGATTTTATTTTATTTCATTCAATTCTTGATCATCATAATATTCGTTATCGAACACATAAGTGGTGCATCCCCAACCATCATATTCACCTTCAAATTGGCTTGCAATTTTATCAAACCATTCTTCTAGATCAACAATATCTGTATATTCAGGAAGTAAATTCACATATACGGTAATGACCCACTCATTTGGATCAAGCTCTTCATCGAGGTACATTGAAATTTTTTGTTCTTCAAGCAATAAATATAAAGCACACTTTTCTGCAAGTGCTTGTGTTTTAAAATACATTGAAAATTCAAGCTCATGCACCTCACTCAAATCATCACCGTCTTCTTGCATTTGCCACAATAAATTGCCATTATCATTATCTGGAAATTGTTCAAAATCACGTGTCATTTTAATATCCTTGTTATGTTTGCCATACGGGTTCATTTTAGATTAACTGAATTTTGTTTCAATTTGGCGATTAAAGTTTTACTGAATATAAATAGATTGCAAATATGATTTTAAAAATTACAGCAGCAATTTTGAATGATCATTTCAATCACATCGTCTTGAAAAATGTCTTCGCTTTAATTGAGTTTTTCAAGAAATATAAACATAAGGTGAATTCATTTTAAGCCATTTATCCTAAACTCACCCTAGTTAGGGATTAATGCGCTGCCCCTGCTTCAACTACATTTTTCGGTTTAGGACACAACCAAATGATCAATCCAGCAAAAATAAATACCATCGCAAAAATTAAAAACACATGATTCACCGATAAAGTTAAAGCCTCTTTATTGACCAAATCCGAAATAATCCCTAAGGCTGTTTCTGAATTAAATCCTTTTTGCATCAGCACTTGTTGCGTGTCCGTAACATGCATTGTTGACACGATTTCACTTCGTGCAAGTTTGGCATGATCATCCCACAACGTAACTGCAATCGAAGCCCCGATTGCCCCTGCCATTGTTCTTAAAAAATTCATTAAACCTGCGGCAGAAGCCACTTCATTCGGTTGCACAGCACCTAAGGCAATATTTGATAAAGGAATAAAGAAAAATGGAACAGCAAAACCTTGAATAATCTGCGGCCAAGCCAATGCCATAAAGTCAGCATCTGTCACCCAAAAAGCACGCATCAAAGTCACGCCACCTAAGATCATTAAACCAAAACTCGACAATGCACGAGGATCATATTTAGTAGCTAACTTAGCGACAATAGGTGACATAGTCAGACTTCCGAAACCCATTGTGGCAGTGAGATAACCTGCCCATGAGGCGGTATAACCCAAATTCATTTGCAGCCATTGTGGAATTAACACAATACTGCCGAAGAAAGCAGCAAAAGCAAAGGCTAAAGAGAGTGTTGCGATGCTAAAACCACGATAACGGAAAATTTGGATATTCACGATAGGGTGCTTTTCGTAATATTCCCAAATCACAAAGGCAATAAAACCAATCACCATGATCACCGCCAAGGCACAGATAAAACTGCTATTAAACCAGTCTTTTTCATGACCAAAATCAAGCATCAACTGTAAAGCAGCAATCCATAACACCAAAAGCCCTAAGCCAATACTGTCTATTTTTAACTTTTCAACAGGCGTTTCCGCAGATTTCAGTAAAAGCATCACACCAAGTGCACACACGATGCCTACAGGAATATTGATAAAGAAAATCCAATGCCATGACATATTGTCACTGATGGTACCGCCTAAAATAGGACCTAAAATAGGACCTACCACAGTGGTCATTGCCCACATGCCCATCGCTTGTGAATGCTTTTCAGGTGGGAAAATACGCATCAGTAGCATTTGACTGAGTGGCATAATTGGACCACCAAATAAACCCTGCCCGATTCGGAAGATCACCAACATGGTTAAACTGGTGGACAAACCACATAAGATTGAAAAAATCGTAAATCCAATCAAACTGATACTAAAGACACGAACAGCACCAAAACGTCCCACCAACCACCCTGTTAATGGTACACAAATCGCTTCTGCAACAGCATAGGAAGTGATCACCCAAGTCCCTTGTGAACTTGAAACAGCAAGGCTTCCTGTAATATGTGGTACGGATACATTGGCAATGGTCATATCCAAGACCACCATAAAATTTGCCAACGAAAGAAATAAAGCAGCGAATAATAACTTTATGCCTTTCAGCTCACTTTGAAAAACTGTGCTATTCATAAGCGTTTACTTCGCTGTTGAGGTATCAACCTCGGCTTCCATGGACAAGCCCACACGCAATGGATGTTCTTGTAGTTGTTTTTTGTCCAATTGAATACGTACGGGTAAACGTTGCACCACTTTGATCCAGTTCCCTGTAGCATTTTGCGCTGGAATTAATGCAAATGCTGAACCTGTGCCCCCAGAAAAACCAACTACAGTGCCATGATATTTTACATCTTTGCCATATAGGTCTGAGGTTAACTCAACTTTTTGACCTACTTTGACATTTTTCAATTGGCTCTCTTTAAAATTAGCATCGACATACAGTTCAGACAGTGGAATTAATTTCATCAAAGACGCACCCGGTGCTACTCTTTGCCCCACTTGTACTGTTCTACGTGCAACCACCCCATCCAATGGCGCTTTAATTTCAGTGCGTTGTAAGTCTAGCAACGCTTGCTCAACTTTGGCTTGTGCCATCAAAACATCGGGAGTTGACTGCTGTGAAGCCCCTTTGATTAAGGCTTCATTGGCATCTAAATTACTTTGCGCGGCTTTACGCTTAGACTCTGCCTGTGCTACGCCTGCTTTGGCAACATCTAAACTAGCTTGTGCATTATTTAAAGCACTTTGCGACTTGGTAAATTCTTCTTTGGAAATCGCCCCTGAAGCACTTAACGCCTTACGACGTTCAAACTCTTGCTGTGCTTGTTGTAAAGCTACTTGCGCTTGTGCAACCTGTGCTTCGGCACTGCGAATATCATCATCACTGATCAAAATCTGCGAGTTTAATGCACTACTATTGGCTGAACTTTGCGTATATTGGCGTTGTGCTTTTGCTAACTCTGCTTGTGCCTGCGCCAATGCGATTTTGGCGTCACGATGATCAATGATTGCCAAAATGTCGCCTTTTTTCACCGTTTGTGTATCGCTGACTAAAACTTTTTCAACTTGCCCACTGACCATCGAGGTAATTTCGGCAGTTTCAGCACCCACATAGGCATTGTCAGTACTGACAGAACGATTAAAAAGAAAGTGCCAAAGCATATAAATAATCGCAACAATCACAATAATCACTGCAAAAATTTTTAATAACTTTTTACGTTTGGTTTGATTTTCTACATCTTTGAGGTCTGTTGACTCGTTGTGTGGTACAGAAGTTTGTTGGGCATCTGTCATCGCATTTCCTAGCTGATCGCAAGACTTGGTCAAGAACATTTGACGAATATTTGGCTTTTAATCTTAAAAAAAGCTTAAAAACAAATGAGCGCTGTGATGTTTTGATGAGAAAGTCGATTTTCTTAAAATTGTGACCGTGAATTTTACAGTTTTATAATCAGTATATGAGAATCAAAATGTAACTCATGCGTTTATTTTCTAAAAATGCTATGATTTTTTAAGTTTATACTTCTAAATCCATATAAAAAAGCCATTAAAATATACATTTAAATGGCTTTTTAAAATGCTATGCAATTAAAGTCATTATCAATATGCATAAGATGCAATCGCAGTTGCAATCGCTTTACCTTCATCATTGACCATGGTCATGCGCATGGTGCAACCTTTACGCCCTAAACGTAAAGTTTCCGCCTTCGCAATAAAATATTTACCACGACCTGGTGATAAATAATCGACACGCATATCCACTGTCGCTAAACGTGACACTTTTTTGAGGGTATCAGGCAGTTGATCAGGTTCTGCTCTTTTGTATAACTCTCCCATCGCCACGATTCCGCCAATACTATCGAGTAAAGTCGCAGCAACCCCACCATGTAAAATTTGAAATGCCACATTTCCAATTAGATAGGGTTGCATTTCGATATAACCTTCAATTTCATCATTTACAACACGCATTTGCATCGCATTATGAGAAAAATAAGGGGAGCTATTAAATGCTTTGGTGAGTTGGCTGAGTACTACATTTAGGTCTGCTTTACTACCTAAATGTAAATTTCCAGTCCATTTTTTTTGCGATTCAACTTTCGTTGAATCTGCTTGGGGAGAGTCAGTTGTCATAATCTAAAAAACCAATACAGAGAATTTTTTTCAGCTTTTTGCCAAAAAATACATGAAAGGGCTACAATAAGCCCTTAGTTTAATACTGAATATCGAGATTGTTATGACTTATACGTTCAATCGCCCTGCTTTTCCAGCCACTCGTATGCGCCGAATTCGTAAAAACGACAAGCTTCGTGCGATGGTGAGAGAAACGCAGCTCACAGCAGATCATCTCATTTATCCAGTATTTGTGCTCCCAGGTCAGAATCAGACCCAAGATGTGCCAAGCATGCCAAATGTACAACGATTATCTGCTGATTTATTGTTAAAAAAAGCAGAAACATTGTTGGAATTAGGCGTATCAAAATTGGCACTTTTTCCTGTAACACCGCAGGAAGATAAAAGTTTAACAGCAGAAGCGGCTTGGCATGAAGATGGTTTAGTACAAAATACCCTTCGTCTTTTGAAAAAAGAACTTCCAGAAATGGTGTTGATTACTGATGGTGCACTCGACCCTTATACCACACATGGTCAGGATGGTATCATCGATGACACAGGTTATGTGCTGAATGATGAAACTGTACAATGCTTAATTAAACAAGCATTGAGTCATGCCGAAGCGGGTGCTGATGTGGTTGCACCCAGTGACATGATGGATGGACGCATTGGGGCAATTCGCCAAGCTTTAGAAAGTAATGGCTTTATCTATACCAATATCATGGCGTACTCAGCAAAATATGCTTCCAGCTTCTATGGACCATTCCGTGATGCCGTCGGTTCCTCTTCAAACCTCAAAGGTGGTAATAAATACAACTACCAAATGGATGTCGGTAACCGTGCCGAAGCACTTCATGAAATTGCGTTGGATATTCAAGAAGGTGCAGATATGGTGATCGTGAAACCAGGTATGCCTTATCTTGATGTAGTACGTGAAGTCAAAGATACCTTTGGCGTGCCAACATTTGTCTATCAAGTGAGTGGTGAATATGCCATGTTAGCTGCGGCAATCCAAAATGGCTGGTTATCTGACAGTGTGATTATGGAATCTTTAATGTGCTTCCGCCGTGCAGGTGCAGATGGGATTTGGACATACTATGCAGAAGAAGCAGCACGTAAGTTGAAAGAGATGAAGTAAATAATCCTTTATTTATCTTTTAAATTGTAATCAATATTTGATTCGCGGTAGGTGGCATGGATGCCACCGTTGGGTGGAGGTTTCAGGGATAAACCTCCCACCCAACAAAAGATTTTTGTTACTTTTCATCTCTGAAAAGTAAAAATCGCCTACGCAAAGACATCTGACTTCAAATAAGTATTTGTGGCAATGTTGCGTTTATAGTTTTTATAAATTGATCCTTTTCAAATTCAAGTCCAACTTGAAAAGTGGTACTTATTTTCATGCACATCGCGATCATCGGCGCTGGCGTCAGCGGCTTACTCACTGCCCTTGAACTCATTGAACAAGGTTGCACAGTCACTATATTTGACCAACAACAAGCAGGACACGCTGCTTCATGGGCAGGTGGTGGCATACTTTCACCGATGTACCCTTGGCGCTATCCTCGTGAAGTCAACCACTTGGCACAGTATGGCAAATGCATGTATCAAGAGTGGAATGCAAAACTACAGCCCGAAACAGGGATAGATTTTGAAATCCATGAAACAGGGATGTTGATTTTTGATGAAACTGATTTTGAAATTGGGCTCAATTATAAAGACCAATACCAAGAGCCCATGCAGCATTGTGAATACTTAGAACGAGAAGCTCTCGAACAAGTCAATTCACATGTTTCTGAACAATTTCAACACGCAATTTATTTTCCGCAACTCGCTAATGTCCGTAATCCTCGTTTGCTCAAATCTTTAATCACGTATTTAAAGCAACATCCAAAGGTTGAAGTGATTGAAAACACATGGATTGAAAAGTTTAATTTTCATAATCATCACATCCAGTCGATTCAAACTTCAAATACGAAACATTATCAAGCTGATCAATTTGTGATTACCACTGGTGCTTGGTCAAACTGCTGGTCTGAACAACTGCACTTGTCGATCCCTGTCGAGCCTGTACAAGGGCAAATGTTACTGTTTAAAACGCCTGAAAAATGGTTACCAACCATGTGTATGAACAAAGTGATGTATTTGATTCCACGTCTAGATGGTCATGTAGTCTGTGGTTCAAGTATGGATCATTTAGGTTTTGATCAACGTCCAAGTGTACAAACACAGCAAAACATTTATAAAGCTTGTGTGGAAATGATTCCTGAACTCGCCAATTTCCCAATTGTGAAACAGTGGGCAGGCTTACGCCCAAGTTCACCCACAGGGATTCCTTATATTGGGCAAATGCCAGAGATTGAAAACCTATGGGCAAACTTTGGACATTATCGCAATGGCTTATGTATGGGACCTGCATCAGCACAATTACTGCGCCAACTTATGTTAAAACAACAAACTTTGGTGGAGGCAACTGCCTATTCGCCACAGCGTTTAAAATCTAATTTGTCGAATGTTGTATGATTTGTCTTAATGCACTTTGCAAGTCTGTATATTGAAAATCAAACCCCTCAGCAAGCAACGCTTTAGGCTGAACATATTGTCCATTTAACACCAATTGGGCTTGTTCACCCATGAGCATACGCATCACAATACTGGGTAAAGGCAGAAATGGTTTTCGCTTTAGAATTTTAGCTGCAACACGTACAAATTGCATTTGGTCAATATGATCAGGTGCGACCACGTTATAAACTGTGTGTGTAGACTGACTTTGAAATAAAAATAAAATGGCTTGAATGACATCATCTACATGTACCCAAGTCATTGGTTGACGACCTGAACCTATTCTCCCAATCAGCCCTATTTTGATGGGCAATAACATTTGCGGCAGAATCCCACCACCCTGCCCGAACACCACACCTAAGCGCATAATTTTAGTATTCTGCTCGGTATGTCGTAATGCTTCAGCTTCCCATTGTTGGCACATTTCAGACATAAAAATTGCTTGAGGTACTGAACTTTCATCGCAATCATTTAACCATTTCTGTTGTGGATCAATACCATAATAACCAATTGCAGAACCTGAAACGATGCATTGTGGACGCAAATCATATTGCGATAATGCTTGATAAAGCTGTTGCGTGGTACGTACTCGGCTTTGGATTAATTTTTGTTTACGGACATCTGTCCAGCGCCCCTCCCCAATACTCTCCCCTGCCAAATTCACCACAAAATCTAACTGTAACTGTGCAAGTGCAGTAAAATCCTGAATCCACTGTAACCGTGCATGCTTAGAAGTTCTTTTTTGACGAGAATAAGCGATCACATTTACTTGATGTGCAAGCAAATATTCAATGAAATGTGTACCAATAAAACCACTAGCACCTGTCACCAATATATTTTTATTTTTTAAATCGCTCAGCATCGCAGAAATACTCAAGTGTTTTCTTTACTCTATTCAAGCACATTCTATAATGCTTTCAAAGCCTCGCTCAAAATCCTAAAGAAGTTTTAATTTTCAAACATTTTTGCAGCCATACGCTGTGCTTGCTTCCCATAAAACCAGTACGTGATCAGAAACAGTGGAATCGCTAACATCAGCAACATAATCAGCGATAACATTAAAAATTGTGGATTTTGCATATACAGCAAAAAATTATTCCAAACTTCTGCATCACTACGTGCAAAGATCATGACACCGACCAGGACACCAATAAAATTATATGTCCAAAAAATTAGACTAAATCCAATAGAAAACTTTTTTTGCTCTGCTTTGCTTGGGGCACGTTTTTGTTGTTTTAAAAATAAATGCAAAACAATAAGCATCGAAATTAGATAGGGTAATGCAGTAAATATGCCTGCAATTTGACTTGGCAACAATGCAACCAAAACGCCCACCACCATTGTCAACACCAAACAAAGCATAAAAAACCATAAAAAATATTTACTTAGTGATGTCATAACGGCATTTCCACAACTTAAAAACACATTATAGGAAAAATTTTTAATTTTTTTTAATTTTCTTGTCAACCAAATCAAAACAATTGGCGTTATATAAGTATAAGGTTGCAGCAACCGCGAATAATTTGCACAGGCATCCGCAGATTTGACTCGGTAACCTTTTACCTCCCATGAGACCTATAAACTCATGCTTCTACAATTTGATTTTGATTTGGAACAGCAGCCCAAATCAAATTGAGCGAAGTATCTTAGCCGACGATTTCATCATCACTCGAATCGTCGGTTTATTTTTTCTATACCCAAATTTTATTATAAGCAATCTATCCAAATATTTTGCAAAAATTGTTAAACAATCAGATCCTGTACGCTAATATTTTTTATCCAAGCTTAACGATGAGAACGAATAAAACGCTGACGGATTTTTATATTTAACGGTGTAGAATAATATTTTTCAATCGCCCAACTTAAAATAAACACCAAAATAAAATATACAGGCAACAGCATTAGCTTTTCAACAGGTAAGGTTTCTTTAGGGAAATAAATGACTTTAAATAATCCTAAAATAATCAAGTGAAACAAATACATTTCATAACTGCGTTGTCCAATCCATACCATGCTCTTGGACAGAATAGAATGTACTTGCGCTTGTGGCGTTTGAGCAAAGCAAGCAATTAAAATAGCCGAAAGCAATGCAAAAATACTTATACTCCATGTACTCACCACTTTAATCGGGGCATACAGATACAATGCAATCATCAGTACTGAAACGATCACGATTATAAAATTTTTATTTGGCAATATCCCTTTGAAATTCTGTACAAAAAGTGCAGTTAAACACCCTATAGCGATACCATCAAAACTAGAAAAATAGTGATAAAGATATGCTCCACTTTCTTCAGCAAAATGTAATGAACGGAAATAAGGTGCATACGCAATAACTGCAAATAGCAGCAAAATAAAACCTTTTTGACTACGTCCTAAAAGCAAACATAGTAAAGGGAAAGCTAGATAGAAAACTTCTTCAACCGACAATGACCACAACACACCCAGTGCATAATTTACCCAGCCATTTTCAATGATCAGCATATTCATCCAAAAGGTAAATGCAGAAAATACGGTTAAAGCATAAGACACTTCAATATCGTTAGGCGCTTGATTGATAAATGGTTTTAAACCAAAGCTTCCCAGTAACGTAACCATCGCCACGAGTAATACTAAACACGGCATAATCCGAGCGATACGGCGAATATAAAAGTTTTTAAGATCAATTTCTGCCAAAGATGAATGACGTTGCAGCGTATGTTGAGTGATTAAAAAACCTGAAATCACAAAAAACATGGTCACCCCATAATTGCCATTTCGAGCAATCAAGGTACTCAAACTTTCACCAAAAATCTGTACACCTAGAAAACTATCATGCAATTTATAAGGAATATTAAAGTGATGAATCAACACCAATAAAATGGAAATTCCACGTAAGATATCTATTTTATAATTTCTCAAAATTTATACTCATTTTTGATTTAGATCATCCTATGAAAGCGTCTGTAAATAACACCAATTTGACATTGACACTTCGTCATAATCTCATTTCAATAGCAACAATTTTAACAACACTCACTTGCGGTAATGTATAAAAATGTTCAATAAACTCATATCAAATCTGGGCTTACAAGGTGTTGAGGTCAACACCTGTATTTACACAGCAACACCGCAAGCAGGTCAAGTTGTAAATGGTGAAGTGATTTTTAAGGGTGCATCTTCAAGTAAAAATATCAATGGTATCTACCTCAAACTGATGACCACCGCAGAAGTTGAAACGGATGATCACGAATTTAACCAAGCGCTTACCATTGCCCAATGGCATATCAGTGGGGCGTTTGAACTGAAAGCCAATCAATCGCATAGCTTTCCATTTTCTATCCAACTGCCTTTTGAAACACCAATCACTGAGGTGCAATGTCGCCACAACAAAACCCGTGTTTGGTTACATACCCACTTAGATGTGGACTGGGGTTTGGATGCAACCGATAAAGACTATTTACAGATTGCACCAACACCTGCGATGCAAGCTTTTTTACAAGCAATGCAACAATGTGGTTTTGCTTTGGCAACGGTAGATGTAGAAAAGGGACAGTTACGTGGACACAATTATTTTTCAACCATTGGTTGTTATCAAGAATTAGAATTTGTACCGATTCAACATTTTAGTGGTATTCATGAAGTAGAAGTGTCTTTTGTGGCGCAAGAGAATCAAACTCATGTGATGTTAGAAATTGACCGTAAATTTAGAGATGATCAATTACGCAGTATTAGTATTCCAAATCACGCAGTTCCAGTACCGAACCTAGTACAAAATATTAAACAGCTTTTAAATATGGCTTAATTTTAAAAAGCTGTGAGATTAACATCGAGCAGCTTTTTAATGACTGAAATAAAACATCAAAGCACATACTTCTATTCTCAAACATGTTCATCCAATATCTTTATAATCTCAGCAAACTTTTTAATTCTCGCCTTTGGTTTTGCTTGATCTAACTCTTCTTTTGAACCATAACCATATTCAACAGCGATTGTTTCAATGCCATTTTTACGTGCGCCAAAAATATCATGTTCACGGTCACCCACCATCAGACATTCAGCAGGACTAAGCTGTTCTTTTTCTAAAATATACGCAATCAACTCACCTTTGTTGGTACGTTCACCATTCAGCTCGCTACCGTAGGGATATTCAAAATATTTTAATAAATCAAAATGATCAAGAATCTGACGCGCATAAATTTCAGGTTTTGCCGTTGCTAAAAATAAACGATACCCTTTATTTTTGAGTACATCTAATGTGTCTACGACATCATCAAAGACATGATTTTCATATAAACCTTGTACCGCAAACCGTTCCCGATAACCCAGTAAAGCTTGCTCTGCCAAAACATCATTGGCATCAACACCTAAGATTTTTGCCAAAGATGCTTTTAACGGTGGTCCAATAATCCAATCTATATTTTCACTGTCAGAAATTGGGTGACCAATTTTATTTAAACCATAACGTGCAGATGTAGTAATACCTTCTTTGGGATCGGTTAATGTTCCATCTAAATCAATCAAAATATTTTTAATCACAAACTGACCCTATTTCATCGCTAATGCAAAAATGGATTTCGTAGCTAATTTTACAATTAGTATCGAGAGTTTTGCTAAAGTTGCCTATACTAACTCAAATTTGTGAATTAAGGACATTGTCGTGCGCCCTACTGTATTGTGTTTTTCTGGTCTTGATCCTTCTGGTGGTGCAGGAATTCAGGCAGATATTGAAGCCATTGGTCAAAGTGGCGCACATGCAGCGATTGCGTGTACTGCGCTGACCATTCAAAACTCACAGCAAGTATTTGGTTTTGAAGCGACTTCGAAACAGCTTTTACTCGCTCAAGCCAATGCTGTCGTCGGGGATTTACCGATTAAAGCAGTTAAATCTGGCATGTTGGGTACAACGGATAATATTGCAGCTTTGGCTGAATTTTTACGTGGACACCCTGATTATTTATATGTGCTTGATCCTGTATTAGTGGCAAATAGTGGCGGCTCACTGGGCAATCAAGAAACTTTAGTCAAAGCTTTTGTTGAGTTAATCCCTTTAGCAACTGTACTCACCCCAAACACGGTTGAACTTCGTGCTTTAACTAATGAACAAGACTTGGAAAAAGCCACAGCAAAGCTGTTTAAAATGGGGGCGAAAGCAGTTCTAGTCAAAGGTGGTCATGAAGATACGCCTGACTATATCCTTAATGCCTTATATATAGATGGAAAAATGGTTTCTGAAAGCAAATGCCCTCGTTTAGATGGGGAATATCATGGTTCAGGTTGTTCACTGGCAAGTTTTATTGCGGGACGTTTGGCACAGGGTGATCATTTGAAACAAGCGGTACATCATGCTGAAACGTGGTTATTTGGTGTGTTGAAAAATGCTGAAACACCAGTTCAAGGTGGTCAAAAAATTCCTAAGCGGTTTTGAGTTAAATCGCCTTTAAATCCCTTCTCTTGCAGATGAGTAGTTAAACTCCAAAAGATGGGATTTTATCCCCCTCATCCCGACCTTCTCCCACAGGGAGAAGGCGCTTTTATTATTAAATTTAATTAAAATTTATATTTTTTAATCACTTAAATAAATAAAAAATTAAAATCGCTCTCAAATTTTACGATTTATCTCATAATTCTCTTAAAATTAGAGCAATTACTCTAAAATAATTTTATCTACGATTCAAAGCTGATTACAGCGCATAAAAAATTGCAAATGCAAGGTTAAGAACAAAATAATTGAAAAGGAATGACTAATGAACTACCAAGAATATCAAAACGATCTAAATAAACTGTTAGAATCTGAAATCTTAGGTGAAGCTGTATTTCTCAGTGCAGCAGAACATGCAAAATCACCACAACAAAAATAAAAGTGGTTGGCTTTAGCTGCTTTAGAAACGCAGACGCTTGAACGTTTTCAGGTATTTTTAACACAGAATAATTTAAAAGCGACTTCTCGTTTGCATATGAAAACTCAAGGTAAGGTTACTGGTTTTGCATTAGCAAAAATGCCGTGGAAAATGGCGATGTATTTGCTTAAAGATGGAACACAACCTTTTATGCAAGCTTTTGAACGTCTATGCCAACATGCAAATCAGGATTCACAAATGTTTTTTGAATATGTGCTGAATCATGAAAAAAGTCTTTATGAGTTTGCAGATAAAGAGTTGAAAAAACAAAAGACGACTTCTTTGGACAAAGTGAAATATTTACTTGATTAAGCTAAATACTCACTAAGTTATTCAAATGATTTTCATTAGATCATTTAGTCCGTATAGCTGTTTTTAAGATTTTGTACATGTTGGTGATTGGTTTTCCATGACTTTTCTAAAACCTCTTTTTCAATACGTAACTTTATACGTATCAGTATCTTAGATGGGATCATTTCCTCTTTAAAAGCTTTTACATAATCTGTCCATGCTGCACTACGAAAAACATTGCTCGGCATCTGTGTTTTGAACTCACAATCAGGCATAAAAACCACAACTGAATGAATCAAAGTAGGATCTATAATATCTGACAAAATATTTTCCAAAACTTTTTGATGCTTATAATTTTGATGTAATGGGTTTTGAAATTTATAAGACTTTTTATAAATTTTCTGTGTCCATGTTTTCTGACGTTCACCACCAAAAATCCAACCTTTATAATTTTTAGTTTCAATAACAAAAATCCCATATGGACTTAATAAAATATGGTCAATTTGCGTAGTTTGGTTTTGCATATCAGGCAAAGTACAATCATTCAACAAAGTATATTTTTCTTGGTGTAAATATAATTTCACATGTGTACTGACAGCGAACTCACCCATTTTTCCTTTAAGAAAGGGCTTAAATACCTTGATTGCCCCAACAATCAAAAATAACGGAATCATCCACCACAATTGAGAAAATAGTGGTGCAAGTATTTGAGACGTATTCATTTAAAATTTTAATGTTATTAATAATTAAACCAAGTCTATTGTAACTTCTCAACTTTTAAAAGAATATCTTTATTCTCCAACCCACCTGCAAAACCAACCAATTTTCCATTTGTACCCACTACCCGATGACATGGCGCAATAATCGAGATCGGATTTTTACCATTGGCCGCACCCACTGCTCGAACGGCTTTGACATTACCGATCTGCTCTGCGATCTGTTTATAACTACGCGTTTCACCAAAAGGAATGGTTAGTAAAGCTTGCCACACTTTTTGTTGAAACTCTGTGCCTTCAAAGTACAAAGGCACATCAAACTTTTGCCGCTGCCCTGCAAAATACTCATTTAACTGCTTTTGTGTTTCAAGCAAAATCGGATGCTGCGTATCTTCTATCAACTCCGCCAAACGTACACGCTTAGGGTTTTCATGTTCCCAAAGTACAGCAACAAGTGCTGCATCTTGTGCCACCAATTTTAATATTCCTACAGGAGAAGCCATTTCCATATATGCAAGTTTCATGTGCTACGCCTCTTGCCTGAACCATTAAGACGACGATAATTTCATCAATATTAACCCAGAAATAATCAAAACTGCTGCCAACATGCGCATCGCAGAAGCAGGCTCACCTAAAAAGAAAATACCGACTGCAAAAGAACCCACTGCACCGATTCCTGTCCAAACAGTATATGCTGTGCCGAGTGGCAAGGTTTTCATGGCATAAGATAGTAAGGCAAAACTTGCGATCATAAACAGAATGGTCAAAATACTTGGCGTTAATTTACTAAACCCATCTGACACTTTCATAAAATAAGCCCAGACCACTTCCAATAAGCCTGCAACCACGAGTAATATCCAAGCCATACCATAACTCCTCAATTCATGAATAATTTTTTAAAACCGAAAAATCCAAGTCAACTATAAATAATCAACTTGGATGAATGTAGAAATATTTGCTTAAGAAGATGACAATTTCATGAGAATTAAGCCTGACACAATCAACACCGCAGCGAACATTCGCATTGCTGTAGTCGGCTCACCCAAGATAAAAATCCCAACAAGAAATGAGCCAATCGCTCCAATTCCTGTCCAAATGGTGTAGGCAGTCCCTAAGGGCAATGATTTCATGGCATACGCCAATAAACCAAAACTTAAAATCATGAAAAAGAGAGTAATAATGCTCGGTGTGAGCTTTGTGAAACCTTCGGACATTTTCATGGTATATGCCCAAACAATTTCAAAGATTCCTGCAAAAATAAGAATGACCCAAGCCATAACCAGCTCCAAATTTTAATTAGAGTCAGGTCGTCCTGACGAGTTTTCTTGGTGCAGTTTTTATTATAAAAGCACTAAGGGAGGTCGTTCCTCCTAAGATTTAGGAGAATTATACGGCATTTGGTATTTATTTAGGGCATTTTTTACATTTAATGACCCAAAATACACCTATGAAGAATAGGGCTTTAAAATTAAAGCCCTATAAAATCAATTTCCTAACAGCAAATTAAAACTTAAACCTGACCCCTGCACCATAAAGCCAACCTTTTTTAGAGCTAGTTTCTACTTGCCACGGCGTCACATCATTACCTTTGGAATATTCATAAGTAATATCCAAATAAGGCATAATTTTTTTACTGATCTCGTAACGAGTTTCGATACCTGCTGTTGCACCATTTAAGCCTGATTTTTTCGCGTATTTAGACTCATCATTAAACACAACATCTAAGTCAAGATACGGTTTTAAAATGAGCTTTTGTGTCAGCAATAGATCACGCTCTGTTTCCAAACTAAAACCTGAATAATTGTCCTCACCTACATAGAGATAAGCATCCGTTTCAAAGAAATATGGCGCCATACCATGCAAACCCATCACGCCATCTAGCTTTTCTTCAGTGTCAGTACTGCGCTGATCACGTTCAATTTTTTCCACGCGATAGCGCGCACCGATCTGTACATCCCAAAAGTCGGAGATCATGCGACTGTAGAGCATTTTAAAGTCATATTCAGCATCGTGTGATTCATGCTGATCGATCTGTGCTTTAAGGAAAATCTTGTTTTCATCTGTCCCTATGCGGGTTTCTATTTCAGACGTTAAAGCCCCATTGCCATCTTCATTAACTAACCATTTATTGTCTATCGTTGTTACTGCATAGATTTGTGCACCATGTTCTTTACGATGATCGTGCCCTTGATGAGCTGTGTGATCCTCAGGAGCAGAAACTGTTTTTTGCTGTTGCTGATGTTGTGAATGATCCATTGCGCCATGATTCATAGATGCGTGATTCATATTTTCATGATTCATCTGTGAATGGTTCATTTTGGAATGATCCATTACAGGCATCGCAATCGTTTGGGTTTTAGTCGATGTATCTGAATGATGCACTTCATGCGCTACAGCCCAAGCACTGACTAAACAGAGCGAACTTGCCAATATCGTTTTTGGAAATAATTTAGTGATGTGCATGATTATCTCCTTGCTGTACTGCATTGCTATTTTTATCTACATTGCTATTTGTATGACTATTTGTTGAAGCGTTTTTTTGAATTGGAGTCGTTGTGGTTTCTCCATCTGAAACATTGGCAACGATTAATTTATTCATCATGCCTGCGCTCATGTGATACAACAGGTGACAATGAATCGCCCATTCACCCAACTCATCGGCAGTCAGTAACGCTGTTACGGTTTTTGCAGGTGGTACAACGATGGTATGCTTGTTCGGCATATCCACTGCAGGCTGACCATTTTCCAACTGCATAAACATGCCATGTAAATGCATCGGGTGCGCCATCATACTGTCATTGATAAATTTGATACGGATGCGCTCGCCATATTTCACTTTTAAAGGTTCAGCATCACTGAATTTTTTACCATTGATTGTCCAAATATAACGCTCCATGGTACCGCCCAAACGAATGACTAATTCACTTGTTGGTTCGCGCGTATCAGATTGTGGTGTTAGAGATTTTAAATCACTATATTGCAAGGCTTTATCGCCTTGTGGTGTTGATGCATTTGCCCAACCTTCTACAACGCCATCTAATTTTTGCGTTGTTTTAGCATCAGTCATTTGATGTTGTGAATGATCCATGCCTTGCATATCGTCATGATTCATCTTTGAGTGATCCACGTCCCCATGTTCACCACCATCGCCATGCCCCATATCCGCCATATTTAAAATGGCACGTGGACGTGCTTGTGGCATGTGGGTAACATGCGACTGCGGTGTCAATTCATTGTGTAATGTGCCAACTGCAAAACCTGAACGGTCAATCGATTCTGCTTCAATTTGATAATGATCAGCTTTCGGTTCAACCACGACATCATAGGTTTCTGCCGTACCAATACGAAACTCATCCACAGGTACAGGTTTAACAGGCTGACCATCTGCACCCACCACTGTCATTTTTAAGGTGGGAATACGCACATCGAAGAACGACATTGCAGAGGCATTAATAAAACGTAAACGGACTTTTTCATTCGGCTTAAACATGCCCGTCCAATTCTGCTCAGGCGTTTTACCATTCATCAAAAATGTATACCCCGTAACATCAGACATGTCGGTTTTTAACATCCGCATCTGATTCCACATTTTGCGATCAGACCAAGTGGCTTTGATGCCATCACGTTTCACTTGTTTCCATACATCGCTCAAAGTTTCACGCTGATCTTGATAATATTCAGCCGAGATCTTTAGGTTTTTTTGAATCTGGTCACTGGTTTTTTCGTGAAAATCAGACAACATCACCACATAGTCACGCTCAGTTTTTTCATGCTCAGCCAGTGGTTTTTTGTCTTTTGGATAAATCACCAAAGCACCATATAAACCATCCTGTTCCTGACCTTTGGAATGAGCATGATACCAATACGTTCCACTTTGGCGAACTTTGAATTTATAGACAAATTCCCCTTGTGGCTTGATGCCATTGAAGCCATTAAAACCTGGTACACCGTCCATAATTCCAGGCAACAATAACCCATGCCAATGAATGGAAGAATCCTGATTTTTTAAATGATTATGCACATGAATGACGGCATCATCCCCTTCCTCAAACTCAAGTAAAGGCGCAGGAAACTGACCATTTACTGTAATTCGTTTAAGCGATTTGCCTGTGACATTGACCATTCCTTCATCAATGGTCAGATGATATTCTTTGAGCGCTGCAAAACTCCATGTAGAAGACAAGAGCGCAACAGCAACGATGATGCTTTTTGAAAATTGAATAGACATAATTTAACCTTAATTTCTGAAATTATTTTAAAAATAATGTTTCGGGAAATAAGGTTAAGCTTTTGGAGGACGTAGGATTTCTTGCCAATGCCCAACAAGATGCTGTGCTTGGTAATGGATTTTTAAGCTGTTTTTCTCAAGATTAACTGGAGGCTCAACCAGTTTTGGAAGATCTGCATTAAACCAAACAATCGAAGACTGACAGAAAAATAGCGCACAATCCTGACAATCTGCATGTTGGGCGTGCTGGGTTTGAATCAATTGTGTATGGCAGTCTTTTAACGCTTGCATATGTTGAGCAGGGTTGTGATGTGCATCTTGCGTTACAGCTTGCTGTAGATCTATGCAATGATTATTCATCTCTTGTAGAGACATTCCCAGCATCGAACTTTGTGGTTGATGTGTATTGGACTGATTTTGTGTTTGTTGATGTTGCATTTGCATTTTGATCTGCATGGCATTTACCGATGCAATAGACACACCACTCCATCCTATGGCAAAAACCATAAGACAAACAAACCACGCCTGTTTGCAGAGTTGTGTCAACATCATCTATCAGTCAATTGAGAATCGCTATTGTTTAAGCATAACTAATAATCAAGGCAGTAGCAAATATTATCCTATATTCCTTGTTCCCTTGTCTTAAAAGATTTCAGCAATACAATGTTGAAGAATTAGGCGAGTCTTTTTGAGCTTTTTATTTAAAATAAAAAGATGATTTTCCATTTTATATAAAACAAAAAGAGCCCAATTTGAGCTCTTTTTAAACTTATTTTGTATAAGCACCAAGCAATTGATCATGCTTTGTTTAAACTATAAACACTTTATCAGCATGCTTATCAACACAGTTATCCATATAGTTATCTTCAGACTTATCCACAACCTTATCCCAATGATTGTGATTAAGTCTAAGCCTGTTGTGAACCTGCCAATGCCAGTTCAGCACGCATCTCATCAATCACCGCTTTATAATCATCTTGACCAAAGATTGCTGAGCCAGCAACAAACATATCTGCCCCTGCTTCAGCGATTTTGCGAATATTGCTCGGTGTTACACCGCCATCTACTTCCAAACGAATATCACGTCCAGATGCATCAATGATTTTACGTGCTTGGCATAATTTTTCCAAAGTGGTTGGAATGAACTTTTGTCCACCAAAACCGGGGTTTACACTCATAATAAGCACTTGATCAACCTTGTCTAAAACATAATCTAAATAATGTAATGGTGTTGCTGGGTTAAAGACTAAGCCTGCTTTTGCGCCACCATCTTTGATCAATTGTAATGATCGATCAATATGATGCGATGCTTCTGGATGAAATGTAATAATATCCGCACCTGCTTCTAGGAAGTCACCAATCAGACGGTCAACGGGCGAGACCATCAGATGTACATCTATCGGTGCTTTGACTCCATATTTTTTTAATGCTTTACAGATCCCTGCACCAAAAGTCAGATTCGGTACATAATGATTATCCATCACATCAAAATGCACAACATCTGCACCTGCTGCTAGCACATTGTCAACGTCTTCGCCTAAACGAGCAAAGTCAGCAGATAAAATTGAAGGTGCGATTAAAAATGGCTTGGACATGGATCAACCTAGCTTGAAAATGGATTTTCAAAATTATAGCAAACTTCTCGTTTAACTTTGCTGAAAATGCCTCAGATAAATTATGAAAACCTTACTCAGCATTCCAATATTGCAACGAAGCGTTCTATTTACATGACAGCATCACTTGCTATTTTTTGCTAGCTTTGAACAACCTCAAGGAGTAAATGAGAATGAAAAGCAATACCATTATTTTAACTAATGATGCCAAACGCATCGTCAAGCGTTTATTGAACCATTGGAAGCATAAGTTTGAGGTGGCTGAAATGGATGAAAAGTTAAGTATTTTTATGCCCGATGCAACAGTGAATCTCTCCCCTCAACAGGACAGTCTTGTGGTTGATTTAGAAACAGAACGAGAAGATTATGCCCAGCTAGAACACATCATTCTTGCGCATTTAAATCGTATGGCACAGCAGGAGTTTTCTGTAGAATGGCAACATCAAGCTTAAAACTAAGCTTGATGTTTCAGTAAAATCGTCTTTAAGCAATGGGCTTTAAATTATTCGGATTTTTTCTGCTGTTGCTCAAAATCACGCACCATTTTTATGCGTTCTTCCGTTGCAGGATGGGATTCAAATATTTCAAGCACTCGATCTAGGTGTGAATCTGTTTCCGATGCCTCTGTCTTTTGCTGTGCTTTGCCAGACTTTTCTTTGTCATCTTTAGCATCCGCACTTTCATACTCATCATTTAAACGTTGTAATAGATTTGCGAAATGTTCAACTTCGATATGTTGGCGATCCATCAAATTTAAAGCATACAAATCTGCTTCTTGTTCAAACTTACGTGAGTATTTCGCACCCAACATGGCAGCAGGCAAAGAGCTAAATAAATCAGAACTGTCGCCAGTCATCGCAATATACAACACGCTCATACCTAGACTCGACAAACCTTGCTGTAAACTATGGCGTTCGATCAAGTGTCCTTGTTCATGTGCAAGCACTCCTAAAATCTCTTGATCACTATGTGCCAGTTCAACCAATTCATCTGTGACAATAATCGTGTTATTGGGTAAAGCGATGGCATTTGCACCAAGCTCGCTGCCTTTTCTAAATAAGAGTTTGGCAGGACGACCTTCTGCAATTTTTTCTATATATTGCTTACGAATCTGTTCTTGTTGTCCTTTGGCAAGCTCACTTGGTTCAGTCCAATATTTATCGACATACGCTTCTGCTTCATCGCCTAAACGTTGCATACTATTTTCAGGCAATTGAAAGGCAACATAATGTGATGCTGCTGGAATCCCCCATTTCACCAAAGTAAAAGCAAAAAATACAACAAACACTACACTAAATAAAATCAGTGCAGGTGAGCGTTCTAACTTCCAGATCGAACCATATACTTTTTTAGGCGCTATATGAAACCACTCTGGTAAATCCTCTTGAAATTCAATTCGTGCATCATCATCATTCAACTCAACCACAGGCTTCAGTTGCCCCAAAGCCCCAATCAACTGCATATCCTGATATTGGTAATGACGCACCAATTGCTGACGCTCACCATAACGCACCTGAATGCTATGCTCATCTAGCGCATAAACATACGCTTGGTGTGGTTTAGACACCACACCATCATAAAAAACGACTTGTACAGATTGCGTCATGTAGTTTTCAGCTCATATAAATTAAAGTGAAACATCAATATCAAAAATATCACTGATTTCTTCAGCCAAAGCACTATGATCAGCTTGTGCCAAATTCATCATTTGGTCAGGATCATCCTGTAAGATCAAACTTAAAGACTCAACTTTATATTTATAAATTCGAATCGCTGCCCAAGCCGACATCAACCCCAATGACAAAATTTTAACAATCCAATTGGTTCCAACAATCCATGCATAACGCCATTGGTTACAATCGGTAGCAAATTTACTATTCCCGATGACCGTGTTGTTCCATGTTGTAATAAATACGCGTGCGCTGATTAAGGGATAAATAAACAAACCTGCGATCACATAACCTAAACCAAAAATGGTGAAAAAAGCCTGCGGATTTGATAATCCACCGATGACACCACCCACGATCCCTAGAACAAAAAGTACCCCCATAAACATAAATACAGGAATATAAACTGCTCGCATATAATCAGACCATTCTGCTTGCAACTTAAATTTTAGCTGTCCTGCATATAAATGATTAATGCAATAACTTTTATACAACCAAATCATCACAGGGAAAAATATACCTAGTGTGAAAATATAGATACCAATACATTTTAAGAAAACCATGTAGGCTTGTTTGGTTGTCCCTGCAAAATAAAACCGACTATTGGCATATTTACTGTTTCGTGCTGTAAAGCGAATGGTCGCTCGAATTAACCACGGTACAGCAAGATACAGAATGACAAATCCGATCAGTGTTGCCGTGATGGAATATTGTGAAATAACTGAGATCGCAGCATAAATCCCGAGTGCAATTAAACGTCCGATTAAGATTTTTTTGGGTACCCCTGTAAAATCAAAACGTCTTCTAAAAAATTCGGTATTGCCATAAAAGTAGCGTAAGCGACGCACTTTCGCCCAAGGTGCATAGAGGCTCAAGGTTACGATGGTCAGTAAAATATTTACGATCCAAATCCCAAAGTACTCCATCGCATCGCCATGAAATTTGAAACGGCGAACACGTCCAAAACTTGGTGTAGGCGGTGCGTCATCAGGAGGAAGACCAGCGTTTTTGGTCAGGCTTAGACCACTAGTATTTGGAAATGGTGGTGGTATTTGTTCTTGCATCATTTTCTCTTATTTTTAATAGGTCATGTTCATAAGGACAATCGTGAAACAATATTTTGAATTTAAGCAAATCGAGTGTATAGATTTTTCCAATTAAAATAAATAGTGTATTTCTATTCAAGTAGTTTCTAGATATCAAATGGATAAGTATAGTTTGTATGGTTGCTTTGATTATTTTGTTAAGTAACAAAATAAATTATTTTAAAATCAGGAGTGATTATTTTTGATAGTTTTTGTCAATATAAACCTAAAAATTAAGTACTATTACATAAATCCCTTGTTTAGCGCTCGTTAAAAAAGCGCAAGTTCGGCTGTATTGGTTGCGCCGCTTGCCAAAATATAGCGGCGTTCCTCTTCGGCTTTTTGTTCGGGGGATTTTTTGGGCATGGGTTTCTCAGCTTAGATTCTTTATTTTGGTGATTTATCTTCCTTTACTTCTGCTGATAAATCAGTAGGTATTTGTACTATTCCAATATTAGCTTGTTCTGCTGTAATTGGTTTCTCTCGCAGAATGACTTCATCGCCATTACGAAAAATTTCGACCTCTGAACCTTTAAAGTTAAATTCTTCAGGAAGATCAATATATTGATCTTCTCCAATCATGTAAGGTTTGATTGTTAGCATTTGTTTACTCCAAAATTATAGATCATAGAGAATCTTCAATTTTTGGCATTATCCCCCCAATTAAAAACAACATCATATTTTTCATCATACATTAAAATTATTTTATCTATCCCTTCTTGAATACTCTCATTTATTGATTTGTCTTTTGCTGTAAAGGTGAAAATTCTTTCTATTTTAATATCTGAACTGTCCAATCTATATCTATTTTCAGAAATTTCTATAGGCTTACCAAATACTGAAAAAATTATGCCAATAACATGACTACCTAAGCGACAAGCGGAAACAGAAATATGAACCATTTGATCTTGTTTTAAACGGTTTTCACCATTCAATCCGAACTCTACTCTGACATTGCATTCACTTGCTTTTGTAATTATCGTATGAAATTGTTCTATTTTTTCATTGAAGAAATATAATTCTTTTAATGAAATACAAATTTCATCATAAATTTTTAAGTATTGAAAAATTTGCAATACTTTATCCAATAATTGATTGAATATTTCTAAATCCCTTTCCACAAACTTACTTGTCAAATTGAAAGATAATATATTTTCTAAACTCTCTAATTCTAGCTCTATAATTGCAGACTGTTCATCTCTACTCATTAAGTTAATTAGAGTAATCGCATCTTTTAGTTTCTTTACTTCTAATCTAAGGTCATCACCTAAAGAAAAACTATAGTTTGCTTTATTTTGATAAGGCTCAAAAGTCATATCAAAAAAATCCCCAGTAACTCTAAATTTTGCATATTTTCTATAATCATTAAAACTAAAAGGTGAATTATAAAAATTAATATCAAACATCAAGCCACTTGATAATTTGTCTTCTTTGAAGCGTATTTTTCCTTTTTTAGAAGCTGTCATTCCTATTTTCAACTTAGCAGTCTGCAACTGAAATTCAGGTTTTTTTGAAGGAATTCCGAATCTTTGCTCAATACTCACTAAATTTTCAATATCTAATTCTTCTTCTAAACCTAATGAAACATCAATAATCTTCTTAATTGACTCTTCACCATTAAGTGAAAATTGTACAGTTCCATACCCATCTTCAAAACCACAAGTCTCTAAAAATTGGGATTTTTCATTTATATATTTTGAGTAGTCTGTACCAATATAGGCTAATAGATTTTCTTTTAAACTTATCCCATTTAAAAACTTTAACTCATGACTTTCATCATAATGTAAAGTCATCTTTCTGCTGTTTAAATTGTTTTCTTTATCACTTTGCTCAACTTGGTGAATTTTTTTAAGAATTTTATAAACTAAATCATTATCTATATGAACAATATAAGCTCTCTGGGCATCACTATTACTATCAAATTCCAAAAAAACATAAAAAGATGGCATTTGAGAGGTTGCCATTTGTCTAAGATTCGAAAGTGTAACTTGCCACTTCCCTTCTCTTTTATCAGTTGCTTTAACTTGTATTTTACAATTGATAGCTGATTTATGGAGTTGGTTAGGTGTTAAAGCCTGAGAAATTGGAAACTCTACAAAAAAATCCCATCCTGTTTTATCAATTCTCGACCCATTCGCAATCAAGCCTACTTGGGCACACCATGACTGAAAGGCTAACTCACCTAATTGACCTAAATCCCGCATAATCTCTCTGATATTTTCGACAAAAAACCCACCACAAAGATAGAGTGTTTTTCAACAATATCAATCACTTTAATCTCCCGTAGCCCCTCCTTGAAAAGAGGAGAACTCCCTCCTTTGGAAAAGGAGGGTTGGGGAGGATTTAAAGAATTACATCAAGCCACATTCCCTTCTAAAAAGTCCTGTGCAAAGTGTTGTAAAATATTACTCTTACTTTATACAACTTACCATTAAGTAAAATTAGTTTTGATTCAAATGGTATTGGGCATATAAAATATCTGCAAAATCATGCTCAGTTAGCTCACCAATCACCAAATCACGTACAGCATCGGCTAATAGCTCATTATCCAAGACTAATTCATAATCATTCAATGACAAATATTCTAAAGCAACTGCCAAACCTGTCCGCTTATTTGCGTCAGACATTGCATGTGATACAGCAATACTTGCCGTATATTTCGCAGCAATTTCAAAAATGTCATTCAAACCTTCATAAACAATAGCGTTGTCAACGCGCCCCAAAGCACCTTGTAACTTACCAATATCAGCCTGACCTTTCATACCCTTTTCAGTAGAAAGAATAAACGCATTAATTTCTATAACTCTTTCAAATGGAAAACAAATAATTTCCATTACATATCAGCTAAGCGTTTAAAAGTTTTCGAATGTGTTCTTAATGCTAATTTTGTTTCAGACTTTACAATTTGTTTTCCAGTGTCACCAGATAAATCAAGCTGTTTGGTTGCTTGGATTTTTGGACGCTCCACCATAGGAACACCATATTTTTCTATTTTCTTATTCATTTCAAACTCCAAATAAAAAGCCCTAACATTAAGATAGGGCTTTTTATTCATAATTACAATATTCTGTTAAGCTACATTCCCTTCCAAGAAATCCTGTGCAAAGCGTTGCAATACACCACCCGCTTCATACACATGCACTTCTTCTTCCGTATCCAAACGACACGTTACAGGTACTTTCACGATCTCATTTTGACCATTTTCAGTTGAACGCTCGATCACCAAAGTCAGATCAGAACGCGGTGCAATATTACCAATCACGCTATACAACTCAGTACCATCAAGCTTTAATGTCTTGCGATCTGTACCTGTTTTAAACTCAAGCGGTAACACGCCCATACCGACTAAGTTGGTACGGTGAATACGCTCAAAACCTTCCGCAACAATCGCCTCAACACCTGCCAGACGTACACCTTTCGCCGCCCAGTCACGGCTCGAACCTTGACCATAATCTTTACCAGCAATAATGATCAATGGTTGCTTACGATTCATATAAGTTTCGATCGCTTCCCACATACGCATTACTTCGCCCTCAGGCTCAACACGTGCTTTCGAACCCTGCTTGATCGTACCGTCAGAACGAACCACCATTTCATTAAATAGTTTAGGATTTGCCAAAGTTGCACGCTGTGCAGTTAAATGGTCACCACGGTGCGTTGCATATGAGTTGAAATCTTCCTCAGGAACACCCATTTTCGCCAAATACTCACCTGCTGCCGAATCCAACACAATCGCATTCGATGGTGACAAATGGTCAGTGGTGATATTGTCAGGTAAGATCGCAAGTGGACGCATATTTGACAAAGTACGTGGTGCAGCCAAAGCGCCTTCCCAGTATGGTGGACGACGGATATAGGTACTTTGTGGACGCCAGTCATACAACGGACTCGCAGCCTGTACACGCTCACCCAAATCGAACATTGGGATATATACTTTCTTGAACTGTTCAGGTTTAACTGCCACTTTTACCAATGCATCAATTTCTTCATCCGATGGCCAGATGTCTTTCAGATAAATCGGATTACCGTCTTTGTCTGTACCTAAAGCATCTTTTTCGATGTCAAAACGAATCGTTCCTGCAATCGCATACGCAACAACCAACGGCGGAGAAGCTAAGAAGGCTTGTTTTGCATAAGGATGAATACGACCATCGAAGTTACGGTTACCTGAAAGTACCGCAGTTGCATACAAGTCACGGTCAATGATTTCTTGTTGAATCACAGGGTCTAATGCACCTGACATACCGTTACATGTGGTACATGCATACGCCACGATACCAAAACCTAGTTTTTCTAAATCTCCCAAAACACCTGCTTCTTCAAGATATAAAGCAGCTGCTTTAGAACCTGGTGCAAAAGATGATTTCACCCACGGTTTACGTACAAGTCCTAATTCATTCGCCTTACGAGCCAACAAACCTGCAGCAACGGTATTACGTGGGTTAGAGGTATTGGTACAAGAGGTAATCGCAGCGATAATAATTGCACCATCTGGCATTAAGCCTTCCGCTTCTTGTGCACGTGCAGCATCTAAGTTACCTGCGATGCCTTTTTCTTTTAAATCTGCCGTGGATACACGGGCATGTGGGTTTGATGGACCTGCGATATTACGTGTGACCGTTGAAAGGTCAAAGCGAAGTACACGTGGATATTCTGCTTGCGTCATATCCGATGCCCAAAGACCGATTTCTTTGGCATAAGTTTCAACTAATTTTACTTGTTCAGATTCACGACCTGTCAAGGTTAAATAGTCAATGGTGTTTTGGTCGATGTAGAACATTGCCGCAGTTGCGCCATATTCAGGTGTCATGTTCGAGATCGTTGCACGATCACCCACTGACATGCTGTCTGCACCTTCACCAAAGAATTCTAAATATGCACCCACCACACGTTCTTTACGTAAGAACTCTGTCAATGCCAAAACGATATCGGTTGCGGTAATGCCTGCTTGACGCTGACCTACCAGCTCTACACCGATGATGTCTGGCAGACGCATCCACGATGCACGACCCAGCATGACATTTTCAGCTTCGAGTCCTCCGACACCGATTGAAATTACGCCAAGCGCATCGGTATGAGGTGTGTGTGAGTCTGTACCGACACAAGTATCAGGGAACGCCACACCTTCACGGTTTTGAATCACTGGAGACATTTTCTCCAAGTTAATTTGGTGCATGATGCCGTTACCCGCTGGGATTACATCGACATTTTCAAAAGCGGTTTTTGTCCATTCAATGAAATGAAAACGGTCTTCATTACGACGATCTTCAATCGCACGGTTTTTCTCAAATGCATCAGGATCAAAACCACCAAATTCCACAGCAAGTGAATGGTCAACAATTAACTGAGTCGGAACCACTGGGTTGACTTTTGAAGGATCGCCCCCTTGATCCGCAATCGCATCACGTAGACCTGCAAGGTCAACCAATGCAGTTTGTCCAAGAATATCATGACAGACTACACGTGCAGGATACCAAGGAAAATCATGGTCTTGCTTACGATTGATTAGCTCTTTTAAAGATTGTTCAAGAATGGCTGGGTCACAACGGCGTACCAATTGTTCTGCCAATACTTTTGAGGTGTATGGAAGTTTTGCATATGCGCCTGGCTGGATGTCTTCAACGGCTTGACGCACATCAAAGTATTCGAGCTGGGTACCTTGCAGGGGTTTACGGTAGTTGTTATTCATTAAATTGTGCCTCTTGCATCATTTTGTACTGTGTTCTCATAATTGGCATAGTACACTGCTGAAAAGCCATTTCCCAAATCTTTTATATTTCATTAACTTAGATATGAAAACAGGGGTTTTTGAAATATTTAGTAACAACTTGCTTGAATTATTTTTATTAAATGTGCATTTTTTATAAAAATAGCGGAAAATAAGGCTAATTCTTTAGTATTAGATTTAAATTGGATGAATATTTCATGAGCAATTTAGCTTTCTCTTCTTTCACGTTGATCGGTGTCGATGCACAAAAGTTTCTGCAAGGACAAGTGACTGTAAATACAGAATATTTGTCTGAAAATGTCACACAGTACACTGCGATTTGTGATTTGAAAGGTCGTATTCATTTTGGTTTGTGGTTAAAAAAACGTAATCCTGAAGAATTTGAACTCGTGACCACGCAAGATCAAGCTGAAGAGTTTGCCAAACATATTCAAAAATATGGTGCATTTTCTAAGATGAAACTTGAGCAAATTGGCGCAGTTTTTCCAACTTTAAATGGTGCTACAACTGACTTTTCTGACAGTGAAACTGATATTTCTGCTTGGAAAGTTGCTGCAATTCAGCAAGGTCAAGCCTACATTAATCAAGCGATTGAAGGTTTGTTTCAACCTCAGGAATTGCGTTTACATCAACGTGGTGCTGTGAATTATGACAAGGGTTGTTACTTGGGGCAGGAAGTGATTGCGCGTCTTTGGTTTAAGGCAAAACCGAAAGCGTGGTTACATGTGGTTCAGGGCTCAGGTGACGTTCCTGCGCAAGGTGAACAACTCAATAAAGGTGTGCAAGTCGTGAACAGCACTGCTTTTGAAAATGGTTTTATCGCCCTAGTCGTTGCTCGTCCTGAAGCTTTGACTGAGCTTGAAGTGACTGTTTTAGACTTACCTGAAAGTTTAAGTGGTGATGTGGCGAGACCGCAGTAAACTTCTAAAAAGCCACAAATAAAATTATTTGTGGCATCTACTCATTTAATAATTTTAAATAAAACAACAAGGATAATTCATGAAAAGAATTGGTATAACTATTATGGTATCTATCATTTCATCAGTAATTTTTGCCTTTGACTACCCTGAATTATCTGATCCGATTCAACAAAAATTTCTAAATTTATATCTTAGTGATCGTAATGATTTATACAAAAAAGATTTTTTTACACCATTAAAAACAGAGCACGAATGGTCATGCCAAATATCTAGAAATGAACAATACAAGCTTGCCAATCTCTTGTTGAACAAACCATTAGTAATAGAAAATGAACTAAATACTCAAGAAAAATCAGATAATACCTCTCAAGATGAAACAACAATAACAAACAGTAATGTTCAAATCATTCCTATGAAAGTTGAATGTGTAAATGGAAAAATTATGGGCGAAGTAAAACTTCGAACAGAATATGACAGACTACTTGACCAATATTTAAAAAATAGCCCTAATCAAACTAGAGTTATCTCTAAGATCCACAACATCACACTGAGTAGTGGCAACATAAAGGATGGAGCGTTAATAGGAACTACAAAATCTTTCACAAAGCTTATTACTCAATTAAAAATCAAAACTTCTCCAAACGAAGAGAAAAAAGAGTTTAGTAATCCAATAATCACCTTACAAATGAATTACAAAGATGATATCGGAAATACTGCATCATTTTCAGAAGAAACTGACTTTTATTTAACAGGGGGACAAATTCAAAATTTGAAAAGTGCTTTTATTGAAATAATAGATAAGAACCATACACGCAAAACTACATATAAAAATAATTATTTATCAATGATTGAGCTGTACAAAAATGAGATTCCTCATGGTGATCAGCTAGGTTACCTTGTCGGTATGGATGATAAAATTGATTTAATTGAAGCAGCCCTTCCTAGTTCACATCCTAAGTTAGTCACAATCAATGGTATTAATTACTTGGAAACTCATTTGTGTATGCTTGAAGGTGTTGAAGTAGATCAGTTTCCATGCATTACTGGTGACCAAAACACAGTTCATCCATAATTTTAATATAAAAAGTTTGCAGGAATAGCTGAAATATCTATTTCTGCCTCACATAATAAACCCCACCTGCTCGATCATCCGAAAAATAATAGGAATTTTCATCAATCCGATAAATATCAGCATGTCGCCCATTCACCTTTTTACCCACTAAAAACCCATCCATAAAAGTTTCAAGCTTTTGCTCTTTACGCATAATCACAATTTTATAACCATGACCAACTTTTTATCCGTTGAACCATGCAACACTTCTAAAAAGAGTTTTAAATTGCTTTGTGTATAATATTTTGATAATGCAATTTAAAAACTACTCACCTACAACATTCACATGATTAGTGAGAATAATCTCTTGCCCCAAACAAAGCTGTACCTATACGCACCATCGTTGAGCCAGCGGCAATTGCTTCATGCAAATCAGCAGACATGCCCATACTCAAAGTATCCCAATCTTCTGGATACGCATGTTTGGTTTTCACAGTATTAAACAACTGTCTTGCCTCTGCAAAAGCTGCCGTATGATTCGGTGCAGGAATCACCATTAAACCACGCAATCTTAAATGAGGAAGTTGACTAATTTGTGCAACCAATTCCGCCACTTCATGGGGCTGACAGCCATCTTTACTGTCCTGATCATCAATATTCACTTGCAAACAAATATTTAATGGTGTTTGTTGGGCTGTTCTTTGATTCGATAATCGCTCAGCAATAATCAAACGATCTACACCATGTACCCAAGCAAATTTTTCAGCCAAATGCTTAGTTTTATTGCGTTGTACATGCCCAATAAAATGCCATTCGATATTGAGGTCTTGAAGCTGTTCGATTTTCTCTAAGGCTTCTTGTAAATAATTTTCACCAAATGCTCGCTGTCCTGTTGCATACATTTCTTTTAATCGTGAGCTTGGGTGGGTTTTAGACACAGCCAATAATTGCACTTCTGAACGCTCACGCTGAGCAATTTGGCAAGCTTGCTTAATTTGATCGAGTACCAATTCACGTGCGTATTTTAAATCATTCATTGACAGTTATCTCATTTAAAAAAATTTCAGCTTCCAAGCAAGGAAATTGTTGGTTATGCTGAGTGAAAGCCTTATTATTCTACAAAATAATTAAGTAAATAGGTTTTACTTTGGGGACATTATGGATATTACAGAATTACTAGCTTTTTCCGTTAAAAACGGTGCATCAGATTTACACTTATCAGCAGGTATGCCACCGATGATTCGTGTCGATGGTGAGGTTCGTCGCATCAACCTTCCTGCTTTCGAACATAAAGATGTACATCGTCTTGTTTATGACATCATGAATGATAAACAGCGTCGTGATTATGAAGAACAACTGGAAACTGACTTTTCATTTGAAGTACCTGGCGTCGCACGTTTCCGTGTCAACGCATTTAACCAAAACCGGGGTGCTGGTGCGGTATTTCGTACCATTCCATCCAAAGTATTAACGATGGAAGATTTAGGTCTGGGACAAATCTTTAAAGATATTTGTGATTATCCACGTGGAATTGTGTTAGTGACAGGTCCTACAGGTTCTGGTAAATCCACCACATTGGCAGCCATGCTGGATTATATCAACGACAACCGCTATGACCATATCTTAACAGTTGAAGACCCAATCGAGTTTGTACATCAGTCTAAAAAATGTCTGATCAACCAGCGTGAAGTACATCGTGATACACACGGTTTTAATGAAGCACTCCGTTCAGCGCTGCGTGAAGACCCTGATATTATCTTGGTTGGTGAGATGCGTGACTTAGAAACGATTCGCTTGGCGCTTACTGCGGCGGAAACAGGTCACTTGGTGTTTGGTACACTGCATACTACCTCTGCGGCAAAAACGATTGACCGTGTGATTGACGTATTCCCTGCTGAAGAAAAAGACATGGTACGTGCCATGCTCTCTGAGTCTTTACAAGCGGTAATCTCACAGACGCTTTTAAAGAAAAATGGCGGTGGTCGTGTAGCAGCTCATGAGATCATGATCGGTGTACCTGCGATTCGTAACTTGATTCGTGAAAACAAAGTAGCACAGATGTATTCAGCCATTCAAACCGGTGCAAACTATGGTATGACGACATTGGATCAGAGCTTAAAGACTTTGGTATCCAAAGGCACGATCAGTCCACAAGTAGCACGTACTGCGGCAAAACAGCCAGAATCATTCTTATAAGAACAACATAAATTTGGGGAATTAGAATGGATTTTAATGATTTGCTCAACATGATGATTGAGCAAAAAGCATCGGATTTGTTTATTACTGCCGATGTTGAACCATCAATGAAAATTAATAGTCAAATTGTACCTGTGGTCAAAACCAAATTAACTGGAGAGTTAGTTGGGCAGATCATTCATTCGATTATGACGGATAAACAGCGCAAAGAATTTGCCGACACACGGGAATGTAACTTTGCGATTGTGAATAAAGACAAAACCGCACGTTTCCGTGTCAGCGCATTTCAACAACGTGACCAACCTGGAATGATTTTACGTCGTATCGAAACTACGATTCCGACGATGGAAGATCTAAAACTGCCACCGATTTTAAAAGATCTTGCGATGACCAAACGTGGCATCATCATTTTTGTTGGGGCGACAGGTACAGGTAAATCGACCTCTTTGGCATCACTGATTGGTTATCGAAATCAAAATTCCAAAGGGCATATCATTACCATCGAAGATCCGATTGAGTTTGTGCATGAACATGCAGGCTGTATTATCACGCAGCGTGAAGTCGGTATTGATACGGATTCTTTTGAAATCGCACTAAAAAATACCTTACGTCAAGCGCCTGATGTGATTTTAATCGGTGAGATTCGCTCTCGTGAAACCATGGATTATGCCATTGCCTTTGCTGAAACGGGGCACTTGGTTTTTGCAACCCTACATGCCAACAACGCTAACCAAGCGATTGACCGTATTATTCACTTCTTTGAGTCCGATCGGCATAGCCAATTGTTTATGGACTTATCCTTAAACTTAAAAGCAATGATTGCACAGCAATTGATTCCAACACCCGATGGTAATTCACGCCGTGCTGCTATTGAGATTCTCATTAACTCACCTTTAATTGCTGATTTAATTCGTAAAGGTGATGTACATGAAATCAAAGATTTGATGAAGCGCTCACGTGAACTGGGTATGCAGACATTTGACCAAGCACTCTTTGATCTCTATAAAGCAGGTCAAATTACCTATAAAGATGCACTGAAACACGCAGACTCACCAAACGACTTACGTCTACAAATTAAATTAGATGAAGAAGGTGGCGCACAGTTGTTAAATGCCAACAACAAACTTACGTTCGATGGTCAATAAATTATTCTTATTTATTTCAAGTACAAAAAAAGAGCAAATTTAAATTTGCTCTTTTTTTAATTTGTTGCATTTATGTGAGTTTATTTCTTGCGAAATGCATCCTGACATTCTTGTTCATCACAATAACCATACAGATTCAGTGAATGACCTGTTAAATTGAATCCAAATTGTTCAGCAACTTTATGCTGTTCATCTTCAATAATATCATTTGTAAATTCAATTACTTTATTACAATTTTGACATACAAGGTGATCGTGATGATCTTCTTGCATAATTTCAAAAACTGAATGGTTATTTTCAAAATGATGACGCTGAATAATTCCAGCCGCCTCAAACTGTGTTAACACACGATATACGGTTGCCAGACCAACATCTTCACCTTGTTCTAGTAATGTTTTATAAATGTCTTCCGCGCTCAAGTGATGTTGTCTTGAATTTTCTAATAATTCCAAAATCTTGATTCGTGGTAGGGTAACTTTAAGTCCAGCTTTGCGTAAATCTTGATTTGAAATAGCCATATACAAAGGTCTCTTAACAAATTTTAAGTTGGAATATGCAACAGAGTTGAGATGCAGTATGATCTATCCATCGATCAATTGCATCATAATTAATTTGGGATAGTGTAGCAAAATGCAAAAAATCATGCTGACGTTATTCGTCGCTTCTTTACTGGGTGGGTGTTCGGTATTCGGTGTATATAAAGTAGACATCCCTCAAGGAACACCACTGACCCAAGCACAAGCTTCAAAAGTTCAGGTTGGTATGAATTATCAACAAGTTCGCTTTTTACTCGGTAGTCCAACTGTGACAGATCCATTGAACCCATTACGTTGGGATTACCTGTATAACTATATCCCAGGAACTTATGCTAAGAAAGCCAAGATTCCAGCGGCACATGGTCAGCATTTAAAAATCTATTTTGATAACGCAGGCATCGTAAACAAAATAGAAGGCTTAGAAACCATACCTGAAACTCAACCAGGCTTGCCTGCTTCCAAAGAAGCAATTTTGAATGCGCCACCACTATAGACACTTTCAAATAAAAAGAAACCCCTTTATCAGGGGTTTTTATGATCAAGCACATAGTTTAAAGCGATGAGCCTAAGATGAGTTTATTTGGATAACAACTGACGATAGCGATTACCACGGCAGTAACGTCCAACTGGATTGGCTTTGGCTCGATTCCGACGAATGTCTTTTGGGTTAATGGTCAACGCACGATAAATTTCTACTCGATCCCCTGCTTTTAATTGTTGGCTTGCATCGCTAATTTTAATGCCAAAAATACCCAGTTGATATTTTTCAGGTAATTCAACCTGTGCTTGGATTCCACTTTTTGCAATCGCATCTAAGGCGGTCATTCCATCTTCGAAAGCCACTTCAATATGAAACTGTTGTGTTGGGGTTGCATAAGCAACCCAAACTTTTGCTGGGGGGATTTGATTGAGCACAGCCATTAGAATATCTGTCCAACAAATGCAATCATGGCAAGTACAATCGCCAGAGGTGTCACAATACGCACCGCAATACGCCAAATATTATAAAAAGCTTCGCTGCTAAAGTTCATGGCTTTGCGTAAATGACTAATTTTCATGATCCAGCCTACAAAAATAGCGTAGATCAAGCAAATCACTAAGCCCCACAGCATCAAGATCGGATTGAAAATCGCTGCACCATTTGGAATAGCCCAAACAAACAACGCCACCAATACAATTACGAACTGTAAAACAGGCGCAATTTGACGCTGGCTTAATTGCTCTTTTGCCAATTGTAATAACAAGGCAGCACTTACAATCGCAGCAAAAACCAATGCAAACGCAGGAATTTGTGCAGTGATAGCAAAGAAACCAAATGCAATCACAGCAATCAGCTGTGCAAACCAAATCGGTAATACAGAACTACTCGCTTGAGTTTCTTTGGCATGCAGTGTATTGGTTTGCCAATACAAACCTAAACCTAGACCACTTGCGACAAGTGCAAGAATCGTTGCATTCCCCCATTCTTTAAACTCAACTGGTGTGACATGCCACGGCTGTAGCGCTGTACCAAATACATTTGCAAGCACCAAAGATGCGATAACACCCAACGCTGTCAATAAAACTAAAATTTGGCGAGATAAAAATGACAATCCAAACGCAATCACAGCACAAATCACAAAGAACAGATTTTCCTGCAAGCCGATCTGACTAAATTGTGATGTACTTGATGTGACATTTGCTAAAATTGCACCCGCAAGAAATGGAATAAATGCAACCGAGAGCCATCCCACAATACGCCATTTTTGTGAAGCATCAGCATCACGCGTCAAACCTCCCAAAGCTGCAAGAGGGCTTTGTTTGGAACGCTTTGCTAAAGCAATTTCTAAATAAGTAATCGGCAATGCCAAAATTAACATTGTTGCTAACCACAACAACCAAAAATCAATTTGTCGATCAACCTGAATACCTAAACTCGGTGCTAAACCGACAATAATCATAAATGATAAACAAAATGCCATGAGCGGCGATAACCATCGTGACATACAATAATCCTACATGAGGTGTTTCATAATAAGTGTTGCTATTTTGCCTTTGTCGACACTGAAAATCAAAGAATAGACAAAAAAAAGCAAACCAGTTATGGTTTGCTGCGCTAGTAAGTTTCTTCGTTATTATTTTTCATTCTTATTATGTGTTAAGAGAAAAAGCGTTGGAACCAATTCTTTCCTTTTTTCTTTTCATTTTCATGAATAATGCCAATCATATTTTGTTTCACAGCACCAACGTAGTCAGCATCATCATGTTGAATGTGATTAATGAGCCATTTTGCCAACACTTCACTCAATTCATTTTCGATAGATTTACCTGCTTCAAAATCGTGACGATAACCTTCGATACGCTTAATAAATAAATCATGCACACGTTTATGTGGCACTTGATATTTATAGTTTGCTTCTTCTTGCAAACTCTCTTCGAAAGTAAAATGAGATTGCGTATAATCGATGATATTATCTAAAACGTCTTTGATTTTTGCACGATCTGTAATGACATCTACATTTTGTAAATCATTAATATAATCTAAAATGCGTTTGTGTTGATCATCAATAACTTCGATTCCTGTATTATATTCAGGAAGCCACTTCATACTCATACCAACACCCCATATAACTTAGAAAATATATCTACTTAGCATCCTTATGATAAGCGTGAAACAGAAAAATAAAAATGAAGCATTTTGGTCGGATTTAAGTTATTGTTTGACAAAAAAATATAATCTATTGTTTTATAGAGCGATAAATAAATAACCCAACTAAAAGGGTAAAGTATTTTTTAACCAATCTAACATCTAAGATAATGAAAATATTTAGAATATTGATTAGAATTAATTCATAAATATGTGGATTTTAAATATAAAATAAAACAATTCAATTTATTATTTTTATTTTATAAAAATAAGTTAAAAGCATATATAAAATATACCTTTATTTAAATATAAATCACATATCCCTTTAAAACTATTTTAATGGTATTTAATATTGATCGGCTTTGGTTACACGTTTTAAACTTGGGTCTTTTGCTTCACGTTGTAAACGTTCAACTACTGTCATTGCTTGTTTAATCGGTCGCCCGTGTTGAAATAAAATCATTTCCCCAGCCTGATAAGCTTGCCAAACTTCATTATGGGTTAATGGTTCAGTGGTAATCACCGCAACCCGATCCTCTGGTGTGGTCACTTCACTAAAATCAACTTCGACATCAAGATCAATCAAACTAGCATGTTGAAATGGATATTCACGTACAATCCAATGCAATTTTGTGGTTGCGTAACTAAAAAGCGCTTGCCCATTCGACAAACAAAAATTAAATGTACCATGCTCTGCAATTTGCGGAGAAATTTCTTTTAGAGCAGTAAAAATGTCGTTTAAAGCAGGTTCGTGATAACCAAATTTTTCCACAAGCTTATCGAGTAAATAACAAAATGATAATTCACTGTCTGTATTACCTACAGGGGTAAAACGCCCTGAAAGTCGTGGATGAAAATCATGTAAATCACCATTATGTGCAAAAATCCATTGTCTGCCCCATAGCTCACGCACAAAAGGATGTGAGTTTTCCAGCGTGATTTTACCTTGCGTTGCTTTACGAATATGTGCAATGACATTTCTTGACTTGATTGGATAGTTACGCACCAACTCCGCAATCGGAGACTCAACTGCGGACTGATTATCGACAAATAAACGGCATGCTTTATCTTCAAAAAATGCAATGCCAAAACCATCTGAATGATCAGACGTAATCCCTGCCCGTTGAGAAAAACCACGGAAAGAGAAAGTAATATCTGTCGGTGTTGCACAGTTCATTCCAAGTAGTTGGCACATAATCTTATTTGAACATAATCATGATGTGAACATTGTGCATCAGTCACACCTCGCTTGCAAATCTGAATATTTACAAACGAAATGTGTTTTTCTGAGATTAGGAGCGATTGACCATTTTATTTAGCACAAAATTCTTTGCAATTTCATTTACATCTAAAAATACAAAATAATCCAAACAGTTAAAATCCTGATCATGATACGCTTGCTGGGACAAACGGGCTTTCATTTTCAAATATACATCGAACAATTTAGGAATGCGTTCATCTTGTACAAAGCTAAATTCAGGATGCGTGGGTTCATAACTTGGTTTTGCGGGCACATCTATTGTTTGGTTTTTATTGAGCTTTTTAATAAATTGGTGGGTGTAATAGGCACGTGCTTTATTCTCCTCGAGGCGAATAGACACACATCCCATTAGGTGTTTGGCTTTCATCTTCCAAAGCACCATTGGTACTAAATTTAACCATAAAATAGACAATGCCTTACCATTACGATAGCGTGGATGCACACACGTACGACCAATTTCAACAATGTTATTTAAATGAGAAAACTGAGAAACATCAAACTCTTGAGCGCTATAACTATTTGCTAAATCATAACCTTGAACCAACTTTAAACGCGTATAAGCAACAATTTCATTACTCCACTTGTCACGCAATACTGCATGATGACAATCTAAGTCATATAAATCTTGATCTAAACCATTTTCAAACTGTATTCCAAATTGCTCTGAAAATTGTACTGCACGGAATTTTTGAATTTCTTTAAGTTGTTTAATGTCTTCTGCCCATTCAAATTTATATTGGGTTTGTGGTTTTTTAGGACGAGTTAATGGAAAACTAATGTTTTGTCTGTATTGATTTAATTTTGCTAACATAATTTAGAACTCCTTGTGCCTTTCATCACACTAGAGAATCTAAATGACAAACACATGACTAATTTATGAACATTAAAAAACACATGTATAAAAATATTATCCATTAAAATAAATAGATTGTGTCTTATTTTCTCTTTATAGAACAGTTTTATTGAAAAATAAAAAGTCTGCACTCGGCAGACTTGTGTTGTTACAAATACATTATTTTAGACAGCAATAGATTTTGTTCGGTTGGTAATCAATGTTCCCACACCATGATCAGTAAAGATCTCTAACAATGTCGCATGTGGAACACGACCATCGACAATATGCGCACTGACAACGCCACCTTTGACCGCATCCAAAGCACAACCGACCTTTGGAATCATACCGCCATAAATCACTCCTGTTTCGATCAGGTGATCAACTTCTTGAGTCGATAAACCTGTCAAAAGGTTTTTATTTTCATCCAAAACACCTGTGATATTGGTCAGTAAAATCAGTTTTTCTGCACCTAATGCTTCAGCAACTTTACCTGCGACTAAATCTGCATTGATATTATAAGTTTGACCGTCTTCATCTACACCTAAAGGAGCGATGACAGGAATAAAATCACTTTGGGTGAACATTTCCAATACATCCGTTTTCACACCAGTGACTTCCCCCACTAAACCAAGATCAATATGTTGTATAGCACCATCATCTTGAACTTTTTCCATCAACAATTTTTTAGCACGTAATAAATTACCGTCTTTACCTGTCAAACCAATGGCACGACCACCATGCTTATTAATCAAATTCACGATAGATTTGTTGACACTACCCCCTAGTACCATTTCTACAACTTCCATCGTTGCTGGATCAGTGACTCGCATCCCATCAATACGATCAGACTCTCGTCCTAACTGTTTAAGAAATGAGTCGACTTGAGGTCCACCACCATGTACCACAATCGGGTTAATGCCCACTGTTTTTAATAATACAATGTCACGTGCAAAAGAACTTTCCAAAGCTGGATCAGTCATCGCATTGCCACCATATTTTACTACTAGCGTTTTACCTGAAAAGCGTTGAATATACGGTAAAGCTTCTGTCAAAATTTGTGCTTTGTCAGTGCCAGTATGTTGATGTGGCATTACGCCTCTCCCCTTCAGAAATGGTAATTAATGAGCTTTTAAAATATCTTGAGCAATCATAGGATAATGATCGTGCAACATAGACGCAAATGTTCGTCGAATTTCATCTAAACGTGATGGATTATCTGCATCAAAACGGACTGTAAAAAACTCACCTGTATTTGATGCTCGAATAATGCCAAAACCATGATCAAAATCAAGTCGAATCCCATCTATTTTTATTAATTCTGCACCATAGCCTGTGCTGAGCTGTTCAATTTCACTCAAGACGGTTTTCGGGTTAGTGCTGTGAGTACTGATATAGGTATCTTCGGTATAACAACGTTCAGGATATGCTGCCAAAACTTGCGATAAAGTCATATTCGGTGGCAACTCACATAAATACTCCATCACTCTTAAAGCGGCATACAAACCATCGTCATAGCCCAAACCACGCCCATCATTAAAGACATAATGCCCAGCGTATTCACCCCCAAATACTGCCTGCCCTTTAGATTTGGTTAAATATTTGCGTAAAAAGCTACTCCCTGTACGGATCATAGTGGCTTTCCCGCCTAGTTTTTCAATCGTTTGGCGCACCATTGAAGAACATTTCACATCAAATACAACTTCTCGATGTGGATTTGCATGCAAACAAATTTGAGCAAACAGTGCCATCAAACGATCCGCAGAAATAATATGCGCATTTTCATCTAAAATGACGACACGATCACCATCACCATCAAGTGCGATCCCCAGATCCGCTTCATGGTTTAAAATATTCTGACGCAATAGTTCTAAATGTGTTGCTTGAGATGGATCAGGTGCATGATCAGGAAAATTCCCATCAGCATTACAACGTAAGGCAATCACTTCACAGCCTAATTTTTTAAGAATAATGTGTGAACAAAAACCTGCCGAACCATTTAAACCATCAATCACTACTTTCAGCGGACGTTTTAAATAAATATCTCGCAATATCGCAGTTTGATACGCGGTACAAAACTCGGCTTTAATCTCATGTTTAACATCAGGTAAGGCAATATTTACTTGATGTTGCGTTAAGAGTTGTTCGGCATTATTTCCAATCGCTTGAATCATCTCTGGGCATGGTGGCTCAGCATTAATGATCCATTTAATTCCATTGTCTGTTTTGGGATTATGACTTGCTGTGACAATAATGCCATTGCCTTGCGCTTTTCGCGCAGCAAAATACATTTGAGGGGAAGAACAACAACCTATCGAAATGACTTTAAAATCATTTTCTAAAAATACATTTTCAATAATTTTAGCAAAAATTGGGCTCGTCAAACGTGCATCATACCCAATTACAATCTGGTCTTGTTGCTGTTGTCGGTACTGATTGACTAATGCTTGTGCGATGCAATAAATCAATTCTGGTTTCAATAGCTCTACTTTTCCACGAATATCATATGCCCGAAAGATATGATGTGGAAATTCTAAGGAATTTATCATAAGCAATACTTCTAATGACTTTATCCCTCTAAATTGCCAGTATTAGAGCAATCTCAAATTAATATTTTCAGGATATCAGTCAATTCTATTAAAATTGTATTTACACTATATGTAACATTATCTCTTATTTTAAATATAATTTTAGTTACATTATTGTAGAAATTTAAAAAAGCCCGATAAACGGACTTTTTATTTAAAAATAATGTCTTAATTTTTACCCGTATGTCCAAAACCACCTGTGCCACGTGCAGTTGCCTCAAATTCATTTACAAGGTCAAACTCAGCCTGAACTACAGGAACCAATACATATTGTGCTAAACGCTCGCCTGGCTCTAAAGTAAATGTCGTTTGTCCACGGTTCCATACAGATACCATTAACTCACCTTGATAGTCTGAATCGATCAAACCGACTAAGTTACCTAAAACAATGCCATGTTTATGTCCTAAACCTGAACGAGGTAGCACTAAGCCTGCGAAACTTGGGTCTTGGATATAAATCGCCAAACCTGTTTTCACTAAAACTGTTTGTCCAGGCTCAATTTGTGTCGCCTCTTCAACACATGCACGAAGATCCAAACCTGCTGAACCTGTCGTTGCATAGGTTGGCATCGGCCATTTTTGACCTAGACGTGGATCAAGTACCTTTACTTGAACTTTCATATTAAAATCCTATATTCAATCAAACAGAAAAAGTCATCAGCGCTCTAGTTTTGAAAAACTCAAAAGTCTTAGAGCGCTTTAAAGCAAATTAAATCAAAATATATTCAGGCACTAACGCTTTAATAATGCTTTTAAATTTTGCAAATAATGTTGTGCTTGTTGTTTCGGATCGACATGTTCAGCCAGTTTTTTCTTACGACCTAGCCAATCCAACTCATCTTGTGGCAACTCATCCAAGAAGCGGCTTGGGGTCATTTGCTTCATTTGCCCGCCATTTTTACGTTGTTCAGCAAGCGTCAATGTCAGCCCTTGTTGTGCTCGGGTAATCCCCACATACATCAAACGACGTTCTTCTTCGATGGTTTCAGCTGCAATCGAATTTTTATGGGGTAGTAATTCTTCCTCTAAGCCCATAATGTAGACAAATGGAAACTCCAAACCTTTTGACGCATGTAGTGTTAATAAGTTGACTTTATCTGTATCTTCTTCTTCCTGTTGTTGCTCCAGCATATCGAGCAGCACCATTTTACGAATCACACTTTCGATATTTTTTTCATCCACATCTTCAGCACGATTGATCAAACTTTGGATACTGCTATACAGCATTTCCACATTGTCCAATTTAGTCTTTTCTTGTGCAGGTGTGGCTGCCGTTTCACGTAAATAATCAATATATCCTGCTTCCATCATCATCTGACGAATTTTGGGTACAGGCTCATCATCATCTAACAATTCACGGGTAAAGTTAGCGATAAAATCCGCAAACTCAGCAAGTTGAGTGGTGGCTTTTTTCGGCATAACCATGCTTAAACGCTGATCACTTGCTGCAGCTAAAAGTGATAAATGATTTTCTTGGGCAAATAGACCCAGTTTTTCGAGTGTAACAGGACCAATCGCACGTTTTGGGGTATTGATAATGCGTAAAAAAGCACTGTCATCTTCAGGGTTAATAATCACCCTTAAATAACTCATGATGTCTTTGATTTCAGCACGTGCGAAGAAAGACTGACCACCTGAGAGTTTATATGGAATTTGCATCTGACGCAGTTGTGTTTCGAGGACACGTGCTTGGAAATTTCCACGATATAACACCGCATAATCTTTCCAATTTTTGCCATTCATGAGTTTATGTGTCAGCAAATCCTTCACCACACGTTCAGACTCATCATCATCATTTCGGCAAGTGATGACACGAATCACTTCACCATGTCCTTTGTCACTCCACAGTTTTTTATCAAAGATATGTGGATTGTTATCAATTACATGGTTTGCTGCTTTTAAAATACGACTGGTTGAGCGGTAATTTTGCTCAAGCTTAATCACTTTTAAATTATGAAAATCTTCTTTAAGCAACGCCATATTTTCAGGCTTTGCACCACGCCATGCGTAGATAGATTGATCATCATCACCAACTGCGGTGAATTGCCCCATCACACCCACCAATAATTTCACTAAAATGTACTGTGCGGTGTTGGTATCTTGATATTCATCCACCAATAAATAACGTACACGATTTTGCCAACGCTCACGTACTTCAGCATTTTCTTGCAAAAGGCGTGTTGGCATCACGATTAAGTCGTCAAAATCCACTGCATTATAGGCACGTAGATTACGTTCATAGAGTTGATACAAATGTGCAAACTGAACATCTTCTGTGGTTTCACACGTATTATGTGCTTGCTCAGGTAAAATCAGATCATTTTTCCAATCCGAAATTTTCTTCATGGCTTTAGCAATTAAATCTTTGCTTTCCGCACCTGATAAATTATCACGATGCATCAAATCCATTAGAATACGTTTACAGTCATCTGCATCTAATATCGAAAAATTATTTTTTAATGGCGTATGTTTCAATTCTAAACGTAAGAGATTTAAGCCAAAAGTATGGAAGGTTGAAACTGAAAGTCCTTTGCCTTCTTCTTTACCTAGTAATTTGCCCACACGTTCTTTCATTTCACGTGCAGCTTTATTGGTAAATGTCATTGCCGTGATACGGTATGCTGGAATACCACACTGTTGTACAAGATAGGCAATTTTACGCGTAATCACTGAAGTTTTGCCTGAACCTGCCCCTGCAAGTACTAACAAGGGTCCTTGAGTATATTTCATGGCTTCAAGTTGCTTGTCATTCAACTGACTTGCTTTTGACATTGTTGATCCTCTAAAAACTTCGAGCTCGATTATAGTCATCAAAACAAGTCTTGCCTAATTTTTCATGACATTTTCCAAGCTTTTTAACAAATAAAAAACCACCCGAAGGTGGTTTCTTAAATCCGCTTAATTACGAATTAATAACGAGCATTATTTAGTTTCATAAACTGTAATTTCTACACGACGGTTTTGTTCACGACCTGCAGCTGTTGAGTTATCTGCGATCGGAGAAGTTGAACCATAACCACGTGCGGTCATACGAGAAGCTGAGATCCCTTGACCTGCAAGATAATTTAATACTGAGTTAGCACGGTTTTGAGACAATGGAATATTGATTGAATCATTACCTGTGTTATCTGTATGACCATGAATAACCAGTGCTAATTTACCAGCAGTACCACCTTCCGCTAATACACGTGCTACGTCATTTAACGCAGATTGGAAACGCGGTTGAATTGATGCCGAGTTAGTTGCGAAAGTTACACTCGGCATAATCATGTTGATCGAACCATCTTGGTTACGGTTTACATCAACACCTGTACCAGCAAGTTCTTGACGTAAACGCTTTTCTTTTTGGTCAAGAAGCGCACCCGCACCCGCACCCACGACCGCACCAATTGCAGCCGCTTGACCCATTTTGTCTTTGTCGGCATTTGAGTAAGCAATACCAGCGCCTAATAATGCGCCTAAGCCAGTACCAATGGCTGCTTTATCATATTCCATGTTTTGGCAACCTGAAAGTGCCAAAGCCCCTACTACAGCTGAGATTACAAGTGCACGCATTACATGCCTCCAAGGTTAGTGTTTTTCTATGTCATCATCATGATTTAAATCATGCGCTTAAACCATTGACATTTTGTTAAAAATACCGCAATTCGTTACATTTTGAAATAAATAAGCGAGTATTTTCAGCGTAGTTCATCATAATTTATACATAGTTCAGAATTCGGACTTTTTAATTGCATGAACAAAGTCTATATTTAGGACAACTCATGTACAAATAAAACTCTTTTCTAGGACTTTTTTATGTCATCTCAACAACAGAAACAACCTTTTTTAAAAAAAATAAGCAAAGGCTTAACTGTGGGTTCTGTGATTACAGGAAGTACTTTTTTTCATGGACCGCCAGTACTTGCGCTAGGTTTGACCAAGTTATTTAAAAAATCCAAGAAAGTCGATGAAACTAATATCCAAATTACCAATAGTTGGTTAAGTGTGAATAATTGGTTAATTGATCACATATTACCAGAAACCCAGTGGGATATTTCTGTCGATGATGCGCTTGATCTCAATATGCAGGGGCGTTATCTAATGACCTGTAATCATCAAAGCTGGGTGGATACCACAGTCAACCAATATTTTGGTTTAACACGTATGCCACTTACCCGTTTCTTTACCAAATGGGAACTTATTTTCATCCCATTTGTTGGGCAAGCCTTTAAAATTTTAGGTTTTCCAATGATGAAGCGTCACAGCAAAGCACAAATTAAAAAAAATCCTGATTTAAAACATAAAGATATGGCAGAGGCTCGTAAAGCATGTGAACAATTGCTGAGTCAACCATTCACCTTGTTAAATTATTTAGAAGGTACACGATTTACTCCAGAGAAACATCAACAGCAACACTCTCCATTTACCAACTTATTAAAGCCTAAAGCTGGTGGTTTGGCTTTGGCTTTGAATATATTAGGAGATCAAATTGACGCTTTGGTTGACATGACCATTGTCTATCCTGATGGTGCGCCTGGTTATGGTGAGTTTTGGTTAGGTGAAGTACCTCGTATTGCGGTTAATCTGCGTAAAATAGAGATCCCGACTTGGGTCTTAGGTGGCGATTATGAAGAAGATGCTGAATATCGTGCCAAGTTTCAAAAATGGGTAGATGAATTATGGCAAGATAAAGATCAACTCATCACCACCATGAAACAGAAATATCAACACTAAAAATAGCATCACAAATACAAGGATCGTTATGACAGAACAGGCTGCAACAAAGAAAAAGACTTTTCGTCCAGACAATCATAATACTTTGGGCTGGAAACTCTTTTTAGTGTATGACATTTTTATGATGGGCATCATTGTCTTCAACCTGTTTTGTCTATGCGCCAATTTATTTCTCATGAGCAGTTTTGGGAAATTATTTTTTGATGAAATCCATTTACCTGAGGTTTTAGCCTTTTATAAATCGGACTTACATCCGTGGGTGATTAAAACTGAAGGATGGTTTATTTTATTTTTGGTGGCTGAGCTCAGTATCCGTTGGTTGGTTGCAATCGTCTATAAACATCATCAACGTTGGTTCTTTTTTCCATTTATTCATTGGTATGAAGTATTAGCGATTATTCCTTATTTACGTTTTTTACGTTTAATTCGTGCAGGGATTATTGCCTACCGTTTACATGAACTGGGTTATAAAGTCATCCCTGACAATATCATGAAAAAGGTTTTATTTTACTATCGTGTGGTTATGGAGGAGTTGTCTGATCGCGTAGTTGTTTCAGTAATTGATGGTATTAAATATGAACTGGATAATAGTTCGAGCCATAAAAAAATTATTCATGATTTGGTCGATCATCACCGAGATATGTTTGCACAGGCTTTGGCTGAAATTTTACAAGAAGCATTGGCGACAGAATTGAAGGCTCAACAACGTTTAATTGCTGATAATGTTGGACATATCGTCAAGCAAGCGATTGAAGATACACCGCAGTTAACTCAATTACTGAGATTAATTCCAATTGCGGGTGGTATGATTGAAAATCAAATTCAAAGTATTGGTCAGCGCTTAGGTGAAAATATTACCAATGGCTTAATTGATCCTTTGACCGAAGGGACAGCCACACAACCCAATCAAATTTATACCTTGATCTCTGACAAAGTCAGTCATTTAAATATTGAAAATAAAGCCTTGGAAGAGTTAGTTGAGTCGGCGGTTTATGAAAGCTTAGAATCCTTGCGTAAACAAGTCAAAATTAAACAATGGCAGATCGAGTTAGAACAATACGATCAAAGCAAAGACTAAGTGATTCAAAGATTGAACAAATCAATGCAAATATTTGTATCTATGCTAGAGAAATCCTTCATTTTGCTCTAGCATTTGTGCAGTTTTGACCGTTTGACTTTATTTATAATTTTCAGGTGATAAGCCTTTAAGGAATAGTTATGGCTGATATACGGATTACAGGCAGAATGGTTAATTTTACCCGATTAACCTTTGATACAAATGATCAAGATGCCATCCGCCAGCAACTTAGCGCAATGATGAAAGAAACCTCTTATCAAGGGGCTTTAGTGATCCTCGACAGTAGTGTTGAGCAGGAACTCATTGCACTCATTCAGCTTTTAATTAGCCTAGATTTACAACCGATGGGCGTGATTGATGGTGTCTTAGGTGATCAAGCACGTGCCATTCAGTTCCCCGTATTACCTGCTGATCGCCCTTTACAGCGTATTAAAGCAACCAAGGAACAAGCTATCGCAGCCGCAGTAAAAGCCCCTGATGCTAGCCAAAGTACAGATACGCCATCGACTGTTACACAACAACAAACAACGATTAGTCATATTACGTCATATCATGATGAAATTTTGCGAACTGGGCAATGTCTAGTACAAGACCATGGTGATATTATTTTGAACGCAGGCATAAATAGTGGCTCTGAAGTGATTGCTTCAGGAAATATACATATTTATGGCAGTGTTCGTGGTAGAGTCATCGCAGGTGCAGGTGGAAATACTGCAGCAAGAATTTTTTGTCATTCCTTAGAAGCCGAATTGGTTTCTATTGCGGGAACATATTGCGTAGCAGATGATATTCCAGCGGAATTCATTAAAAAGTCTGTGCATATTTACTTGAATGACCAACAAGAACTTGAGTTTTCAGTTCTGCAATTTTAATGTATAAATTAACACCATAATAAACTCCCCTCGCAAAGGGGATGAATGACCATAACAGGAGTGGATTCGGTGGCCAAAATTGTTGTCGTTACATCAGGCAAAGGTGGCGTAGGTAAAACTACAACAAGTGCATCTTTTGCAACAGGACTAGCCCTTCGTGGTCATAAAACTGTTGTGATAGATTTTGATGTCGGTCTACGAAACTTAGACTTGATCATGGGTTGTGAGCGTCGTGTCGTTTATGATTTCGTGAATGTTTTAAATAATGAAGCACGTCTGCAACAGGCTTTAATTCGTGATAAAGATATTGAAAATCTTTATATTTTACCTGCTTCACAAACCCGTGATAAAGATGCTTTAACCGATGAAGGTGTAGCACGTGTCATGGATGAGCTTTCACAAGAGTTTGATTATATTATTTGTGACTCACCTGCAGGGATCGAACGTGGTGCGATTTTAGCAATGTACCATGCTGACGAAGCAATTATTGTCACCAATCCTGAGATTTCTTCAGTTCGAGATTCTGACCGTATCATCGGTATGCTTGATAGTAAAACGAAGAAAATCGAAAACAATGAAGGACGTGTTCGCAAGCACTTATGTATCACGCGTTTTAACCCAGAACGTGCTGATAAACAAGAAATGCTGACCATTGACGATATTTCTAAAGACATTTTACGCATTCCGACTTTAGGTGTGATTCCCGAGTGCCCAAGCGTGTTACAAGCATCAAATGAAGGTAAACCCGTTATTCTTTATACAGATGCTAGTGCAGGACAAGCTTATGACGATTTAGTTGCACGTTTCCTGGGCGAAGAGCGTCCATATCGACATATTACTGTTAAGCCTAAAGGTTGGTTAGCGAGATTATTTGGAGCGTAATAATGGCAGGATTTTGGAGTAAGTTATTTAGTGGTGATGAAAAGCCTTCGAGTGCACAAACTGCTAAAGATCGTTTAAAAGTCATTGTTGCATCTGAACAAGGTTTAGGCAAACGTTTGAGTCAAGATAAAATTGACCAAATGAAAAAAGAAATCATGCAGGTGGTTAACCGTTATGTGCGTGGTGTTGATGAACAACACATTCAAATGTCTGTTCGTTCAGAAGCAAATATTGAAATGTTAGAAATGAATATCAATTTACCTGAAGAACGTTAATTTCATTATTGATTAGTCAAGTGAATTGATTCAAGGCAAAATATGAGACTGGATTAACAAAGCATTGCTTTGTCCAGTCGCAAGACGAGAAGCTGTGCTTCGAGTAGACTGGATAAGTAAACTTAAAGCATGGCTTTAAGGCTTTGTCGCAAGACAAGAAGCTATGCTTCGAGTGGGCAGATTGAGCTAAATAAGCTTTTTCTGCCCTATTTTTGCCTTTTTAATATCTAAAATAGAATTTGAGGAGATGCTATTATGGCACTTTCACAGCCAGCAACTTTCAATGAAGAATGGTCAGACGAGCGTGTTTTTGCCTATCTCAATCAACTTCCTCCTGAAGGCGTAAATGCCGATTTTCATGTGCTTTATCACGCTTTTAAACATATGCGTCCAGCAGACTATGAACGTCTATTGGTTCAGTTTAAAGCGGATGGTCGTGATATCAATGCAACCAATCCTGAAGGTCAACGTATTCATGATGTGATCGCACAATTTCCACGTCAAAAAGATGGCTTTTTAGAAGTATTGGCAAAATTTGCTTAAGCTAAACGAGATAAAAAATAAAACCTGCAATTTATGCAGGTTTTTTTATTGAAATAGTTTTAACTACTTGTTCGCAATCAAATAAGCACCAAAAGCTGTAAAAATCCCTCCTGATACACCATCAATCCATTTGGCTGCATTTTGATACGCTGTTTTAAAGCTTGGTAATGAAAATACAAACACGACGAAGCTAAACCACAACAACGTTTCTATACCTATGATCACCCACATCACTGCATGTAAATGATCCAGTTGAGGATTGGCTAAAAACATCGAAAATACACTTCCAAAATAGATCACAGCTTTGGGATTGGATAAATTGGTTAATAAGCCTTTGACAAAAAATCGAATATAACTTTGTGGAAGTTCTATATTGACGGCTTCATTGGGTGATTGATTAACTTTTTGCTTTGAAAATGCGGATTTCAACATTTGAAAACCGAGCCAACACAAATATATTCCACCTAAAATCATCATGATTTGTTTCAGCCAAACAAACTTCTCAAAAATTATATTCAAACCAACCAATGCAAAAAATGCCCACAGCAACACAGCCACGGTAATTCCAAACACCACACACATCGCTTGAGTACGAGAACGGCTAATCGCTGTTTGTGTCACCACAAAAAAGTCTGGACCAGGAGTAATCAAAGCACAAAAATGAATAAAAACTAAGGTACTTAATGCTAACCACATGCTGAACGACCTTGAGGATAAAAAACTATTTTATCTCAAAAAGAGATTTAAGCTAAATTCATGGATTGCGAAATCAATAAATTAATTTTAGAATTTCGTCACAATTTATAATGAAAAATAACATGACAAATTTAAATACAACTTCAATGCTCAACTCCCAACATATTCGAACTGAAGATCGAACACTTTTAAATTTAAATCAATTTATATTGCTTTCAGTACTCTCATTGGGTTTATACAATATTTGGTGGATGTTTAAAACTTGGCGTTTCTTTCTACAAAAAGATCAACTTGATATTCAACCTGCTTTTCGTGCCATTTTTTCAATATTTTTTCTTTATGGGCTTTTTGAAAGAATCCAAAAATATGCACAACAACAAGGCTATTCTAAAAAATTTTCATCAGGTTGGATGTTTTTAGGTGTGATGGTTTTTTCATATTTATCTTATCTACCTGCACCTTATTTCATTTTGTATATTTGTAGTGTGCTTTTTTATATTCCTGCTTTTATGGCACTCAACTACGCCAAACGGCGTACTGAAAATATGGAAACGATTGAGCAAGAAAAATTTACAACCACACACATTATTTTAATGGTTTTTGGAGTAATCATTTGGCTATTGTTACTCCTGTCAATTTATTTAGAACTGACAGGACAATTGCAATGAACCGTAGCACATTGCAACTTGGCATTTGAATTAAACTAAAATTTCTCGTTTACCATTCGGCCCCATACTGCTGACAATCCCCTGTTCTTCCATTTGATCTACAATACGTGCAGCTCGGTTATATCCCAAACTAAACTTACGTTGTAAAGAAGATACAGATACTTTGCGTGTTTCTAGCACAAATGACACACATTGGTCATATAGAGCATCTCGGTTTGGGTCACCATCGCCATCTTCAAAGCCTTTCGAGGTGGGTTCTTCATCGTATGGCGTTAAAATTTCATCCACATAATCTGGATCACCTCGCTCACGCCATGCGTCACAAATTCGATTCACTTCATCGTCTGAAATAAATGCGCCATGCACGCGTTCAGGTTCGATTTTACCTGGTCCTAAAAACAACATGTCACCATGACCAAGTAAGTCCTCTGCACCGCCTGCATCTAAAATGGTACGGGAGTCAATCTTACTATTTACACGTAAAGCCACACGTGTTGGTATATTGGCTTTGATCAAACCCGTAATTACGTCAACTGAAGGGCGTTGTGTTGCAAGCAGCAAATGAATTCCTGCTGCACGAGATTTTTGTGCCAAACGAGTAATCATTTCTTCTGCTTTTTTACCGACTTGCATGATCATATCCGCAAACTCATCGGCAACAATCACAATCGAAGGTAACGGTTGCAAACGTGGCGCACGTTCTTGTGTTGCTGAATCACTAGCTTTCCACGTTGGATCAATCAAATCCTCACCATTGGCAATGGCTTCTTCAACTTTACGGTTATAGTCTGCCAATTTACGAATTTTTAAAAATGACATCAACTTATAACGACGCTCCATCTCATTTACACACCAATTCAACGCACTGACAGCATCCTTCATGTCCGTCACAACCGGTGTTAATAAATGTGGAATATCATTATAGTTGGCAAGTTCCAATTGTTTTGGGTCAATTAAAATTAAACGCAATTGATCAGGAGTATATTTCAAAAGCATAGAGAGAATCATCGAGTTGACTGCGACGGATTTACCAGAACCTGTTGTTCCTGCAACCAACATGTGGGGAGCTTTACCCAAATCAGTAATCACAGGACTACCTGAAATATCTTTCCCCATTGCCATTGAAAGCAAACCAGCAGGGTCTTTGAAAGCTGGCATTTCCAATAATTCAATCAAGCGCACCATTTCACGGGCGCTGTTCGGCACTTCGATGCCGATATAAGGTTTGCCAGGAATAACCTCGACCACACGCACTGATGCCATTGACATAGAACGTGCCAAATCTCGTGAAATATTCGTCACTTTAGAGGCTTTTACACCTGGTGCTAAATCTAGCTCAAAGCGTGTGACAACTGGACCTGGTTGCGCCTCAATCACTTTCGCTTTGATATTAAATTCTTGTAATTTGATCTCTAATAACTCAGATAAACGAGCCAACTGCTCAGCGGTATAATTTACTTTTTTATTCGGATCAACTTTGTCTAATAATTCATAACCTGGCAAGGTTGGTAAATCTTTACGCTTCTGTGCCACTTGCATAGCACGTGACATAGGACGACCAAAAGCATCTGTCAGAGGCGCATCAAGATCAAATTCCTCCTCTAGCTCTTCATCGACAGGTTTACCTGCTGTTTCTTGCCAAGCTTCTCTAAATGCATCTTTATTTGAAGAAATACGTGATTTTTCTTCATCTGATACTGTTGAAGTCATTAAATGAGTTTGAATTTCAGCCTTAACCAAAGGTGAGGATTGTGCATAACTGCTGGTTGTACGAACCTCTGTCTGAATAAGAGGCTCCTCTACAGACACATCAGCAAGATGTGCCAGATTATCTAATTCCGCAGCTAAATTATGTGCATTTTGGTTGCTCACTGTATGATTTTCAGAGGTTATAGCAACTTGATCAAACTCTGAAAAATGCGTAGCTGAATTTTCTGCTGCGGTTTGACTAAATGGGCGATGTACATCGGTTGCAATCTGATCACTTGGAACAACTGCCAATAAATCATCAAAGACTTGATCATCATCCCAATCCAAGTCTTTAGTATCATGCGTTGACTGTTTAAAAGTCGTGGTATTTTGTGCTGTATGAATGGTGGGATTGATGCTCTCAGACTGAGTGTTTAAAGTAATTTGATCATCTTCTGATGCACGTAGCAAAGCATCAATATCTCGATTATGATCTTGATTTTGATCTAACGGCTTCCAAACCTCGCCAGTAGGAACAAATCTTTTACTTTCTTGTTCTAAACGGTGTGCTTTGGCTAAAGTTTTTTCTAGCTCTTCATCATCAATTTCATTTTCAACCAATAAAGTGTGTTGAACTTGCTGCTGTTGATCCACCATATCCTCAAACAAACGTTCTGCTGCTTGCTCATGTTTGCTTGCTAACGGCGATTTGCTGGCATTCATTTCTGCAACAACTTCAGTATGCTCTTGTTGTTGATTATTTTCTTTCTTTTTAGATTTTAGGACGGGTTTGGCGGTTGCGGTTAAATCATAAGCAGATTCACTTTCAGGTACATTTTTATAGAATAAATCCTGTAAATACGCAGGAGTTGCTTTTAGGGTCGCCCATGTTTTATTCCACTGAATGCCAAAAGCCAAGGTACATAAAACACCCAGCAATAACAATAAAAACGCACATGCACCATAAATGGTCAGTAATTGGGATAAACTTTCCCCCAGTTCATAACCAATGATGCCGCCTGAAGCATTATCTAACGTATCCGCTGGGACATTCCACAGCAAATACAATAAACTTGCAGTGGTCAATAAAATAAAAAATTGCGCAGCATAACGAAAAGGACGATTCAAAAAGCTTCTTGGCCACCAAACTTGTATGGCTTCAGCAAATAAATAAAATGGAATAAGTAAGCTTGCCCATCCTAAAAAGCCAAAAAGTAAATCTGCAATCCATGCCCCCGCCACACCACTGGCATTTGATACCTGTTGTGTATCACTTGAAATATGCATCCAGCCTGGGTCAAAAGGCGTATAGGTCACTGTTGCCAAAAACAGATATATCCCAAATGAAATCAAGAATAAGGTTAATACCAATCGCTGTGGGTAAACACTTGACACCGCAGTCATATACTGTCCTGTAACCAATGAATCATCAATGTTCTTTTATTGAAGCGTAGCGCTATCTTTAAAGAAGAAATCTTTATATTATGCACCTGTTCTTACAAAAAAGATGCAAGATTGTTGCAGTATGTTGTTAACTTATTTGTATATATTCGGTATATGGTTCAATTCGATTTAGATCATCAATTTTATCGACATTAAACCACCCCAATCCGACTAAACTTTCACGTATAATTTTAACAGATTCTATATTTTCTGATATAAAAAGGAAGGCATAAATGAGCGCTCGTCACTCACGTTTAATTATTTTAGGTTCTGGTCCTGCGGGTTATAGTGCTGCTGTTTATGCTGCTCGTGCTAATTTAAAACCCACGTTAATTGCGGGTATGCAATTGGGTGGTCAACTCACCACAACCACTGAAGTAGATAATTGGCCAGGCGATCCAGAAGGTTTAACAGGTCCTGCCTTAATGGAGCGTATGCAAGCCCATGCTGAACGTTTTGGTACAGAGATTTTATATGACCATATTAATGAAGTGGATTTAAAAGTTCGCCCATTCGTCCTAAAAGGCGATATGGAAGAATACACCTGTGATGCTTTAATTATTGCAACAGGTGCAACAGCACAGTATTTAGGTTTAGAGTCTGAACAAGCTTTTATGGGACAAGGCGTCAGTGCATGTGCAACCTGTGATGGTTTCTTCTACAAAAACCAAAATGTCATGGTGGTCGGTGGTGGTAATACTGCTGTTGAAGAAGCATTATATTTATCAAATATTGCATCTCATGTTACTTTGGTGCATCGTCGCGACAAATTGCGTTCTGAAAAAATTCTACAAGACCATCTGTTTGAAAAAGAAAAAGAAGGTAAAATTAGCATCATTTGGAATCATGCCGTTGAAGAAGTATTGGGCGATGACGCTTCTGGAGTAACGTCTGTACGCTTAAAATCAACCCAAGACAATTCTACTCAAGAAGTGGCTGTCACAGGTTTATTCGTAGCCATTGGTCATAAACCAAACACAGCCATGTTTGACGGTCAGCTTGAACTTCGCAATGGTTATATCCAAGTACACAGTGGTACAGCAGGCAATGCAACAGCAACCTCTGTAGCAGGTGTATTTGCTGCAGGTGATGTAGCAGATGATGTATATCGTCAAGCGATTACATCTGCAGGTTCTGGCTGTATGGCAGCATTGGATGCAGATCGTTATTTAGACAGTTTAGAAAAGTAATTTTCAAAGCTTAGAAAACCGCCAATACTGGCGGTTTTTTATTCATAAGCAATTGAGTATTTTAAGCTATTCATTTTTTATTTTTACAGACAAATACCTCATTCATAGATAAAAATTAATATTGCTTTTTAATACTCATTTGTTGCATCTTAATAGAACTTTTATACGATTCATTCTCACAATAATTTTTTATTAAAATTGCATTTTAAAGGCTAAAAAAATGAGCAACACTTGGACAGATGGTTACCAAACTGAAGTGAATTATACTTACGGTTATTACAAAGATTTAAGTCCGAATTATCAAAAATTTTGCTTATTACTCAATGGCGTAGATAGCCCAATTTCTAATGAATCACATTTACATTGTGAATTGGGTTTTGGGCAAGGGGTTAGTCTAAATATTCATGCTGCTTCCAACTTAGGCTTATTTATCGGCACAGATTTTAATCCTGCACACGCAGCACATGCCACCATGCTTGCAGAACAGAGTCATACACCACATCAATTTTATGATGCCAGTTTTGAAGAGTTATTAAATAAAGACTTACCAATGTTAGATTCTATTAGCTTACATGGGATCTGGAGTTGGATTAGTCATGAAAATCAACACATTATTTTAAAATTTATTCGTAAATACCTAAAACCGAATGGTATCGTGTATATCAGTTATAATTGTCTGACAGGCTGGGCAGCCAATATGCCGATTCGTGAACTGTTCCATAGCCATTTTAAATTTAACAGCACCAGTACCAATCCCATTCAAAAAGTAAAAGATTCTTTGACATTCAGTGAGGCATTATTGGCACAAAATCCAAATTTTGCTAAACGTAATCCAAATGCTTTAAATAAAGTTCAAGATTTACAAAAACAAAATCCGAATTATTTAATTCATGAATACCTCAACCAAGATTGGCAATGTTTTTCATTTCAACAAGTTGTGCGTATTTTAGAAGATGTCAAACTCACTTATGCAGGTTCAACCGATTTAAATACACATTTAGATAACATCAACTTTTCTGAGGAACATCAGCAGTTTTTAAATCAAATCGAACATCCGATTTTTAAAGAACAATGTCGTGATTATTTTGCGAATACCCAATTTAGACGTGATTTATTTATTCGTGGTAAAAACACCTTAACACCTTTACAAACTCAGGAACGTTTGCGAAATACTGCTTTTGTGATTTTAACTGCGCCTGAAAATTTCCCTAAAACGATTTCTGGGTATTTAGGTGAATTTAATTTAATTCAAGATGTGTATGAACCGCTTGGCAAGTTTTTCAAACAAGAAAATTATGCACCACAAACCATTGCCAATATAGAAAAACAACTGCCTGGTCAATCCTATGCTAAGATCTTAAATGCTTTGGTGATTTTATGTCATCTAGGTTTAGCGCAACCTTGTCAAGCAGAAACTTCACAAGAAATGCTTGACCATGCACATCAGTTGAATCGTTTTATTCTTGAACAAGCCAGCTTTCATAACAACTATCAAGTCTTAGCTTGTCCGATTTCGGGTATAGGTTTAAGCACAGACCAATTTACGCAATTGTTTTATCGTGCACATTTTATGGATGGTCTAAAAACTGCACAACAATTTGCTGAATATGTCCAAAATGTTTTAGATCAACTCAGTTGGTTTGTGGTCGATCAAGGTACAACCATTCAAGATAAAACGCTAAGCTTGAATTTTTTACAGCATAAAGCTCAAGTATTTTTAGATAGCGATTTAATCAAAATTGCCAAACAATTAAAATTATTTGCCTAAACGCTTGCTATACGCTAAAGAAAAAGATCAGCTAATATAAAGCTGATCTTTTTTTAAATTAATGTCTATGTTAATTCCATCAAAATTTGTTTTTCCAGATCCAGTACAAACAGATCCTGAAGGTGAAGGACTGATTTGTATCGGTGCTGACTTACACCCTTCTACTTTGTTTGAAGCCTATTCACGTGGCTTATTCCCTTGGTTTTCTGAAGGTGATCCGATTTGTTGGTGGAGTCCTGAACCGCGCTGTATTATTCGGCCACTCGACTATCATCCTAGTAAGTCATTAATTCGTAATATGAAAAAGCTGGATTATAAAATCACGATTAACCAAGCTTTTGATCAAGTTATTCGTGCTTGCTCCCTACCTCGTAGTTATGCGGATGAAACATGGATTTCTGAAGGCATCATTCAAGGCTATTGTGCGTTATTTCAAGAAGGTTATGCTTACAGTGTTGAAGTTTGGGATCAAGAAAAACTAGTCGGTGGCTTGTATGGCGTAACCATAGGACATGGTTGCTTTGGTGAATCTATGTTTAGCACACAAACTGACGTGTCTAAAATGGCTTTTTATACGCTGATGTTACTTGGACGAGAAAATCAACTGCCTTGGATTGACTGCCAATTGGTCAATGATCACCTACTTCGCTTAGGTGCATGTACACTTTCTCGCCAAACATACTTAAAATCGTTACAAGATGTAATTAAACACCCTGCTATAGATTGGAAAAGCTATCAAGAACGTGTATTTTCAAGTAAAACAATAGCACTTACTGCAAAACTTATGGACTGAAAAATAACTGGATAGGAAAACCAAGAGGGGCATCTCGTTATGAACTCATATCATCCAAAGTCCCATTTGAATGACTTACAATATTATATAACCCCACCGCACGACTGTAGCTACTTAGAAAATAAATCAGCACGGATGGTTTTCTTAGACCCTGCACATCGTATTAATGTGGTGACTTTATCAGAACTATCACGTATGGGGTTTCGCCGTAGTGGTGATTTTGTATATCGCCCAGAATGTCATTTGTGTCGCCAGTGTTTGTCCTGCCGTGTCCCTGTAAAAGAATTTGAAATGAACAGTTCGCAAAAAAAAGCATGGAAACGTAATCAAGACTTAGAGATAAGAATTACCTCTACACAAAATGCAAGCATTACCCATTACAAGCTGTACGAACGCTATATTAATGAACGCCATGCGGATGGCGACATGTTTCCACCCAGTTATGATCAATTTGAAAAATTTTTAATTCATAGTTGTAGTGATAGCTTTTTTTTAGAACTATGGAAAGACAATCGTCTAATTTGTGTTTCTACGTGTGACAACCTTGATGATGGCGTTTCGGCAGTTTATACCTTCTTTGATCCTGATGAAAGTCGTCGTTCTCTCGGTGTTTTTGCAATTTTAAAACAGATTGAATATGTTAAGTCTTTGCAACAAAACTATGTTTACTTAGGCTATTGGGTTCCACACTCTGCAAAAATGAATTATAAATCACAATACGCACCTTTTGAGTTATTATTAGATGGACAATGGCGTCATATTAGTCGACATCTAGATCAAGAAGAAATTAAAAAACTAGGCGATATGCTCATGACCACCCTTCCCTCAGAATGGAATGAACCAATTATAAAATAAAATATTTACTTTATTATTTAAACAGTTGTGAAAAATCCTCAGCACAGGTTTTCACCATGATAATGGCATGTTCTCGACTACCATCTTTATTTGGATAATAATTTTTACGCAGGTCAATTTGATGAAAGTCAGATTTTTCATACAAAGCTATTGCAGCGTGATTCGACTCACGTACTTCTAAAAAAATTTGGATCGGTTTATTTTTTAATAATTGAATAGATTCTGCTAAAAGTTGATAGCCAAAACCTTGACCTTGATGCTGAGGATGAACTGCCATTAAGAGTAAATTCGCTTCATCCAAAACAGGCTGTAAAATACAAAAAGCGACAACTTCACCTTGCTTCTCAAATACTGTACTTTGATAACTTTCAATCGCTTCCTGAAATTGATGATGTGTCCAAGGGTGAGATTGAACTAAATTTTCAATCTCAGAAACAGTCTTTAAGTCAGCTGTTTGCATCAAGCGAATCATCTGTGTTCATCATATTTTCAAGTAAAAAGCGAATTATAAGAGTTTATCTATAGAAGTCTAATAAAAAAGGAAAATTTATAAAAATCTTCCTTTTATTTTTAATACCTTAGTTTAAAAACCTAATTTCGCCTTCCATGTTTCTAATAACTCTTGGGTATCCAAATCATTTGGGTGAAAGCCTGGTTTAAAATACATCAACATTTCTTTGGCCATACCAGCAATAATCCCTTTTGATGGGCTGTAAGCATATTTGTAGATAGAACCTAACTCTTTCATATTTATTTTATTATCAGCTTTTAAAAGTTTATAAACGAATGAGGATTGCTCAAGAAGAATCAACCCCATCGCTACTACTAAAGCGGTATTGCGTAGTGCATACGATTTTACGCCACGTCCAAAAACTTCTTCATATACATCATATGCTACTGCTTTATGCTCATTTTCTTCAATCGCATGCCACAACCACAAATACTTCATGGTTTCATCTGTCATCAACTCCTGAATATGAGGATTACGCAATAATTCAGAAGCGATTGTTGCAGTAAAATGTTCCAAAGCTGTAGTTGCTGTTAAATCTACCATTTCCTGTGTCATACCAAATGGTTTAACAACTTTACCAAAAACCTTACGCGCACCCTGAATAAGCCAGTCAGTATGTTGCTCTAAACTTTTAACATCATGACCATATTTTTGTGCTGACTGGTTAAAGCCTACATGCTCTTGAGTATGCATCGCTTCTTGGCCAATAAAAGCACTGATTTCTTTTTGTAATGCTTCATTATCTTTAATTTCAGGGTAATGACGCACTGCACGCACAGAGTCAATAAATAACTTTTCACCCGCTGGAAATAATGCTGATAAAGCTGTCATAAAATGAGTCAAACCTGCCGATCCATTCATCCAATATTCAGGAACATTTTCAAAATTAAAATTCATGCGACGAACAGGGAAAGTAGCACCTGCTCTATTGGAGATATTTACTTTGGCATTCATTACACTTACTCCTAAATGGTGTTCTCACACCAAAAACTTATGTTTGTTTTTCTACATTTTTATATTACGACTTTATGAAGTATAGATAAGTGCAAATAAGGTCATACAAATATCAGTTTAGGACATGAGGAGTAATAAAGCACTGCTTTATTACGACGCAAGGGAATAAAGCCCCCTAGTTAATTACGCCACAAGGAGATAAAACAACAACCTAATACAGCGCAATGGAATGAATTAGCTAGTTAATTAGGATATAAAGAAATGAAGTATCAACTTGGTTATGATGCAAGATAAAACTAGGATAAGTAAATGAAGATAATTGAAATTTATTTAGTGATCAAACTTTTAAAATAACCACTACATTATTTTAATAATGAGTATATTTTTCTCTTGATCACATTTGAACTGATCAAAAATGACTACTCAAAAATATCGACATAAAAAAAGCGCCCCAAAGGAACGCTCTTTTACACAATAAAGTGATTATGCAGTAACTTTAGAAACTACACCAGCACCTACTGTACGACCACCTTCACGAATCGCGAAACGTAGACCTGGGTCCATTGCGATTGGATGGATCAATTCTACTGACATTTCTACGTTGTCACCTGGCATTACCATTTCAACGCCTTCTTTCAACTGGATCGCACCAGTTACGTCAGTTGTACGGAAATAGAATTGTGGACGGTAACCGTTAAGGAATGGTGTATGGCGACCACCTTCGTCTTTAGAAAGTACATATACTTCTGCGTCGAATTTAGTATGTGGTTTGATAGAACCTGGTTTAGCCAATACTTGACCACGTTGTACGTCTTCACGTTTAGTACCACGTAGAAGAATACCACAGTTCTCACCCGCACGACCTTCATCAAGAAGTTTACGGAACATTTCAACGCCAGTTACAGTTGTTTTAACTGTGTCTTTGATACCTACGATTTCAACTTCTTCGCCTACTTTCACGATACCTGATTCAACACGACCAGTGACTACTGTACCACGACCAGAGATAGAGAATACGTCTTCAATTGGCATTAAGAATGCTTTATCGATTGCGCGTTCTGGTTCTGGGATGTAAGTATCAAGTGCTTCAACAAGTTGAAGAACAGCTGGAACACCGTATTGACCGTCTTCACCGTTAAGTGCAGCTAAAGCTGAACCACGGATCACCGGAGTATCATCACCTGGGAAGTCATAAGTAGAAAGAAGTTCACGAACTTCCATTTCAACCAATTCGATTAACTCTTCATCATCAACGATGTCACATTTGTTTAAGAAAACAATAATGTAAGGTACACCTACTTGACGAGAAAGAAGGATGTGTTCACGAGTTTGTGGCATTGGACCATCAGTCGCTGAACATACAAGGATCGCGCCATCCATTTGAGCAGCACCTGTGATCATGTTTTTAACATAATCGGCGTGTCCTGGGCAGTCTACGTGTGCATAGTGACGGATTGGAGAGTCGTATTCTACGTGAGACGTATTAATTGTAATACCACGTGCTTTTTCTTCTGGTGCAGAATCAATTGCAGCGTAGTCTTTCGCTTCACCACCAAAAGTTTTTGCACATACAGTTGCAATTGCAGCTGTTAAAGTTGTTTTACCATGGTCAACGTGACCGATTGTGCCCACGTTTACGTGTGGCTTATTACGTTCAAACTTAGCCTTAGCCATGAGTTCTTCCTTTTTAAACTACTCATGCAGGGTCACTACATGAGCACTTGGTTTTTTAACTATGTATTAGTTGGGCTTATAGTAATCGAAAGATTACTCGTCGTCACCTTTTTTACCACCATTTTGGAATTTAGAAATGATGCCTTCAGCCACGTTACGTGGAGTTTCAGCATATTTAGCAAATTCCATAGAATAAGTCGCACGACCTTGAGACATAGAACGCATTTGAGTTGCGTAACCAAACATCTCAGCAAGTGGAACTTCAGCACGAATCGCTTTAGTACCACCAGGTAAATCGTCCATACCTTGAACCATACCACGGCGACGGTTTAAGTCACCCATGATGTCGCCCATGTAGTCTTCTGGCGTTTCTACTTCTACTTTCATGATTGGTTCAAGAAGGATAGGATCCGCTTTCATGAAACCATCACGGAAGGCATAAGAACCAGCCATTTTGAACGATAATTCGTCAGAGTCGACATCGTGGTAAGAACCGTCGAATAATGTCGCTTTGATGCCTACAACTGGGTAACCAGCAAGGACACCATTCTTCATACGCTCTTGAATACCTTTGTCAACCGCACCAAAGAATTCTTTAGGTACTACACCACCAACAACTTCTTCAGCGAACTCGTAATCTTTACCAGCATCTTCAGCAAGTGGTTCTAAACGTACGTATACGTGACCAAATTTACCTTTACCACCAGTTTGACGTACGAATTTACCTTCTTGTTCAACCGATTTTTTAATCGTTTCACGGTAAGAAACCATTGGTTTACCAATGTTTGCTTCTACACCGAATTCACGCTTCATACGGTCAACAATGATGTCAAGGTGAAGCTCTCCCATACCCGCAATAATCGTTTGACCAGATTCTTCATCTGTACGAACGCGGAATGATGGATCTTCTTTCGCCAAACGACCTAAAGCAACTGACATTTTTTCTTGGTCAGCTTTAGTTTTAGGTTCAACTGCAAGTGCAATTACTGGCTCTGGGAATTCCATACGCTCTAGTGTAATTACGTGGTTTTCATCACATAATGTATCACCAGTGGTTGTATCTTTAAGACCTACACACGCTGCGATATCACCTGCACGAATTTCTTCGATGTCGTGACGATCGTTAGCATGCATCTGTACGATACGACCAATACGCTCACGTTTCATTTTCACAGGGTTGTAAACAGGGCTACCTGCTTGAAGAACACCTGAATAAACACGTACGAACGTTAAGTTACCAACGAATTTATCGTTCATGATTTTGAACGCTAACGCAGAGAATGGTGCTTCATCAGACGCTTCACGAGAACCTTCAGTTTCGTCTTTGTCGTCAAGAATACCTTTGATCGCTTCAACGTCAGTTGGTGCTGGTAAGAATTCAATCACAGCATCCAACATACGTTGAACACCTTTGTTTTTGAATGCAGAACCACACATCATTGGCTGAATTTCGTTTGCCAAAGTACGTGTGCGTAGACCACCAACAATCTCTTCTTTCGTAAGATCGCCTTCTTCTAGGTATTTATCCATGAGTTCTTCTGATGCTTCTGCAGCAGCTTCAACCATGTTAGTACGCCATTCTTGCGCTAATTCTACTAAGTCAGCAGGGATCTCACCGTATTCAAACTTCATACCTTGAGATGCTTCATCCCAGATAATCGCTTTCATTTCGATTAGGTCAACAACACCTTGGAAGTTTTCTTCAGCGCCAACTGGAATAACGATCGGCACTGGGTTTGCGCCCAAGCGAGTTTTCATTTGTTCTACAGCACGGAAGAAGTTCGCACCAGTACGGTCCATTTTGTTTACGAACGCAATACGTGGAACTTTATATTTGTTTGCTTGACGCCATACAGTTTCAGACTGAGGTTGAACACCACCTACCGCACAGTAAACCATGCACGCACCATCAAGAACACGCATAGAACGTTCAACTTCGATCGTGAAGTCTACGTGTCCTGGGGTGTCAATAACGTTGATACGGTGTTGATCGAACTGGTTACCCATACCAGACCAGAAGCATGTTACTGCTGCTGAAGTAATGGTAATACCACGTTCTTGTTCCTGTTCCATCCAGTCAGTAGTTGCCGAACCTTCGTGAGTTTCACCAAGTTTGTGGCTTTGACCTGTGTAAAACAAAATACGTTCTGAAGTTGTTGTTTTACCCGCATCAATGTGTGCAGAGATACCAATGTTACGGTAACGAGAAATTGGGGTTTGACGAGCCATGATTTCTAGCATTCCTAAATTTTGTTGTTTAAAACAGGACGCATCAATAAGTATTGATGCGTACGGATACTTAATACGAATTTAAGGACAACTTAAATTCCCGCCCATCCCCCACTTTGGTAGAGGGCGATGTTAAATCGTGCTGTAATTCGCATAAGTATTCTCCTGATTAGGGACTGTTTTAGCCGCTTAGAAGCGGTAGTGAGAGAAGGCTTTGTTGGCTTCAGCCATACGATGCACATCTTCACGTTTTTTGATCGCTGCGCCTTTACCTTCAGCTGCATCAAGCAACTCACCAGCAAGACGTAAAGCCATAGTTTTTTCAGAACGCTTAGCAGCAGCATCTACTAACCAACGCATCGCTAAGGCAGTACGACGGGATGGGCGTACTTCCATAGGAACTTGATATGTAGCACCACCAACACGGCGTGCTTTTACTTCGACCATAGGACGAACTTTTTCAAGAGTAGTCTCGAAAAATTCAACTGGGTCTACTTTGTTTTTTTCTTGAACGCGGTCTAAAGCACCGTAAACGATACTTTCAGCAATAGATTTTTTACCATCTTGCATTACATGGTTCATGAATTTAGCGATTGTTTGGCTGCTGAACTTAGGATCCGGAAGGATTTCACGAGCAGCGACTACGCGACGTCTTGGCATTTTAAACTACCTATAAATATGACACTTCAGGTTAATCCAGCATGAGCACCAAGTGTCAGGTGCATTCGCTGGCCTTACTACACGTCGCTTGAATTTCACAAATTTAAATGCAGAAATCAGACAAGCGAGACGATAAAGGATTGCGGTTTGCGATCTTAAGATTTAATTCTTAAAGAATTATTTCTTAGGACGTTTAGCACCGTATTTAGAACGTGATTGGTTACGATCTTTCACACCAGCACAGTCTAAAGAACCACGAACGGTATGGTAACGTACACCTGGTAAGTCTTTAACACGACCACCACGGATAAGAACAACACTGTGCTCTTGTAGGTTATGACCTTCACCACCGATGTAGCTAGAAACTTCGAAACCTGAAGTTAAACGCACACGGCAAACTTTACGCATTGCTGAGTTAGGTTTTTTAGGTGTAGTTGTATAAACACGTGTACAAACACCACGACGTTGTGGACAAGCCTTCAACGCAGGAACTTTAGATTTTTCAACTAAAGTTGTGCGACCCTTACGGATCAACTGATTTGTTGTTGCCATATGGCAATTCTCCCGTTAATAAAAAGCCTCAAAAAATTACCACTTTTTGAGGGCATGCAATTGTAAGTCAAGATGCAAAAATGGTCAACATTCGACACTTATCAAATATTGACCATCTGTGTATTTCTCTCACTTTTTTAGCTGTTTTCTTCACCACATCTAAAATAAGAAAAAGTTTATATTAGATTAACTTTTCTTTTCATCCTTTGATTTTGTTTTAGCTTCAAGCTTTTGCGTATCCTTTTCAATGTCATCTAATTGTTTAACGGCTTGTTTCTCTGTTGCTACAGTCTTATCGGCTTGAGTATTTTTTGTTGCATTTTTTTCACTCACTTGTGAATTTTCAGCCAACTTTTCAACTTTATCTGCTGCTTTAGTCGTTTGCTCATCACCAATTGTTTCATTTTCAGTAGCAATATGTTGTTTAGCTAAATCAGCAATACTGATTTCTGGCTCATCACTTTTTAGGTTTTGTGCTTCATCTTTTTTCAACACTTGGACATCTTGGATAATTTCATTATCCTCTGACTGCTCAACTGCATTTTCCGCTACTGCGTCGCTCTTATCGACTTGAGTATCTTTTGTGGCACTCTTTTGACTCACTTGCGATTTTTCAGCCACCTTTTCTACTTTATCCGCTGATTCAGTAGTCTGCTCATCGCCAGTTGTTTCATTTTCAGTAGCAATGTGTTGTTTAGCTAAATCAGCAATATTGATTTCTGCCTCATCACTTTTTAAGTTGTGTGCTTCATCTTTTTTCAACACTTGGACATCTTGAATAATTTCATTTTCAGAGAGCTGTGCTGTAGTTGCTGTGTTTAACTCAGGTGCAGCACCTTCATGCTCAGGTGCTTGTAATAATGGGCTGGCTTGTGCAAGCAAAATTTCAGACTTCTCAAACGCAGCTAAAGCACTAATATTTTCTTGAGGATGTTGGATTAAATACTGCTGCGCACCTTTAAAGACGATTTGCGCTTTTTCAGTTGCATCATCAACCAACTTCCAACTATACGTTGCGCTAATCCCAATACAAGCAAATGGGGTAAGTTTAGAAATAATATTGAATTGTGGAAAATTTTCTAACCATGCCCACTTAAATGTACCATCTTCATTGCTAATCCAGTTTTTCCAGACATCGGTTGAATTACTTGAACCAAGTAGCTGTTGAAATTGACTCATATCCTGAGTTTTTAAAGTATTTGCAAATGTACGCAAGGCGATCAACAACGCTTGTTTTTCCGCCACAGAACCAATGTCAATTGTTTTGAAAATAAATTCAACCACTTCATGATCTTCAGGTTTCAACTCAAAACCATGCGCACGCCCTGTTTGGTAAATACTACGTAATGCCAAAGCAATTGAGCTTGGAACATCTATCGCAGAACCAATAACACCCGTTGCACCTGTCAATGCACCTTGAATCGCAGCAAGAACTTTATTTTGATTGGCGAGCGCTTGGCTAATACGTTGTGAACGTGCCGAATCTTGGCTCAACTCTTGGATATCTTTCACACCTACTTCTTTTAACAGCTTTTCTACTGAGCTGCTGTCTGACACAAAGTCATTTAACTTCTCAAAAAAGTAATCTGACATTTTGTCATTCAACTGTGGCGAGATAAATGACGCAACATTATTGATTTTCTTATAATGACGACCAAGTAACTGACTCGACACTTTAGGTAAATGTTCACGCATCATTTGCTGTGGATTATCATACTGTTTTTTTTCAAAGATACTTTGAGTACGTGCTTTACCTTCCACCACGGAGTCACTTTCTGGCGCTTGACTGAGTTTGCTCACTGAGTTTGGTGCAACATGATTGAATAAATTTAAACCTGTCGTACCAATTTTTTTAGCGAGACCAAATGTATTGGATAACATGCTACTTGATTGTTTATTATTAGAATCTGCCATTTGCACTCTACTCCATTCATTTTTATCGGCTTAGTCGAATACTAAGGATAGTCTAAAATTATCTCAACTATATTTGTGTATGCTTGAGCTAAAAATACAAAATCATGACAATTGCTTAACGCTAAAACACACTTGAGTCATAATTTGTCGCATTGCTGCGAATACAACTGGTACTTCAGTCAAGCCATCGTTATGCTTATGTCAAGATTTCAAAAGATTATTGAATAATATGCATAACAATTCACAACACGATGCAATACCAACACAGCACATTTTAAAACTTAGTGCTGAGCAAAAATATCATGATGAATTACAACGTCTAAAAGAACATGATCAAAAGCGTAAACCGCAAGGTTGGCAACTGTCTGCCTATGCGGTACGGGATTTTATTTTAGGTAATCCACAGCTCAATATTCAAAAAAAATTTTATGGCGATGATGCCTTGGTCGATCGTGCTTTAGTCACCTTAATGGGCAATCAAGGCTTGATGCTTGTCGGTCAACCCGGTACTGCAAAATCCATGTTATCTGAACTGTTTAGTGCAGCAATCAGTGGCAACTCGCAACTCACAGTGCAAGGGACAGCAGGAACAACCGAAGATCACATTAAATATTCATGGAATTATGCGTTGCTTTTATCGGAAGGTCCTACGGATAAGTCCTTGATTCCCTCCCCGATTTATTTTGCAATGCAACAAGGCAAATTGGCACGTTTTGAGGAAATTACCCGTTGTCCACCTGAGATTCAGGATGTATTAGTGTCGTTATTGTCAGAAAAACAAATGATGATTCCTGAAATGGGACAGGATTTTAGTGTTTCAGCGCAGCATGGTTTTAACTTGATTGCTACTGCCAACTTGCGTGATCGTGGTGTGCATGAAATGTCTGCTGCATTGAAACGTCGCTTTAATTTTGAAACCGTAAAACCGATTCAAAACCGTGACTTTGAAGCGGAATTGGTACAGTTACAACTAAAACAGCAAGTCGGTGATTTATTTTCAGAACTGACCGTACCACCGCAAGTGATTGAATTGCTTGTCACCATTTTCAATGAATTGCGTACAGGTCAAAGTCTACAAGGTGCAAATTTAAAAACTCCTGATGCAGTCATGTCGACTGCGGAAGCGGTGAATATTGCCCATGCTGCAAGTTTACAAGCGATTTATTTGGGCAATGGTGTGCTGCAAGCTGAGCATATCGCACAGCAATTGATCGGTGTAGTGTTTAAAGACAATCCTGAAGATGCCAAACGTCTGCGTTATTATTTGGACAGTGTGGTCAAAGAGCGTGCCCGTAAAGACAAAGATTGGAAAGCCTTTTTTGATGCGAGCCGTGAGTTTTAATCATGGCAGAATTTCATGCAGCAGCACTGCCTGAACGACTGCAACAGGCATTTCAAGCCAAGCAAAGCCTTGCCGCACAACAGGTTTATTTTGCACCTGTTCGTCATCATAGTCCTGCCTGTGCCTATGCCTTGCAACAGTATATTCAGGCACTCCAACCCACGCATATTTTGATCGAAGCACCGCATAGTTTTCAATTTTTACTTGAAGCTTTGTTGGATGCGGATACGCAGCCACCGATTGCGATTTTTGCACAAGCACAGCGACACAAAGCAGCTCAAGCATCTTCGCAAAACAAAAAATCGGATGAGGATGAAGAACCGCAAGAAGATCAAACGCCTGCGCTCTTTTCGGCTTATTATCCTTTCTGTGAATATTCACCTGAATGGGTAGCATTAAAACAAGGTACTACTCAACATGCCAAGATCGAATTTATTGATCTGTCTTGGCAAGAACAAAGTGCGTTTAAATTGGAAAATGCATCCTTAGATTGGTCACAAAAAAATCTGATTTCTGAGCGTTATTTAGCGCACAGTCAATATATTCAAAATCTTGCACAGCAGCTGCATTGTCGCAATCATGATGAACTTTGGGATCATTTATTTGAATTACAAAGCATTTCCAAGCTCAAACAAGCTGAAAAATTTTTCGATGATGTGTTTACATGGTGCTCTTTGGCACGTTTAGACTATGAACAAGATGTTCTGTTACAGGAAGCCTCCTTGCATCGTGAAGACTGCATGTGGCAAAAAATCCAAGCCTGTTTAAACCCTAAACATAAAATTTTAGTGGTCACGGGTGGTTTTCATACCTTGGCTTTGATTGAAAATTTAGCGCAAAAAGACACAGTAAAACGCTACCCCATTCAAGTCAATAAAAAGGAAAAATGGCAGGAAAGTGCATGGTTAATTCGTTATAGTTTTGACCGTTTGGATGCGTTAAATGGTTATGCTTCGGGTATGCCATCGCCTGCATTTTATCAACAGTTTTGGCAAGACTTAAATCAAGCAGATGAGCAGGAAAAGTCACAAACACATGTTGATGAACATTTGATTCAACAACAATTTCTAAAATATCTGACCGAAATTTGTCATCATTTGGATGAGAAACAAGTGTTGGATGTTACAGCCTATATTGCCCTGAAAAATACCGCAGAATTGGCATTTCAATTGGCACATTTACGGGGACATTATCGCCCAAGTCGTTATGACCTGTTGGATGCCTTGCAAAGTGCCTTGGTCAAAGGTGAATTGGATGATGGACAACACCTGTTATTTCAGGAAATTTACAGTTATTTAAGTGGGCAACAGCTTGGTAAAGTTGCTGCACATCAGCACAGCCCTGCGCTATTACAAAATATTTTTAAACAAATTGAAAAATATCGTTTCAATGTCAGTGATACCATTCCACGCAACCGAAAACTTGATATTTACCGTAAACCATTACATCAAGACATCAGTCAATTTCTGAATTTACTTGAATTTGTCGATTGTGGTTTTGCACAGCGTCTGTCAGGTCCTGATTTTACTCATGGCGCAGGTCTAGATTTGCTGTTTGAAGAATGGCGTTATACATGGTCGCCCTCGGTTGAAGCGCGTTTGATCGAACTTGCAGAATTGGGTGATCAGTTACAGCAAATTGCCTTAGGAAAAATTCTCGCTTTACAGCAACATAATCAGGAAAATGGACTTGGGCATTCGGCATTTGAAACTGCAAAATTACTGACTTTAGCCTGTCGTTTGGGCTTAAAAGAACAACTGAATATTTTGCAAAAACAATTGGATGATTATTTACAAACCGATCAAAGCCTACACTCTGTCGTTGCTGCAGCACAGCAATTGTATTATCTGTGGAGTGGTCGCCAATTATTGCAATTGCCTGAACATATTTTACAGCAAAGTTTGGTTCAGGCAGTGAAGCAAGCCTGTTTTTTACTCGACCAACTGTATGACACGCATGAAGATAAAATCGAAGAAAATCTGAAAAGTTTTAAGACTTTGCATGATCTGATTTTGTCTGTTTCTAAGCTCAAATCACAACAAGACAATGACTCACTCTTGGCATTGTTTTATCAGCATGTGGAACGTCAACAGTTTGATCAATACCATCTCAGTAAATTAAAAGGTGCTTTGGATACGTTGATGTTTCTTGATCATCGCATTGATCAAGCGCAATTACAGCAATATTTAAAAACTGCCTTTGCCATCGGCTGTGATGCCGATGAAGCCGTACAATATATTCAAGGTATGTTTGCCATTGCGCCTGAGATTTTTGTGCAATCCCCGATTGCGATCAATGCCTTATATGATTTGGTCAAACATTGGCGAGAAGATACGTTTTTACAGATTTTGCCTGATCTGCGTTACATTTTCAGTCAACTCAGTCCAAAGCAAAATTCATCCGTTTCGCAAAATGTTGCCCGTATGGCAGGACTTGCCGAAGATGTGGTTTTAGATCAAGTCCATAGTCATATCAATGAACACGACATGCTGAATGCAGCACATTTAAATCAACAATTACAACAACTTTTACAGCATGATCAACTGCAAGATTGGATCACAGGAGTTGAAAAATGACACAAAACAACACTGCGCCATCCGATTTAGATCAACAAGAAACCGCTTTGGACAGCTTAGATGCAGCGCGGCGTTGGCGACTGATTTTAGGACGTTATTCGGATCAAAGTTTATCCGCAGCCAATTTATCAGGCGAACAACTTAAATTGGAACGCAATCTCGACTATTTATATCAAAATGAATATAAACGCCGAGGGGTTCAGCAAGGTTCAAACCGACATGGTGGGCTTGAGGGTTCACAACTGACTGCAATCAATTGGCTCAATCAAAGTCGAAAATTATTTCCCAAATCCACTTTTGAGCGGATGCAAAAGCATGCGCTTGAACGTTATCAGTTGAAAGACTTACTGAAAGACCCGCAAAGTATTCGTGAATTAGAACCCAATCCTGCCACTGCCAAAGCACTGCTCAGTATGCGTGGGCGTTTGAGTGCCGAAGCCAAAGAAGCGGTGCGGGATGTGATTCGTCAGGTGGTTGAGGAATTATTACAAAAAATTCGCACACAGTTTTTGCAGTCCCTACAAGGTCGGCGTAACCGTTTTCGTCGTACGCATATCAAACAAGCGCAAAATTTTGATTGGAAACGTACCATTCAAAACAATCTGAAAAATTATCAAGCTGAGCATAAAAAGCTGATTATTCAAAATCCAATTTTTAATGCACGAGTGCAAAAGCATTTGTCTTGGGAAATTGTACTGTGTGTGGATCAGAGTGGTTCAATGCTTGATTCGGTGATGTATGCCGCGATTTGTGCAAGTATTTTGGCGGCATTGCCTGCGGTGAAAATCAGCTTGGTGCTGTTTGATACGCAAATTGTCGATCTCAGTCATTTGGCGCATGATCCTGTCGAGGTCTTGCTCACGGTACAACTTGGTGGCGGAACCAATATTGGCAAAGCGATGGAATATTGTGCCAAAAAAATTACCCAACCAAATCGCAGTATTTTGATTTTGATCAGTGATTTTGAAGAAGGTGCATCGGTGCAGCATTTGTTAAATACCACCGCCCAACTGAATGAACAAGGTTGTAAATTGCTTGGGCTTGCCGCATTGGACAGCCAAGCCAATCCTGTGTATGACAGTAATATGGCGCAAAAATTACAACAACGTGGTATGCAAATCGCAGCAATGACACCTGATCATTTAGCCACTTGGTTTGCGGAGGTGATGCAATGATTGGGCAAATTTATCTGCATTATGATGAAGACAGTTTGGCATTACACAGCAATGCAGGCTTGATTCGTCGTGCTAAAAAGTCGCTTGAAGATGTGCAACTCGTTCAGGGAAATACTGCACCTTTACAGTTCAAAGTGGAAGAATTTGAGGTTGTTTTACCTGAGCAAGGCATTACTGAAGCACAATGTAATTGCCCTGCGCAAAGCTGCTGTAAACACATTCTCATCAGTATTTTTTGGTTACAGCAAAATCAAAATCTAACTGCAAATACCATACAAAGCACTGAAACATCCGCCGAACCAAGCCATAAAAATGGCAATCAAAATGATAATAAAAGCGCTACGGAAAATATTGATGCCACTGTAGACAATATCCAACACAGCTCAACTGCAAATATTGCAACACATACAGCTTTAAATACCGCCTTAACGCTGAAAGACAGTGCATTATTTAAAAAAGCAGGCAAAGCACAAACCCGTTTGGCTTTTGAAATTTGGCAGAGTTTTTGTCAAAACGCTGAGCATTGTCAAATCGACATCGCCCCTGAAAAAATCAGTTTTAAAACCACATTCAGTGACAATGCCATTTTATTTTTTCCACCGACAGGTTTTGATGGGATTCTGTCAGACCTTGCAGACAATAAGAAAAATGCGGTGCATCTTGCCTGTATTGCCTATTTATTTCACTTAAATGCGCCTGAACAATGGCAATGGGCGGAAGATTTACAGCAACAACTCAGCCAAGAACATCAGCACATTTTAAACCCTGAAGATTTTGAATTTATTCAAGAGTTACAACAACTTTGCCAACATTTTATTCAGCAAGGTTTATCACATTTGGCCAAAGAATCGGTGTTGTCATTGCACATTTTAAATATGCAGGCACGTGCACAAAATTTACCTCGTCTTGCAACGCAGTTAAGACAACTGTATGGCATGATGCGACAGTTTTTGGAAGATGATATTCAGATTGATGAACAGCAAATTTTCTCACAACTCGCCTATCTGAATGCTTATTTATTTGCTTTACAAAATAGCCAAAACCAAGCGGAAAATTTCACTCGTCTAAAAGGTGTCGTGCAACGTGATTATCAGGAAAACAGCACTGAACGTTTGATTCCTTTGGGCTGTGAATGGTGGCAAACTGACAGTGGTGCACAAGGTTTAACCGTAACCTTTTGGGATGTAGAACAACAACATAGCCGTGAAGTGACGCAAGCCCGAGCCAATCGCTTAGACAGTACATTTGATAAACATAATGTGGCGCAAACGGGCATTTGGGGCACATCTTTGGATTATTTGCTCAGTCATCAAATTCAACTGAATATTTCCAAAGCAAGCTCCAAAGTCAATCTCAGTGCAAGCGCAGAAACTCGATTTAGTCAACTTGCTGCCTTTAAAGCGCTGAATATGGATGATTTTCAGCAGCTCAATATCGGCATCAGTCGTTGGGCAGATCTGTATCAATATGTGCAACCGACCTCAAGTTTGGAAATCAATCCATATCGTTATGTGTTACTGCGTCATCAACAGATTTTTGCACCTGAACTGAACGAGCAACAACAATGTTTTGAATGTCGTATTCAGGATGATGCTGGGCAAAGTTTAAAACTGACTTTGCCGATTGAAATCGAATATCAAGTTCGTATTAAGCACCTCACAACCCTCATTCAACAAAATGAAAAAATCGTGGCAACCCTCGTGCGTTTGGATACATCACAGCAAAATATTCAATTGATTCCATGCAGTGTGATGATACAAAAAAAGCAAGGTTTGGAAATTTTCAGTTTGGATTATCATCATCCACCCTATAAAAAAAGCAGTTTGGGTGAATTGATCACAGGTCGGATTGAAAAATTACTGCAACAGAAAAAGCAGTGGCAAAGCCAACAGCACTATTCTGCTTTGGACATCGCCACACAGCAAACCCAATCTGTGCTTGAGTTTTATGCCAATACGGGGCGTGCTGTGCTTGATCCTGATGACAAACAGAAATTGCAACACGCAGCACAGTTGTATGAAGATTTGGGCTTGGACATGTTGCAACGTAGTATTCAAACAGGAGTCGCGAGTGAAAATTTGGCAGCCACTTTACTGAAATGGCGACATTTATTTTTACAAATACAACGTCTGTCTTATCGCTTACCAATAGAAAATTCAATTTAGAATCGATAAAAATGGGATAAAGCAAAATAAAAGCATGAATATCAGCGAAACAAGCGTGCAATAAAATTGCCTTAGCAAGTCAAGTTATGTCGCACAACAACAAAATCACGCTTTTATTTTTGTTTTATTTTTCTAAGATAGAAACATACTTTTTTAATCAACGCTGCTGAATAACACGTAGATCTTTTTTCATAACAGGAAAGTTTATAATGCTCAGTAATTTTATATCTAAAATCGAATCTTTATTTACTGATAAAGACAATAAACAAAACAATAGCAATCCAGAACAATCGCAACATACAGATATTCAAGAATATAATCAAAAAATGGTCGAAACCATCAAACCCCTCTATGAGGTTTTCAAAGTACTCAATGAGGTCGATGAAAATCTGATGAAAAGCATTATCGCTTATATTGTAGAGGCAGAAGAACCGCAAATTCTATTAAAACTCAACCAACTGTCTGATGAAAAAGCCAGCGATTTGATTGGTCATCCTGGTACTTATGAATGGTATTGGTCACAAACGCAACTCAGCAAAGCGCAAGAAAAATTAAAAAATCAATCTATCAAAGCCCGTAAACAGCTCAATGATCATTTATTTACCACTTTAAATCATGAGCAGATCATCCGTTTAGGTAAAGTGTACGAAAGCATTACCCAACTGAAAAATTATAAAGAACTCTATGCACCGATACCAAAATGGTTCACGTATATCGTGGTTGATGCTTTAGTAACGTTGCAGCAACGCCATGGTTTTAGTGAAATTGATGCCAAAAAACACATTAAACAGCAGTGGACATTAGCCAAGTTAGAGCAACTTTTGGCAGCAGATGAAGCGACATTGGTGCAATACTTACCGTTATTTATTTTTGAACGTGTAGGTTGTAGTAGTTATTATACAGACCGTATGGATTTGATTTTTGAATTGTCTGATACTGATGCTTATATCGAACAGCATCTTGATATTTTAAAAAAGGAGATTCCAAATCTCAGTGTCGATGGTCAAACCGTATTTTTAGATTATTTAAAACGTAAACCTGAGCTTTTAAAACAACTGCCTGAGTTGATCGTAAAACTGACCATTGGGCGCTCTAAAACTATTCGTGATCTGGCTGTTAGTTTATTGAGTCAACTGAATGCTGAAGATAGTCAGCGTTATTTACAAGAATATTTAGTCAATGGTTCAAGTAAAGAGCGCGGTTTTGCTGCAGAGCTTTTAGCACGTTTAGGTGAACATAACTTCACTGTTCTTGAACAAGCACTTAAAAATGAAAAACAAAAATCAGTTCAGCAAATCATTTTAATGGCGGTGCAACGCTTAAAAGCAGTGAACGATTGTGTCAATGATACAAGTATTGAAATTCCTGCCTTTACTCCTTTGATTGCACAAGATATTCCTCCTCACTTTATTGAAGTCATGCATGAAAATTATCAGAAAATTTTAGAAAAAGCGGAACAGTCCGCTGCTGCTGAAATTGAGGACAATAAAACCAATAGCTACCGCTCAGATTGGGCACAAAAAAACCTGAAACGCCTAAAAAACTTAAAAATGGGAAACATTGATCATTTATTAGAACAACTTAATGGTCAGTCACCACGTAAATCCTTTGAGTCTGATATTCAAATCATTAACCATCAAAAAAGGCTACAAAGTTTTCCTGAATATTCATTGCATCATGCCTTACGCATTCATGCCAGTCGCCGTCACGATCAAAGTGCGCATTGGAGTTCAATTTTTGAGGACTTACCGCCCACCCAATATAGCACCTTAGATCTACGCCAAATTAATCAGGCACTCAAAGAAACAGGTTATGGCAATACTGAACGTCAGATTGCACAAGGCATGCTGATGTCTTATTGGAATGATTTGGATGATTACATCACCGAACCTGAACAAATTTGGCCGTTCTTTGCGGAACATCCTGAATTTATTTCTGAAGCATTGGGCTTAAGTCCGTCTTTGGAGGAAAATAGCTATTATCAATTTGAAGAGATCAAAGCGATTAAGATTTTAGAATATTTCCCAAGCATTCCACAGCAATATATTCCCCGTTTGCTTGAATATGCATTAGGGGAAAATAAACGCTTACGTTTCGATGCACAGCAAGCCTTACAAACTTTACCAGATATTCATCTACGTGCCATTGAAGCATTGAGCTCTGGTAAACAAGAGATTCGTATCACAGCGATTGAATGGCTTGCACGTTTGCAACATCCAGATGCCATCAAACCTTTAAATGATTTGCTTAAAAAAGAGAAAAAAGAAATTGTTCGTGCAGCGTTATTAACTGCATTAGAAAAACTTGGGCAAGACATCAGTCCTTATCTGTCTGAAAAAGTTTTAATGGCAGAAGCTGAACAAGGTCTAAAAGCCAAACTCTCCAGTAGTTTTGCATGGTTTGATGCCAAAACTTTGCCTGAAGTACAGTGGAAAAATGGTACGACTGTAAAAGCTGAAATTATCCATTGGTGGGTAGTACTTGCTGAAAAATTGAAAGACCCGAAAGCCAATGCGCTTTTCCAACGTTATTTGGATTTACTTGATGAGAAAAGCCAACAAAAACTCGCCAATCATCTATTACACACGTTTATTCAACAAGATACACTTTCGCCAACTTTAGACCAAGCGATGGAGGTTGCTACTAAAGAAGCGCCTCAACGCCTCCAAGGTTATCGTGATAGCTATAAAAATTATGGACATAAATATCCTGAATATTATGGGCATTATGCAACGATTACGCTTGAGGAGGTCATTGAAGAAATTAAACGTCAGCAATTGGCAATTTACTTAGGTTCAGCGATTAAAAGTAAAGGCATGTTGGCATTGACTTATCCTGCACAAGGCAGTTTTGCAGTAAAAACTTTGCAAGACTATATGAAACAGCATTATCAACGCCGTTCACAAATTGAAGCCATGATTTCTGCGTTGTCGATCAGCAATGACCCTCTTATTATTCAACTGTTATTGTCACTATCACGTCGCTATCGCACCACATCTGTGCAAAACTTAGCAACTGAACTAGTTGCTGAAATTGCTGAGCGTAACCAATGGACCAGTGATGAACTCGCAGATCGTACCATTCCTACCGCAGGTTTAGATGAAAATGGCATTTTAAACTTAGAGTATGGTTCACGTTTATTTACTGCGATTGTGGATGATAAAGATAAATTTGTTCTCAAAAATGAAGAAGGTAAAGTCGTAAAAGCCTTACCTGCGGCACGTCAGAATGATGATGAAAGCTTAATTAAAGAAGCCAAAGCGCTGTTCAGCAGCAGTAAAAAAGAACTTAAACAAGTGATTGATTTACAAACACAACGCTTATATGAAGCAATGTGCAGCGAACGCCAATGGAAACAAGCTGAATGGTTTGAATATTTACATGCGCATCCGATTGTACGCCGTTTGATTCAACGTTTGGTGTGGATTGAGGTAACTGAATCAGGTGAAAAAATCGCTTTTCGTCCAAGTGATGATGGTTGTTTACTCAACCTTGATGATGATGAGATTGAAATTCAAAACAACAGTTACATTCAAATTGCACATGCCGTGATTGTTGGCAAAGAAAATGCACAGGCATGGCTAGATCATTTTAAAGACTACAAAGTGAAGTTTTTATTTGAGCAAATGAGCCATCATTTACCTGAAATGGCGGATTTAAAAGCGACTCAAATCGAAGATCGTAAAGGCTGGATTACCGATACCTTTACATTACGGGGTGTGGTTAACAAACTTGGCTATCAACGTTCAAGTATTGAAGACGCTGGCTCATTTGACCGTTATACCAAGTCCTTTAAACAACTTGGCATAGACGTACAAATCGTTTTTAGTAGCAGTTATGTCCCTGAGGAAAATATCCCCGCAGTCCTGTATGAGTTGGAATTTAATAAATTAGGCAGTCGCTCTTGGAACTCACACAGCCTACTTCTCAGTGAAGTTCCGCCAATTTTATTGGCTGAAAGCTATGCAGACTATTTAAAAGTAGCCGATGCATGTAATGGTTTTGATCCCGAGTGGCAAAAAAAGACCCCTTGGTAAGCATGTAAATACTCACAAAAAACTGCTCATTTTTTTCAGGTAAAATTGGGCAGTTTTGTCTTATTTTGCAAATATTTTATTTTTCACATTTCCTTTAAAATCGTGTAGAACTAACTTATAGCCAAGTATTGACCTAAACGCCCAAGCTTTGTGTAGATAAAGTCAATCTATACAGAATCTATATCTTTCGCCATTGCGATAGAAATCTAAAAACGCTTAAATGAGCCCATTGTATTGCTTATTTTAAAATAAAGGACTTTGTATGAATCGTCGTGTTGTGATTACGGGTATGGGAATCAACTCATGTATCGGAAACACCTTAGCAGATGTGACCCATTCTTTACAAAATGGAATTTCAGGCACACGTCATAATCCGACTTATGAAGAACTCAATTTTAAAAGCCATGTCAGTGCTGCTGCTGAACAAGATTTTGATGGGATTGACCGTAAACTAAAACGTTTCATGGGTGTATGTGCCATGTATGCCTACAATGCTGCGGTGGCTGCGGTTGAACATGCGGGTTTAACCCCAGAACAACTAGGCGGCAATCCTCGTTACGGTATCGCAGGCGGTTCAGGCGGAAACTCAACTGCTTCTGTGGCTGAAATGGTTAAGCTGCTTGAAGAAAAAGGCGCACGTAAAATCGGTCCTTTTTTTGTGCCACGTAACATGTCAAACACCATCACGGCAAATGTCGGTGTAGCATTTAAATTACAAGGTGTAGCACACTCGATTACCAGTGCTTGTGCAACTTCTGCGGATGCAATCGGTTATGCATACAACCTGATTCAACTTGGTAAACAAGATTTAATGCTTGCAGGTGGTGGTGAAGAAGATCATTGGTCACAAAGTTTATTGTTCGATGCAATGGGGGCGCTTTGTTCTAAATACAACGACACACCTGAAACTGCTTCACGTCCATACTCTGCGGATCGTGATGGTTTCGTGATCGCAGGTGGTGGTGGTTTTGTGGTACTTGAGTCCCTTGAACATGCGCAAGCACGTGGTGCTAACATCCTTGCAGAAGTTGTGGCATATGCTGCCAATTCTGACGGTGCGGATATGGTTGCACCATCAGGTGAAGGTGCAACACGTTGTATCTTGATGGCACTAGATGAAGCAAAACAGCATGGCGTAGACAAAGTTGACTATGTTAATACGCATGGTACATCGACACCAGCAGGTGACGTAACTGAACTTAAAGCGATGGAGCGTGCATTTGGTGAAGGTCTAGTGCCACCCCTTAGCTCAACCAAGTCAATGACAGGTCATAGCTTAGGTGCTGCAGGTGTACAAGAAGCGATTTATTCTATTCTCATGATGCAAAATGACTTTATTGCACCAAACATTAATGTGACAGAATTAGATGAAGGTGCAAAAGGTTATGACATCGTACTTGAAAAACGTGACGCAAAACTGAATACTGTAATGAGTAACAGTTTCGGTTTTGGCGGTGTTAATGCTTGCCTCATTTTCAAAAAATGGGAAGGCTAATTTGAAATTGGTTGACCTATTACAACAGTAGGTCAACCACTTCCGCACTGCCCTTTATACAAGGGTAATTTGATGGATGCTCCTTCTGACGCTTTCCTCTGGGTAAAAGCATTTCATATTATTGCAGTGGTCTGTTGGTTTGCTGCATTGTTTTATCTCCCACGCCTCTATGTCTACCATGCGATGAGCGATGATGCGGTAAGTCATCAACGCTTTGAAGTGATGGAACGCAAATTATATCGTGGCATCATGTGGCCCTCGATGATTATCACGTTGATTACCGCCCATTTTTTGGTGGATTGGGGAGATGCAACCCGTCATTATCACGAAGCACTTTGGTTCTATCTTAAAGTGGGTTTAGTCGGCTTATTGGTCATTTACCACTTGGTTTGTGGCTATTATCGTAAGAAACTGATTGAAAATGCACATTATAAATCGCATAAATTTTGGCGATTTTTTAATGAAATGCCAACGGTTATTTTACTGGCTGTTGTGATTTTAGTGGTAGTTAAACCTACATTTTAATTCATGGAAAATCTAAACCAATTCTTTTTAGAATTGGTTTTCTAAAGATTATCACAGTGCCTTTAATTTCTGAGTAATTAAAATAATCTGAGTTCGAAGTAGAATTTCACCCAAAATTTGATAAGACTCTGGCATGATTTTCTCTTATCTCTATAAAATTATAAAAATATTCCATCGAACTCACATTAAAATAACGTCTTACTGAAACTGAGTAAAAAGCTCTTTAAAAGCATGTGGTTGACAGCGTAAATATTGCGGTGCAATTTCAACTTTCTCACCTAAAGCTGCCGCTGCATGCCAAGGCCAACGTGGATCATATAAAATTGCACGTGCCAGCCCAATCGCATCTGCTTGATGATTGTGCAAAATATCTTCCGCCTGTTGAGGTTCAGTGATTAAACCTACTGCAATCACAGGAATATTCACATGCTTTTTAATTTGATTTGCAAAAGGAACTTGATAGTTTGCACCCAGTTTAATTTTTTGTTGAGCATGTAAACCACCTGAAGAGGCATGAATATAGACTGCGCCTAATTGTTCCAAAGCTTTAGAAATTCCTACACTAGACTCTATGTTCCAACCGCCCTCTTCATCCATCCAATCACTGGCTGAAATACGCACCCCAATCGGATAATCCTCTGGAACAACTGCTTTAATTGCGCTAAACACTTCTAAGCTCAGACGGATGCGATTCTCAAAACCTCCCCCATACTCATCAGTCCGTAGATTTGATAAGGGTGACATAAATTGATGCAACAAATAACCATGTGCTGCATGGATTTCAATCAAGTCAAAGCCAGCATCTACTGCACGTTTGGCTGCTGTTGCAAAGTCTGCAATCACCTGTTGAATTTCATCTATGGTCAGCGCATGCGGTAGAATATCCCCTTGGTTAAATGCAATCTCACTGGCTGAAACTGTTTGCCATCCCAAAGCATGATCTTGTGCAATCTGCCCTTTACCTAACCACGGCTTATCTGTAGAGGCTTTACGCCCTGCGTGTGCCAATTGCACACCAAAAGGCATGGGTGAAATAGTTTTTACTTTTTGCAAAATTGCTTTGAGTTGCGCACGTTGTAAGTCATTCCATAAACCTATATCTGCATAACTAATACGCCCTTGAGCCTGTACCGCAGTTGCCTCAACAATACATAAGCCTGCACCCGACAAAGCATAATTCGCCCATTGCTGTTCATGCCAATAGCTGACTTCACCCTGTTCATTTGCTGAGTATTGACACATAGGTGCGATCACAATTTTATTCTTCAGTTTGAGTGTGCCAAATTGAATCGGTTGAAATAATAACGACATGCAAAACTCCCTTATAAATTTGCTATGGCAAGCGACCCTTTAATTTAACCCGTATAAGTTAAAAAATAACTGCCTATTTCCATCATTTACACTCACTCAACCAATATAGGGTTTATCAAATAAATTATCTACTGAGGTATATATTTTGAATTTTTAGTTAATATTTAACATATAAAAAGCTTGATCAACTCTTCAGATCAAACATTTCATTTAAAGTAAAATGGTAACTGAGATGTTAAGCTTCCTTGAAAAACCAAACTTGACTACAATATTGATTTGGTCACTCTCCTGATTGTCTGAATATTTATGCCTGAATTACCTGAAGTTGAAACGACGAAAGTCAGCCTATTTCCTTTGCTAAATCAAAAAGTGAAATCTGTGCATATACGAGAATCTCGTTTACGTTGGGCAATTCCTGATGATATTTCAAAATTAGTCGGGCAAACGCTACTTCAGCTAGATCGCCGTTCTAAATATATTTTGGCAACCTTTGAACAAGACAGCATGCTTTGGCATTTGGGTATGTCTGGTAGTTTTCGGCTGTGTGAGGCAGAGGAAGAACTACGCAAGCATGATCACCTGATTATTGACTTTGAAGATATTCAACTGCGTTATCATGATCCTAGACGATTTGGTTGTATTTTATGGTTAGATGAGCATTCTCAAACCAAACTGATTGATACGCTTGGACCTGAGCCTTTAAGTGAAGATTTTAATGCGCAATATTTAGCAGAGAAATTAAAAAGTAAAAATGTTGGAATTAAAGTCGCAATCATGGACAACCATGTTGTGGTGGGCGTAGGGAATATTTATGCGACCGAAAGTTTATTTCATCTTGGCATTCATCCAGCCCAGCCAGCATCAAGTTTAAGCTCATTACAAATTCAGCAACTCGTTATTGAAATTAAACGTATTTTAAAACAAGCGATTGATTTAGGTGGTTCTACCTTACGTGACTATAGCAATGCGATGGGGGAAAATGGTTATTTTCAACAAACACTTTTAGCTTATGGTCGTGCAGGTGAAATGTGCGTAAATTGTGAAACAACCTTAGAAAATATAAAACTAGGACAACGTGCAAGTGTGTTTTGTCCACAATGCCAACCTTTAAAGAAAGTAAAAACTGTAAAGAAAATTTCGACAGGTAAAACCCAATGAAAACTGCAATTGTTCGACATATTTTGGTGAAAGATAAAGACCTAGCCCAACAGTTAAAACAAAAAATATTGGATGGTGCTGACTTTACTAAAATCGCAAAACAACATTCTACTTGTAACTCTGCCAAACGTGGTGGAGAACTTGGTGAAGTGAAAAAAGGGGATTTGGTTGCTCCCATCGACAAAGCCGTTTTTAGTTTGGCTGAACGTGAATTACATGGACCAATCAAAAGCCAATTTGGTTTTCATTTACTCGAAATAAAATTCCGCATGGACTTTTAAAATTAAACTGAAAATAAATTAAGGACTTTGTTCTATGCTTTTATAGTTTTGAATAAAGTCTGCATATTCATTGATGTAATCTCTAAACATTTCTGCACGTGTAGCAAAGTAAAAGATCTCATTGCCATGTCTAACAATATTTTCAGGTGTTTTACCATTACAAAAACCATGATTTGAAAAAACTGCTGATTTTAATGTGGTGAAATGTTGAATCGCTTGTGCTTCATCATCGAATCCAAAAACTAACATGGTAAAATCTGGGAAATAATTTTTCTTTTCACCAATACCCACTTTACTTTTAGCATTATAAACTCGTAGTCCTTCGCCTTTCACTTGGATCACTTTATTCAGATCACAATCATTTTCTGACCAAGTTTTACCACTTTCATTTTCAAATAACTCAAACTGATTTTTTAATAACTCGGTCTGCAAGGCATTCATCAGTATTTCATTTTCATCAATATTGTTAGCTTCTATCGTTTCATAGCTTGTATCTTGATTAGGAATGTCTTTAAAAGTAAGTCCTTGATAGCTGCTGTCATTGTCAGCATTTGCCAGTTGATTTTTTTCTTGTTCTATTTTATTGGTTCCAGGTTCAGCACATGCAACCAAACTCAATATAAATATGCTTAAAATGAGTCGTTTGCGCATGATCTCATTTCCCTCGTAAATAACCAATTGCATAGTACACACAAAAAACGGTACCTGAAAGTACCGTTTAATTTTTCAATAATTTTTTTCTAAACTTATTGACGCTTTTTCAATTCATCACGAATTTCACGTAACAATTCAATATCTTCTGGTGTTGCAGCAGGTGCTGCCTCTACAGGTTTACGGATACGGTTCAAGAATTTAACCAACAAGAAAACCACCCAAGCCAAGATCAAGAAGTTTAAGAAGATTGTAATAAAATTACCATATGTTAAAACATTAACACCTGCTTTTGTAAGTTCATCTAAAGATGTTAAGTTGTTTGGATTGTCTCCCAGTACAAAAAACTTCTGTGTGAAATCAACACCGCCACCTGTAATGACCGTGATTAATGGCATAATGATATCTTTTACCAATGAATCAATGATTTTACCAAAAGCACCACCGATGATCACACCGATTGCCATGTCCATCATATTGCCTTTTACAGCAAACTCTTTAAATTCTTGAATAATACTCATGTGATCGCTCCAACATAGGAATTTTTATGGCTGTATTTTAATGTGATGTTTATTACATTAGTTATTTAAAATACAATTCCACCTAATTTACTTGGTTTTTTGAAAATCCCAAATATCTGTTTACATTTTATAAAAAAAACCGCAACTTTGACAAATTGCGGCTTTGCTTCGAAAGAATGAAATTTCTAAAAATTACATACCACGTGCAGCACGTTTACGCTCATTTTCAGTTAAGTATTTTTTACGAATACGTACTGATTTAGGAGTTACTTCAACCAATTCATCATCTTCAATAAACTCTAAAGCTTGTTCAAGCGTAAATTTGATTGCAGGTGTTAAGGTTAATGCTTCATCTGTACCCGATGCACGCATATTCGTTAACTGTTTTGCTTTGGTTGGATTCACAGTCATGTCATCTGAACGAGAGTTCATACCCACGATCATCCCTTCATATACTTCCAATTGTGGTTCAGCAAATAGACGACCACGATCTTGGAGTGTGAACAATGCAAATGCTAAACAAGTACCATTAACCATTGAGATCAACACACCATTTTGACGTTTCGCTACTTGACCTGCTTTCGCTGGACCATAGTGAGAGAAACTTGAAGTCATGATCCCTGTACCTGAAGTAATGGTCATGAATTCAGAACGGAAACCAATCAAACCACGTGAAGGAACTGTTGCTTCAATACGGATACGACCTTTACCGTCAACTTCCATATTGGTGAGTTCACCTTTACGGTTCCCCATTTGTTCCATGATTGGACCTTGATGTTGTTCATCAACGTCAAATGTTACGTTTTCGTATGGCTCTTGCATTTCACCATCGATTTCTTTCATGATCACTTGCGGACGAGATACACCCATCTCAAAACCTTCACGGCGCATGTTTTCGATCAATACAGAAAGATGAAGCTCACCACGACCAGACACTTTAAATTTATCTGGACTATCAGTATCTTCAACACGTAATGCAACGTTATGGATCAACTCACGATCTAAACGCTCACGGATGTTACGTGAAGTCACAAATTTACCTTCACGACCCGCAAATGGAGAGTTGTTGACTTGGAATGTCATTGATACTGTAGGTTCATCGACAGACAATGCAGGTAAAGCTTCAACATTTTTCGGATCACAAATTGTGTCAGAAATGTTTAACTCGTCCATCCCAGTAATACATACGATATCACCTGCAGACGCCGAATCAACATCGACACGTTCTAAACCATGATAACCCATGATTTTTAAGATACGACCATTACGTGTCTTACCTTCTTTATCGATCACAGTCACTGGCGTATTGGTTTTCACTGAACCACGTTGGATACGACCAACACCGATAACACCTACGAAGCTGTTATAGTCAAGTGAAGAAATTTGCATTTGGAATGGACCATCAACATCAACTGCTGGTGGCTCAACGATATCTACAATTGTTTGGAACAATGGTGTCATATCTTCAGCAAGTTCTTCTGGAGATGGACCCGCCACACCACGAAGACCAGAAGCATATACCACTGGGAAGTCTAATTGTTCATCAGTACCGCCAAGGTTGTCGAACAAATCAAATACTTGATCGATCACCCAATCTGGACGTGCACTTGGTTTATCTACTTTGTTAATGATCACGATTGGTTTCAAACCACGTGCGAACGCTTTTTGCGTTACGAAACGTGTTTGTGGCATTGGACCTTCTTGAGAGTCAACCAAAAGAAGTACACAGTCAACCATTGACATTACACGTTCAACTTCACCACCGAAGTCTGCGTGTCCTGGGGTGTCCACGATGTTAATGCGGTATTCAGTATCTGTACGTTTGTCTAACCATTTAATTGCAGTATTTTTTGCAAGAATGGTAATACCACGTTCACTTTCAATAGCGCCAGAATCCATGACACGTTCAATCTCGCCCGCACGTTCACCGAGCGCACCTGATTGTTGTAAAAGTTTATCAACTAAAGTTGTCTTCCCGTGGTCGACGTGAGCAATAATAGCAATATTGCGGAGAGTTTTAATATCTGACATGTAAATTCGATACGCCTAAAGTTTGAGGGCAAATTATACAGAAAAATCTTAACTTTTAGTAGTGACAGTTTATGGACAGTTACAAGTTTTTTTCACAATAGCCCGCTTTTTATTTTGTAAACGAGTGTAAAGAGATTAGAATAGCAGCATCTTGCCGTTGTTCTCCCAATCTCCATGTCCGATATAAATACCACCAAAGCCCCACAAGCAGGTCAAATTGATCTTGTTTATGGCTTAAATGATCGCCCAAAACCACTCATTGCTTTTTTTGCCGCCTTGCAACATTTGCTTGCCATTATTGTCCCAATTGTGACCCCAGGTTTACTCATTTGTTTGGCACTTGGTGTTTCTACACACGATACCAACATGATTTTATCTATGTCTTTGGTGATTTCGGGCATTGCAACCTTTTTACAATGTAAAAAAATTGGTCCCTTTGGTGCAGGTTTACTGATTGTTCAAGGTACAAGTTTTAACTTTATTGGTCCCATTATTGGAATTGGTTCTGCCATGGTTGCAGCGGGCACACCTGTAGAAGCCGTAATGGCATCTATTTTTGGTGTAGTGATTGCAGGTTCATTTATTGAAATGGGCGTGTCACGCATTTTACCTTGGGTGAAAAAACTGATTACACCATTGGTCACAGGTATTGTCGTTCTCCTCATTGGTTTGACTTTAATCAAAGAAGGTCTGATCAGTATGGGGGGAGGCTATCAAGCTATGGAAAATAAAACCTTTGCCAGTGCCGATAACTTAATTATGTCGTGCACTGTATTGGCCATTATTATTTTACTGAATCGCTTTAAAATCGTGTGGGTAAAAAGCTCAGCGATTTTAATTGCATTGGTAATGGGTTATGCACTTGCAGGCTATATGGGTTATTTAAATTTTTCAGGTTTAAAAGATGCACCTTTGGTTCAAATTCCAACACCAATGCACTTTGGTTTGAGTTTTTCTTGGAGTTTATTTATTCCAATGGCATTTATTTACCTTGTAACTTCTCTAGAAGCGATTGGTGATGTCACAGCAACCTCAAAAATTTCCAATCAACCTGTCGATGGTCCTGTGTGGATGGAGCGTATTAAAGGTGGTGTATTGGTGAATGGTGCAAACTCATTCCTTGCAGGTATTTTCAATACCTTTCCAAGCTCAGTCTTTGCTCAAAATAATGGCGTGATTCAACTGACTGGTGTTGCAAGCCGTTATGTCGGCATTTGGATTGCGATCATGCTGATCATTTTGGGTTTATTCCCTGCAGTTGCAGGTGTCATTCAAGCAGTTCCACAAGCGGTTCTCGGGGGGGCTGTCATGGTCATGTTTGGTGCGGTTGCTGCTTCAGGGATCAACATTTTGTCTGGTGTGACACTTGATCGCCGAGCTTTATTGATTATTGCGATTTCTTTAGCACTGGGTTTAGGGGTTGCACAAGTTCCCCAGATCTTAGAGCATCTTCCTGAATTACCACGTAATATTTTTAGCTCAGGTGTTGCAACAGGCGGACTTGCTGCTTTAATTTTAAATTTAGTCTTACCAGAAACTAAAAAGTAATTCAGTCTTTCTTTATAATGCCCAGCCGAGTCTGGGCATTTGGTTTGTTAGTGCTTCTTTTTTGAATGAAAACATACCTTTTTAATTTTTTATGATGGATGGTGAATATGGAGCCAAGCAGTGAAGTTGTCATTCGACAGCATGACTATCTCTCTGGACGTGTATTATTGGTGAATGCGCCAACGGATGACCTACTTTCAAATTTAGCTCATGACATCGAAGCCAGCATTTGGACATGGAATTTTAATGAATTTCAATATTTCCAAAAACTAAATGCTCAGGTTCATTTTGGAACAGATGTACCCAAACAAGATTTTGATCAAGCCATTGTATTTGTGCCAAAGTCAAAAGAATTGCTCAATTATATTTTGCACAATTTAGTCAGTCGTCTTGCGATAGGCTCAACCATCTTCCTCGTCGGTGAGAAAAAAGGGGGGGTAGAACGTGCGGCAAAACAACTACAACCTTTTGGAAATGCCATCAAATTAGACAGTGCCCGACATTGTCAAATGTGGCAACTCACAACCGACAAAACCATTAAAGTCAAAGCATTAGCAGAATGGGTACAAAATTATTCTGTGGCTACGCCAGCGGGTGAACTCAGTATTTGTGCCCTTCCTGGTGTTTTTAGCCAAAATCGCTTAGATGTTGGTACAGCAGTATTGTTGCCATATTTATCACAAGTCACTTCAGGAAAAATCGCTGATTTCGGTTGTGGTGCAGGTGTGATCAGTGCCTATTTATCCAAAATAAATCCTAAAAATCGTGTTTTTGCTTTAGATGTTGATGCTTTTGCTTTAGCATCCACCCAAATGACGTTTGAAAAAAATAATCTCCCTTTAGAACAACTTGAAATTAAAGCGGTTACGGGAATTGAGGATGCACCCTTATTTTTGCACGCCATCGTCAGTAATCCACCATTTCATCAAGGTATTCAGACCGATTACAATGCCAGTGAAACACTGTGTAAAACTGCAAGACGACATTTAAAATCAGGTGGCGAATTATGGATTGTGGCAAACCGCTTTCTAAATTACCCATTACTTATTGAACAAAGTTTTGGTCAATGTACGACCAAAGCAGATCAACAAGGTTTTAAAGTGTTGTTTGCCAACACTCAAAAAAACCTTAAGGAAGCATGATGAGCGGAACAGATCATCCACAACTCAAGCGTAAGCTCGGCGCTCGACATTTAAATATGATCGCCATAGGCGGTTCGATTGGCACAGGTTTATTTCTAGCATCGGGTCAAACCATTGCAACAGCGGGTCCAGGCGGTGCATTACTTGCCTATGCCTTGATTGGTGTCATGATTTATTTCTTGATGACTAGTCTGGGTGAGCTTGCAACACACAACCCAACTTCAGGCGCATTTTTTACCTATGGGAATAAATATGTCGAGGAAGGTTTTGGTTTTGCACTGGGTTGGAACTATTGGTACAACTGGGCAATTACGGTTGCATTTGAATTGGTTGCTGTACAATTCATCATGAAATTTTGGTTTCCTGATATCCCCGGGGTGTGGTGGAGTGCAATCTTCCTTGCAATCATCTTCTGTATCAATGCCTTAACAGTCAAAGGCTTTGGTGAGAGTGAATTTTTATTTTCGCTGGTTAAAGTGATTGCGATTATTTTCTTCATTGCGATTGGTTTATTCATGATTGGTAAAATCATGCTTGATCCCACTCAGTCTGTCACAAAAAACTGGACGATTGGTGAAGCGCCTTTTGTTGGAGGTTTTCAAGCACTGGTCGGTGTAGCCATGATTGCTGGATTCTCTTTCCAAGGTACTGAAATGGTCGGGGTTGCTGCAGGGGAATCCAAAGATCCGAAAAAGACCATTCCGATTGCTATTAAACAGATTTTTTGGCGTATTTTACTGTTCTATATCTTGTGTATTTTCATTATTGGAACATTGGTTGCATATACCGATCCAAGTCTACAACTTGCCGCTGAAGGCGATGGTAATATTACTCTTTCGCCATTTACCCTACTCTATGAAAAAGCAGGCTTAGCCTTCGCAGCAGGCTTGATGAATGCTGTGATTTTAACTGCAATTTTATCTGCAGGAAACTCAGGCATGTACTCGTCAACACGTATGTTATTCGACATGGCACGCCAAGGTCGTGCGCCTAAATGGTTTGCCAAATTAGATATGCGTGGCGTGCCGATGAATGCCCTTTATGCTACTACGTTTATTGCAGCTTTCTGCTTCTTAACGACTTTTATTGGTGAAAATCAAGTCTTTACTTGGTTGCTAAATATGTCAGGGATGTGTGGCTTTATTGTTTGGTTAGGGATTGCGATTTCACATTATCGTTTCCGCAAAGGTTATTTAGCCCAAGGTTATAAGCTTGAAGATTTAGCGTATACTGCAAAATTCTTCCCATTCGCACCGTGGTTCGCTTTTATCTTGTGTACGATTGTCGTGCTCGGACAAAACTATCAAGCTGTTCTTGAGGGTGATTGGTTGGGTGTTTTATCAACCTATATCAGTATTCCATTATTCTTGGCAATTTGGCTTGGTTATAAATGGAAACACAAAACTAAACTCATTCCTTATGAAAAAATGGATGTAAAACCCATGGATGAAGATAAAGCCTAATCTAAGATAGTCCACACAAGTTAAGCTCTATTTCGATAGGGCTTTTTTATTGCAGAATAAATATTTAAATTCAATATACTCATTAATAATCAATATCTTAAAATTTGTTAAATTCTAAACTTATTTAAAAATTAAAAAATAAATCATTAATTCATCTTGACAGATGCTTTTTATTGCTTAAAATGACGCCAAATTCGATCCATCTTTTCCAAAAAGATTTTATAGGAGGACATCAACATGCTGACATTGGAAAATAACACAAACTAATACAGCAAGATGTCACTCACGGACACTTGCTCACCAAAGTGTCCGAATGCCAAGATTCTTAACCTAGCATTCGCTAGGTTTTTTATGTCTAAAAATATAAGGCAAAAGAATATTCGGACAAATATAAAATTGCTTAGAGAAATTCAAATGGGCATACAAAAAATTTTGAACGCCAAAGCAGAGTATGGCGTTCCTGTAAAAATCTACACCAATGATGTCGATGAAGAAAGCATGACACAATTGCGAAAAATGGCGCAATTACAGTTTATTCACTCCCATATTGCAGTGATGCCAGATGTGCATTTAGGTAAAGGTGCAACAGTAGGCAGTGTCATTCCGACTAAAAATGCTATTATTCCTGCGGCAGTCGGTGTAGATATTGGTTGTGGCATGAACGCAATGCGATTAAGTTTAAAAGCAGAGCAATTACCTGATAATTTAAGTGCATTACGTAACGCGATTGAACGAAAAGTCCCAGTCGGTTTTGAAATGCATAAGCAAATCAAAGCTAAAGCTTCGACTCTCGCACCATTGGACAAACGCTTAAAACTGATCACCGATAAGCATCCTGCACTGAAACGCATGTTACGTCATTTTGATTCAACATGGCAAAAACAAATTGGCACGTTGGGTGGTGGGAATCATTTTATCGAACTTTGTTTAGATGAAAATGATGATGTTTGGGTCATGTTGCATTCTGGGAGTCGAGGGCTAGGAAATGTGATTGGCACCTACTTTATCGAACGTGCCAAAAAAGAAGCGCAAAATCGATTCGGGCATGTACCTGATAAAGATTTGTCATACTTTGCTGAAGGTTCAAACAGTTTTGAGGATTATTTTGAAGCTGTAGAATGGGCACAAGAATATGCTTATGAGAATCGCCGTGAAATGATGCGCCTTATTTTAGAAGCAATTCGTCCACTTTTACCAAGCTTTCAAATGACCAAAGAAGCCATCAATTGTCATCATAATTATGTGCAGAAAGAACTACATTTTGGTGAAGAAGTCTTTGTGACACGTAAAGGTGCAATTCGTGCAGGTACTGATGAATACGGTATTATTCCAGGTTCAATGGGTGCGAAATCATTCATTGTCAAAGGTAAAGGCAACCCAGATTCATTTTGCTCATGTTCGCATGGCGCAGGTCGTCGTATGAGCCGCAGTAAAGCCAAAAATCTGTTTAGTCAGCAAGACTTAATTGCGCAAACACAAGGAATCGAATGCCGTAAAGATAAAGGTGTAGTGGATGAAATTCCGAGTGCCTATAAAGATATCGATGAAGTAATGGCTAATCAAACTGACTTAATTGAGGTCGTTCACACCCTCAAACAAGTCATGTGCGTTAAAGGTTAAAGCTAAAATACAATATCCAACTTCTCGCGTCTTAAGGTACGGTATATAAGTGCGATTAAACACTTGCATAACGTCTTAAGTTTCCTCTTTGAGATAAGAGTTCAGTAAATCAACTTACTGAATTCTTTCTTTTTAAAGTTTTAGTGGTCTTTGAAATAAATTTAATAAAAATTGCTTTTTATAATGACTTAATATGTGAGTGCTACTCTTAGGTTAAATAATAGGATTATTAGCATTAGTAAAATATCTTAGCTATCTTGTGGCTGTATTGATTCTTATAACAAAAATACAGTACAGAGTTTTGTACGACTTTAAAAGATATTCATTATTTTTCAACACAATATAAGTTATGCCAACATAAAAGAAAAATTTATTTTTTAGGCTGAGTATTACTTTTAATATGCTTTTAACTCAGTTGTTCAACTGTATGATAACAATGAATTACAATCGCTTGCTGACAAATACCCTCCGCTCGACGTTGTCGCTCAAAAACTTGTCGTGACATCGGTTCTAAGCTATCAAAAAAGCAAATTTCATCTTCTTCAATACTATACACCAACGAATGATTTCCCACGCCTTCCAAATCATCATAGAAAACTATGACCAATGCTTGATTATTTTCTATTTCATGCTGAATTGCTGGATAACTTAAAGCAGGTAAAATAGGAATTGCTAACTGCCCTGTTTCAAAATACGCATCTTGCTCTTTAAGATGCTGATTCAAATCAATATCTGTATAAAAAGTAAGATCAAAGCCTAACTTATACAATGCGACAGCTAGACCAATCGTAAAGGTACCTTCTTCAGCATCATGTTTAGATAATTCAATCAATTGAGCAGGTGAAATATCCAAACCATATTGGCGAATTACACACCATAAAGCAAATACCCCACAGTTTAATGGTAAATTTAAAATTTCATCAGGCATACTCATAGCTAACCTTCACTTACCTTTCAACCCAGAAGTTTATTATCCTTAAATAACTTACATAAAAAAACGACTCCGAAGAGTCGTTTTTATCACTCAGTGACTCAATATTATTGAGCTGGTTGAGCAAGAACAGTACGGCTACCAGTGATCGCAGCGAATACGCGACGGTTCATAGCACGACCTTCTTTAGTTTTGTTGTCAGCAATCGGTTGATCCCAAGCGAAACCTTGAGTAGACAAACGAGATGCATCAATGTTGAATTCGCTTACAAGAGCAGATTTAACAGAGTTAGCACGCGCTAAAGATAAACGTTCGTTTAATTGACGTGGACCGGTGTTATCTGTGTGACCTTCAATACGAGCAGTCGCATTCGGGAACTCATTTAACTTCTCAGCAACCTTAGCGATTTCTGGTTTGTATTGTGCTTTGATATTTGATTTGTTTGTATCAAAGAATACACGAAGTTCCATGTTAAGTGGCTCAGTAATCTCTTGTGGCGCTGGCGCTACAGGAGTAGGAGCAACTGGCTCAACTGGAGCAACTTCTACTACAGGTGCAGCAGGTTTCAAGTGACCACCAAGAACTACGTTAAGACCAGCAAGTGCTGTATATCTCCAGTACTTTTCATCGAAGTCATAAGTACCACGCGCTTCAGTACGTAGAGATAAAGCATCATTTAAACGCCAGAATATACCTGCACCTGCATTACCGATAGTATCTTCTTTATCCGCATAAATACCATCAAAATCAGTCTTAGTTTGACCAGCACCTAATAATACATAAGGTTTGATTTTGCTGTCATAGTTTTTAGTGATTAAGTCAGAAGTGGCATAGAAGTTACCAGCAACCGTACGTTGTTTATATTCAGCACCAGCTTTGCCAGTACCCTCTAAATCACCTTTAACTTGATTATATTCAGCTTCAAAACCTAACCAAGGTGTTAATTCAACACCAAGAGCAGCGCCAACGAATAAATCATCTTGTAATTCTGCATGGGTAGTTAGCTTGTCATTATTGTGCTCGCTATCTTGCCACGTATAACCAACCAATAATGGGGTTACAGTTACACCAGCGTTAGCAGCAGCTAATGGTACAGCAACAAGCATAGCAAGTGCGATACGACTCAATTTCATGGATATCCTCCAGAGATAACAATTGTTGTTCAAACTCAGCCTAAAATTTCTTTGGCTTCCTGAGATAAGCTTTATATATACCCCAGTATTATTTTTAAGCTACTCACGTTGAATCATACAAACACTTGAGATTTTTTCCAAGTGCTTGATAACTTTAATCAAGCTTATTATTGACAAAATTACTTACAATTTCCGTTGTAATTCGGTAAATTTTTACTCGATTATCTTTGTGAATACCTTACTCTTTGCAATATCTTTATTTTAACAGCAAAACAATACGATAGTAATACATATTTTACAAACTTGTCTGTTACTGTGTAAATAAATAGAAAAGTATTTAAATTCATCAACATAAAAATTTTAAAGTTGAATTAAACATGTATTTATATTGTAAACAATACGGTTTAACCTTGGTTGAACTTGTCATTTGTGTTTGTGTTATCGGCATTCTTGCCAGTATATCAACTCCATATTATCTTCATATACTGCAAGAGCGAGAACGAAAAAATATTTTCCCTTTACTTGATCAGCATATAAAATTTGCAAAAAATAGTGCTATTTTACATCATAGTACGATTATTATTTGCTCAACCTCTGATCTTCAATCTTGTCAAGATGATCAATGGAATAGGAGTATTCTTATTTTCATAGACAAAAATAATAATAAACAACGTGATAGTAATGAGCCCATATTACAAGAAACAAAAACGCAGTTTAAGTATGGCTCTTTAAAATGGGCTGGCAGTATTACTCATCAAAAATTATTAGCTTTTCGAGCTGATACTGGTTTACCTAGGGGATCATCAGGTAGCTTTTATTATTGTAGTTTAGATGATTCAAGCCTGCATTTACGCTTTAAAATGGGACAGATGGCACATCTAAGACAAGAATCGACAGCAACATGCTAAAAATTGAAGGATGAAATTGATCTCTAGAGTCCACAATTCTATCAATAAGTCACTTTATTCTTATATCTTTTTTCATATACTGCATAAGACGCGGTTTATTTAACATAAAATAATGTGGAGATTAGAACAATGATAGACATCGTAATTGTCAATGGTGCCCGTACTGCAATGGGTGGATTCCAAGGCAGCTTGGCAAGTGTAACTGCACCTGAGCTTGGTGCAACTGTAATCAAGGAAGCTGTGGCGCGTGCTGGTTTACAACCTACCGATGTTGAAGAAGTAATTATGGGCTGTGTTCTACCGGCTGGTTTAAAGCAAGGTCCTGCACGCCAAGCAATGCGTCAAGCAGGGCTTCCTGATACAACAGGTGCCGTGACTATTAATAAGCTTTGCGGTTCTGGAATGAAAGCAGTGATGCAAGCTGCTGATGCAATTAAAGCAGGTTCTGCCAATGTGATTGTTGCAGGTGGTATGGAGTCTATGAGCAATGCACCTTATTTACTGCCAAAAGCACGTGGCGGCTTCCGCATGGGGCATGGCGAAATCAAAGATCATATGTTCTTTGATGGTTTAGAGGATGCTGAAACAGGTCGTCTCATGGGATCATTTGCACAAGACATGGCAAATACCAAAGGCTATACCCGTGAACAAATGGATGAGTTTGCAATTCGCTCATTAAAACGTGCGCAAAATGCGATTAATGAAGGTTTTTTTGTAGATGAAATTGTCCCTGTCACTGTTTCAGGTCGCAAAGGCGATGTGATTATTGATAAAGATGAACAACCTTTTAATGCCAATATTGAAAAAATTCCAAGCTTACGTCCAGCTTTCGCTAAAGATGGCACGATTACGGCTGCCAATGCAAGTTCAATTTCTGATGGTGCATCTGCGTTAGTGTTAACGTCTGCTGAATATGCGTCTGCAAAAGGCTTAAAACCTTTAGCAAAAATTGTCGCTTATGCTTCAAACTCGCAACATCCTTCTGAATTCACTATTGCTCCTGTGGGTGCTATTCAAAAAGTCTTGAATAAAGCAGGCTGGGATGTTCAAGATGTTGATTTATGGGAAATCAATGAGGCATTTGCAATGGTGACCATGTGTCCAATTGATGAGTTCAAGCTAGACGCTGAAAAAGTCAATATTAATGGGGGAGCTTGTGCATTGGGTCATCCTGTTGGCTCTACAGGTTCACGTATTATTTTAACGTTAATACATGCTCTTAAGCGTACAGGTGGTAAAAAAGGTATTGCTGCTCTGTGCATCGGTGGTGGCGAAGCAACGGCTGTTGCAGTCGAAATTTTATAATTTTCAGTTTATAAAACTGAATGCGAAAATCTATTAAGGTTGCTTGATGCTAGTCCGTATAAAAATTGGCTAGCATTAGCTCTTCAGATGAACTTTTTTATTACTCAGTTTTGAAAAGTCAGAAAACTAATGTGAGATAATTTCAATCTGTGGAAATGCAAAGCCTTTACATGAATATTCTGAACGCCATGCAATCGTGAGCATACAATGTGGCAAACGATAACTCTGATAAGCAAATACGCCAATCAACGAATGAGCACAAATTCCGCCATTTTCAAACGGATGCGCATGGGTATTTAATTCATTCAAATTCAAACGAATGCCCAAACCTGATGCTTTTAACACAGCTTCTTTACTTGTCCAGACCTTGAACCAGTATTCAGGATCACAGTCCAAATCTTGCCAAGTTTGGTATTCTTGTGGATGAAAAGCATGTTTTGCCAAAGCCTCAAAACGAACTTTGCGCTCTAAATCTTCAATATCTACACCAATATCTTGCATGTGCTTTGAAATTGCCAAAGCATAATGATTTTGGCTATGTGAATGGTTAAAGGCTATATTTTCAAAATGGTTAAGATAAGGTTTACCAAATTCGGTTTTAAGAATATCTTGGTCTAAAATATTATGCTGTAAAAATGCAGAGAGGTACTGATTACGCTGCTGATAAATTTGATTTTTTTTATAATAATTAAAGTCTGGTAATTTTTCAAAGTTTGCTTGTGTTAAATGAATAAACTGAGCCAATGCTTGAACATGGATATGGATCTTTGTATTTTTCATTGGCTCAATCATTTTTGCACTTCTAAATAGAATTTAACTTAGAGTTTTGCAATATCACCTTTTAGTGTAACACCAGCCACTGCTGTACCTTTGGCACAATCATAGGTTGTGGTGCTACGTGTTTCATTTGATTTATAGAAGCTGGTAATATTGGTCACTGCATTCGCTCCACGAGATTTTGCAGTATTTTGAAATTGAATCAATGCTGAGCGTAATACATGATCACAAGCATTTTCTGCAGACTTTCCAAAACCATTGGTCTTTTTATTGGTGACCAAACCTTTTTGTAAAATCTGACCACCTGATTTTGTCCCTGCTAAATAAAACTTTACAGAACCATCCAAAACGCCATCGGCAACAGCGCGGTCAACAGCTTCTTTAAAATTAAATTGATGCATAGAATCTGCAGCTTGTACAGAAGCCATCCCGCTTAGCCCCAAAGTGAAAGCGATACAAATATTTTTAATAGACATATGATTACCCTTGTTTGTGATCTATTTTTTTGAAAATAATGGAAGTATTAATACCTCCAAAAGCGAAATTATTACTCATCAATATTTCGGCATTTATTGTTCGAGCTTGCCCCACAATATAATCTAAATCTCCACAAAGTGAATCAATATTTTCTAAATTTAATGTAGGAATAAATCGTTGTCTTTGCATCATTTCTAGACTAAGCCACGCTTCAATTGCACCACACGCACCCAATGTATGTCCAAAATAACTTTTCAATGAACTGATCGGTTTACGTCCTAAAATACGTGCAGTAGCTTGTGTTTCAGCAATATCACCTTGATCCGTAGAAGTACCGTGAGCACTGACATAATCCACCTGTTCAGCAGAAATTTGTGCATCTTTGAGCGCCAACTGCATACAACGCCCCATCATTTCTGAATCGGGTCGTGTTACATGCTGACCATCGGTATTGCTTCCATAACCGATAATTTCAGCATAAATTTTAGCACCCCGTGCTTTAGCATGTTCATATTCTTCTAAAATTAGACAACCAGCTCCTTCTCCTATCACTAAACCATCTCGATTTTGATCAAATGGACGTGGTGATTTTTCAGGATGCTCATTCATACTACTGGTTGCCAGCAAAACATCAAAAACAGCACAACCTGCTGCACTGAGTTCTTCTGCTCCACCTGCAAGCATAACGGTTTGTTTGCCATATTTGATGGCTTCATAAGCTTGACCAATCGCCATTGAACCAGAAGTACAAGCACTTGAAGTCGGTAAAGTCAGTCCCTTTAAACCGAAATATACCGTCATATTGACTGCACTGGTATGTGACATCATTCGAATATAAGTCGTTGCATTCATTTTGTTCATGTTGTTTTCATTTAACATAGAACCAAACTCAGCAACCGCTTCCACACTTCCAGCAGAAGAACCAAATGCCACACCCGTTTCGCCATTTTGCAGAATTGGATCATTTAATAAGTCAGCATCAATCAATGCTTTCTCAGCACTGATTACAGACATTAAAGCGACACGCCCCATACCACGAGTGACTTTACGATTAAAGTGCTTAGGTATGTCAAAATGCTCGACTGGACCCGCTATTTTACAGCGTAAGTCCGCAAAAACCTCCCAGTCTGGCATATAACGAATACCACTTTTTGCTGCATCAAATTGTACAAAAATCGCATCAGCGGTTTCACCCAATGAGGTAATCCCCGCCATACCAGTGACAACAACACGTTTCATCAGATCAAGCCCCCATTCACTGAAATGACTTGGCGTGTGATATAACTAGCATCATCACTACATAAGAATTTTACGACTTTGGCAACTTCATCTACTTGTCCCATACGTTGCATGGGGATCATTTTCAAAGCATGCGCTTGAACTTCTTCACTGACCATTTCTGTTTCAATCAGACCAGGGGCTACACAATTCACGGTAATTTTACGTTTTGCCAATTCTAATGCCAATGCTTTCGTTGCACCCATCAATCCAGCTTTAGCTGCACTATAATTCACTTGCCCACGATTACCCATTACGCCTGAAACAGAAGACATGGTCACAACACGCCCACCTTTTTTCAAACGAATCATCGGCATGATGACTGGTTTTAAGACATTATAAAAACCGTCAAGAGAAGTCGAAATTACCTCGTCCCAATCATTGTCGCTCAATGCAGGAAAAGCTGCATCATGGGTTAAACCAGCATTGAGTACTACGCCATAAAATGCACCATGTTCAGCAATGTCTTGTTCTAATAATTGTTGAACTTGAGTGCGCTCAGTCACATCAAATAACAAGGCATGACTATTACGCCCCATTGCTTGAATTTCAGCAACTACTTGCTCTGCTTCAGCTTTTCGGGAACGTGCATGCACGGTGACATCAAAGCCTGCTTGTGCGAGTTGTAATGCAATGGCTTTTCCAATACCTCGGCTTGACCCCGTTACTAAAATTCGTCTTGTCACACACATATCCTAATCTTTTAAATTTTACTGTTGTTATTCAGGTTCATATACACTCAATATAGCGCTGATTGTATAACCTTGATAATAAATCTCACAGGCAAATTGTCCCAATCCTTCATGCAAATATTGGCGTTCTGCTCGGACTGTCACGATCTTGTCCATTTCAAAAAATGACACAGGTAAATGTAATTTTCGTGTGCCTAAAAGAAATCCTATTTTGGGTGCTTGCCCTAACGCTTGACCTTGTGAACCCGCATAAGCACTGATGGTTTGTGCCATTAACTCAATACTTGACCATGTTGGCAAACCTTGTGCTTCACAAAACATGAGTTCAGGGCGAATGCTTAACTGTGCCACAGCATAATTTTCCCCGATCTCAACCAGATCATCAATAAACACCATCGGTTTTTGATGGGGAATAAAATCTATTGCATTTACACTGGGTAATATATTCATGCTAATT